>JAJDOI010000156.1 GCA_022340245.1 Thiogranum sp.
CCGCCACAATGGCCTCGTCTGGGCCGAGGCGGAAGTAGACAGGGGTGCGACCTTCTTTTTTACGCTCGGCGGGCCGAATCGCTCTAAAGCCGCGGGATAAGGCGGCAGTGCTGAATGTAGAAGTCCGCCGGCGCAGGCAGGCGCCTTACCCCTGTGTGCCCGGGTAGCGCGAATCTGCGCAATGCAAAACAAAGAACAAGAGCAGTTGGAGCGAAATGGCAGTGACAGAAGGGCAGCTAGAGTATACCGCCTCGGCCGAGATTCGGCGGGTTCTTTCAGAAATCAGCCGGACGGAAGACGTCAGGTTGTCGCCCGACAACAGGTGTCTTGCCATTGTCGATTATGTCTGCGACGAGCTGTTCCTGTTCTCAATCCGGATCCAGGTGCCTGATGACAGTGCCGCGTCACCCCGGATAGAGATACTGGATTATTCAGTTATCACGTCAGACAGTTTCCATCATCCGCACGGCGTGGCTTTCCTCGGCAATGACGATCTGGTGGTGTGCAACCGGGCCGCAGACGTGTGTCTGTTCAGGATTCCCTCTCCCGGCGATCACCCTCGTGAGCGAAAACTCAAACCGTACAAGACCGTCCGTGGGAAAGGCGGCTTGCTGGCAAAAGTCAAGACACCGGGATCCGTAGACTGCTATAGCCTGGGTGACGATCGCTATCGGGTGCTGGTGTGTAACAACCACTGGCACTTTGTTTCATCCCACATCATCAGGCCCGGCAAATCCGCCGGAATTGATAATCAGGGAGTCCTCATCCAGAAGGCACTGAGGATTCCCGACGGAATCAGTATCAGCCGGGACACCGCCTGGATCGCGGTCAGCAATCATGTCAACGGTGAGATTCTTGTCTACAAAAACACGCCCGAGCTTGGCAGGAAGACGGAGGCGGCGGCCGTTCTGAAAGGTATGGTTTGTCCGCACGGTGTAAGATTTTCACCGGATGGGAAAGTGCTGGTGGCCGACGCCGCCAGTCCATACCTGCATGTCTATGACAGCGATAATGGCAAATGGGATGGAGAGCAGTATCCGACTCGATCTATCCGGGTAGTCGATGATGAAACATTTTACGATGGACGATACGACTCCAGGGAGGGCGGGCTTAAGGGACTCGATATCGACAACACCGGCCGGGTGCTGCTGACAACGCACAGATTTGGTGTCCTCGAATTTTATGACTTGAACAAGCTGCTGTCCAGGAACGACACTATCGACAGCAGGCAAATGATGGGCCTCTTGCGTCAAAGGGACCGGTCGCTGGAACGTCAGAGCAGCGCTGTGCTTAACCGTGAGTGGAGCGCCAGATCGCGTGCCCGGCAAACACTGCGCGGTTTTCGCAGCAGCCTGAGGCAACACCGGCAGAGCATGCGCACGCGTTTGCGAATGCTTGATCTCTATTTGCGAAACCGGTGGTCAAGCGAGTCTGCGCTCGACCCTTCCGGGCCGGTGTTATCGATGACATCCCACTGTCATCGGCTCGAGCTGGCGTTCTATGCGCTGGAATCCATTGCCATGGGTAGCAGAAAGCCCAGCCGGCTTATCCTCTGGCTTGCGGATGAGAACGGCTGCTCCAACTCTCCGGCCACCCTGCAGCGGCTCAAGGCGCGAGGCCTGGAAATTCACCACGCGGAGGAACTCGGCCCGCACACCAAATATTATCCATACATCGATCGGGAGACAGATCTGGCGGCGCCGCTGGTCACTGCGGACGACGATACATTCTATCCCCCGGACTTTATACAGTTGCTGATGAATGCCTATGAAGCGGATGCTTCGGCGATCCATTGTTTCCGGGCACACCGTATCAGTATGAGTGGCGGACGGCTTTCTCCGTATAACGAGTGGCGCCCCTGCGAAGATACGCACCCGAGCCATCTGAACTTTATCACCGGTGTTTCGGGTGTGATTTACCCGCCCGGATACCTGCAATACCTGAAACGGCAGGGTAAGGCTTTCACACAATCCTGTCCCTATGCCGACGACATCTGGTTGAGCGTGAATGCGCTTCGGAGTGGCTTCAAGGTTGCGCAGGTTGGCAGCCGGCAACGCCTGTTTCCCACGATCCCCGGGTCGCAGAAGGAGCGGCTTTACACTATCAATGTACTGTCTGGCCTGAATCAGGCGCAGCTGCGCAGGACCTATTCGGAGGCGGACCTGATGACGCTGCATGATTGCGGAGCGGTCACGGAGCCGGCTTGACCCGCGGGGGAACGGGATTCGAAGAGCGACAGTTACTGTTGCCGGGTGATACGGGGTCGCGGGGTTGCATATCGCGGTATGGGTAGGGCATGTATAGCGGAAAGGCCGCGACAGCGGCGGCGTTACCGATCTGAGAGGTTGATGCATGACCGGCACGTTATTCGGGCGTCCATACGAAGACGTCGAACAGGAACTGCTCTATTGCCGACAGTTCATCCTGGGGCCGTCTTTTGTCGAGGTGATGCCGCAATGGCGCTATATCGACATCGATACCGGCCTGAAGCTTTCGATTCATCCGGAAGTCGATATTGAGCAAGCCTGTGAAGGCGACAGAAAACTTGTCGTCATAGGGACGGTTCTCGATTCAACGGCGCCTGAAAAATCCAACCGGGACATTCTGCGTGACCTGATCGGTGATGCGCAGGAGCTTGAATCGCTCGTGCGGGAATCCGGGCGACTCGCTGGTCGCTGGATATTGCTGGGGTTCTTCGGCGACCGGAAATACCTGCTGACTGACGCGATGGGCCTTCGGCAGGTGTTCTATTCCGACATTGATTTGACCGGTGCCCTGTGGGTGGTCTCGCAACCCGGGCTGGCCGAAAGGTGGTTGCAATTTCAGATAGATGAACAAGCGCAAAGCTTCATGGACTCATATGCGTTCAGAATCCGCGACGAATACAGTTGGCCAGCCGGCGGGACCGCGCTACGTGGCCTGAGTCACTTACTGCCGAACCATTGTCTTGAGCTGCACACCGGCCGAAGCCGGCGTTGCTGGCCTGTCTCGCCGATTGGCAGGCGCACAACCAAAGATGCGGAGGTGTTTCTCGTTGAGCGTTTGAGCAATATCGTTCAGGCGGCAGCCAGGCGGTACCCCCTGGCGGTGGGTATCACCGCGGGGATCGACAGCCGTGTCGTGGCCGCCATGACAAAGCCGATATGCCATGAACTGGAGTTTATAACGGTAAGGCAGCGAAAAATGCAGGATGACCACGCCGACATAACCGTACCCGCGCGACTCGCGCGTAAACACGGCCTGCGGCATGTGGTGGTCAAACCGCAGATAAGTATGTCAGCCACTTTCGCCAGGCTGTTTAAGGACAACGTGTTCATGGCGACCGATATGTACGGTCCCGATGCGGAGGCGATTATAGGCCGGCTGCACAGAGAACGTGCCGTTATGACGGGCAGCGCTGCCGAAATAGGCCAGTGTTTTTATCGCAACAGGCTTGCGGGTGACAGATACAACGGCCCGGTTGACGCCTCGGACCTTGCCGCGATACAGCGAGTGGAAGGGCAACCGTTTGCGCTGAAGCATTATCAGGCCTGGCTCGACAGTGCGGCGCAAAGGCAGGACGTCAAGCTGTTGGACCTGTTCTACTGGGAAAATTCTCATGGTAACTGGTTGGCGATGACCCAGCTGCAGTTTGATATCGCCTGGCGCGAGATTTTTACGCCATACAACTGTCGTGACGTACTCGAGGCGTTTTTGACCGTCGACGAGGCTGATCGGATACCGCCGCGTTATGTGTTATACCGGGACATGATTGCCAGGGTGTGGCCGGAGCTGCTTGATGAGCCGTTCAACCCGCACCAGTCAGGACCGCCGGGGCTGGGGGCAAGGATAAGGAACACTGTCAAACGTATGTTTAAATGACCAGCGGTTTGCGCTGATAGAGGCCTTCGGTGTCCGTGCTTTGAGCGGGGGAAGTCCCGGCCTGGGACCCGATCCCCGGAGGGATCGGGTTGTTTCCCTGCCATCCGGGTCTACTGGCACAGTGCATTTGCTTGCAGGATGTTCATTTCGATCGACTTGCTGATGCGCTGCGGAATAAAGGCCACTAATTTCAGGTAGAGCTTGACACCGTCCGTCGGTTTCACGCCCACGCCCGCGTTGGCGCTGGCATTGGCAACCCCGAGACCTGCCGTGCCGCCGCCTTCACCCTTGACCTCCACGTCCGGGATCATGCCCTCGAACTGCTCGACGGTCCAGCCAAACAGGTCC
>JAJDOI010000207.1 GCA_022340245.1 Thiogranum sp.
CCCCACGGGTTGATGGTCGACTCGTTCACCCGGTGGTCTGGCCACCGCGTGCAACACAGTATGCCTCACACTACTGTAAAAATAAACAGTATGCAAATTGCGCCGGCGCAGCCTTCCCGGGACCCGGCCGACGGCCGCCCACCCGTCGCTCAGCGGCACGGCCAGCGTGCCCGCACCTCGTAGCGCACCTGGCCCTCGACGGCAACCGACTCGACCAGCACGAAGTCCCTGACCATCCAGTTGATGGCGGGTAGCCCTGCCTGGATGCGCGGCTTTCTGACGTGGCGAGAAAGCGTTACGTGTGGAAGAAAACGTCGTTTCTCAGCCTCGTAACCACAGCTCGTCAGCGCCTCGCCAAGCGCCGCCACCAGCTGCGCCAGCGCCGTCGGCGGGTGGCTCGCACTCAGCCACTGGATCTGCGAACGGGCCCGGCCACCGAGATAATCTAACTGCAATTCGAATGCCTCACAATGCACCGCGGAGACCGCCTGCGAGTAACACGCCTGCTGGTCGGCACTGCAGGCGCCGAGAAAATGCAGCGTCATGTGCAGCTTGTCGTCGGCGACCGGCCGGTGCGACCACTGGCGTGCCGCCTGCGCCAGCCGGGCGCGCGTTGCGTCGTCCGGCCACAGGGCAAAAAACAGGCGGTGTAGCGCGGCGTCGCCGGTAGCGGCGTTCACCCCGCCTCCCGGCAGCGTTGCAGCAGCACCTCCAGTGCGGTGCGCACCGCCTGGTAGCGCACCGCGTCGCGATCGCCGTCGAATTGACAGCGGCGCGCCAGGCGCCAGGCGTCCGGCCCTGCCCAGGCAAACCACACGCTGCCCACCGGCTTGTCCGCCGTGCTCCCGCCGGGCCCCGCGACACCACTGATGGCCAGCGCCCAGCGCGCACGGCTGTGCGCCAGCGCACCCTCGACCATTTCCAGCACCGTCTGCTCGCTGACAGCCCCGAATCGCGTCAGGGTGTCCGCCGCAACACCCAGCATCTCCTGCTTCGCGGCGTTGCTGTACGTGACGAAGCCGCGTTCGAACCACACGGAGCTGCCGGCCAGATCGGTGCACACCTTGGCCACCCAGCCGCCGGTGCACGACTCGGCGGTGGCGAGCATGTCGCCGCGCGCGGCCAGCGACCCGGCAAGGCCGGCCACCAGCTCGGCCAGGACCTGAGGCATGCCGTGTCAGCCGGTACGCAGGCGGGTAATGAGGCAGCCCGCGGTACACGAGCGGCCGTCGTCGCCCGGCTCGACGCGCAACACCTCGATACTGGCATCGAGTACCGACACCAGCGGCTCGCGCGCCTCGATGTGCATTTCCAGCCGGTCGCCCGGCCGCAACGGCTCGTCGGTGTGAAACAACACGCCGCCGGCGCTGAGATTCCTGCCGCTGGCGGTAAATTGCCTGCCGCTGGCGGCGCTCACCAGGCTGATTTCACACTCCACCGGCATGCGAATGAAGTCCCGTTTTTCTTCGTAACTGCGTTGATCCAGACTCATGGCCACAGTCCCTCCGCTTGGTCGCACCCATCATTATCAAAGCAGGCTGTCCCACGCAAGCTGTAGCCGCCTGCCCATTTCCGCTAGACTTGCCGCCCATGAGCGCCCTGCCCGTTTCCAGCAAACACACACCGATGATGCAGCAGTACCTGGGCATCAAGGCCGAGCACCCGGATATCCTGGTGTTCTACCGCATGGGTGACTTCTACGAACTGTTCTACGACGACGCGCGCCGCGCCGCGGAGCTGATGGATATCACCCTCACCAGCCGCGGCCAGTCGGCCGGCGAACCGATCCCCATGGCCGGGGTTCCGGTCCACGCCGTCGACCAGTATCTCGCGCGCCTGGTGCGCCTGGGCGAATCGGTGGCGATCTGCGAACAGATCGGCGACCCCGCGGCTGCCAAGGGGCCGGTGGAGCGCAAGGTGGTGCGCATACTCACCCCCGGCACCCTCACCGACGAGTCGTTGCTGGAAGAGCGCCGCGACAACCTGCTGGTCAGCCTGAACCACGACGATGAGGGCTATTACGGAATTGCCTCGCTGGACCTTTCGGCGGGCCGCTTCGTGGTCCAGGAGTTCAGCGGTGCAGAGGCGCTGCTGGGTGAGCTCGAACGCTTGCAGCCGGCGGAGCTGTTGATCAGCGAAAGCCTGAGCCTGCCCGATCATCTGCCGGTATCCGCTGCGCTGCGCCGGCTGCCACCCTGGCACTTCGACACCGAGGCCGCGGCGCGCCAGCTGAATGAGCAGTTCGGCACCCATGATCTCGGTGGTTTCGGCTGTCAGGACCTGCCCGTCGCCGTCGGCGCCGCGGGCGCCCTGTTGCAGTACGTCAAGGACACCCAGCGCGCGGCCCTGCCGCACCTGCGCGGCCTGCGCACCGAACAACCGCACGAAGGCGTGATGCTGGATGCGGCCACGCGACGCAATCTCGAACTGGACCAGGCGCAATCGGGGCACAAGCAACACAGCCTCGCCGCGGTGCTCGACAAATGCGTCACCGCCATGGGCAGCCGCATGCTGCGCCGCTGGCTTCACCGTCCGTTGCGCACGCGCGCCGTTCTCGCGAAACGCCACCAGTGCCTGGAGTCGCTGCTGCAGGCACGCCTGTTCGAGGCCCTGCGCGAGCAGCTGCGCGGTGGCTGCGACCTCGAGCGTATCCTGTCGCGCGTCGCGCTGCGCTCGGCGCGCCCGCGCGATCTGACGGCCCTGCGCGACACGCTCGCGCGCCTGCCGGAGATTCAGGCGCTGTTGCGCAGCGACAGCGACCCGCTGTTGAGCGAATTGTCCGGGCGTATCCAGGAACACCCCAGGGTGGTCAAACTGCTGCGCCGGGCGCTGCCGGATATCCCCGCGGCCATTATCCGCGACGGCGGCGTGATCGCCACGGGCTACGACGCGGAGCTGGATGCACTGCGCGCCCTCAGCGAGCACAGCGACCAGATCCTGGTGGACATGGAGACGGCCGAGCGCCAGCGCAGCGGCATCGCCAACCTGAAAATCCGTTACAACCGCGTGCACGGCTATTACATCGAGGTCAGCCGCAGCCGCTCCGAACAGGTGCCGGACGACTACCAGCGTCGCCAGACACTCAAGGGCGCGGAACGCTTCATCACGCCGGCGCTCAAACAGCACGAGGACAAAGTGCTGAGCGCGCGCAGCAAGGCGCTGGAACGTGAAAAAGCCCTGTACGCCGCGCTGCTGGAGCAATTGCTGGAACAGATCCGGCCATTGTCGGAATGCGCCGAAGCCCTGGCCGAACTGGACGCGCTGTGCACACTCGCCGAACGCGCCGATACGCTGGGCTGGTCACGCCCGCAACTCAGCGACGAACCCGGCGTCGACATCGCCGGTGGCCGGCACCCGGTCATCGAACAGGTCAACGAGGAGCCGTTCGTGCCCAATGACGTCCGGCTGGACGACGAGCGCCGCCTGCTGATTATCACCGGACCCAACATGGGCGGCAAATCGACCTATATGCGCCAGACGGCGCTGATCGCCCTGCTCGGCTGCATGGGCAGCTTCGTGCCCGCCGACCGCGCGCGCATCGGACCGCTGGATCGCATTTTTACCCGCATTGGCGCATCCGACGATCTGGCCTCGGGGCGTTCCACCTTCATGGTGGAAATGACCGAGACCGCCAACATCCTCAACAACGCCAGCGCCAACAGCCTGGTGTTGATGGACGAGATCGGCCGCGGCACCAGCACCTACGACGGTCTGGCGCTGGCCTGGGCGGTGGCGCGCGAACTCGGCCGCCTCGGGGCGTTCACCCTGTTCGCCACCCATTATTTCGAACTGACGGCCCTGCCCGAGGAAATCGCCACCGCGGCCAACATCCATCTCGATGCCGTCGAACACGGTGAACAGATCGTGTTTTTGCACGCGGTCAAGGACGGGCCGGCAAACCGCAGCTACGGTATCCAGGTTGCGGCGCTCGCGGGTGTGCCGGAAGCGGTGCTCAAAGAGGGTCGCGAGCGCCTGCGGGAACTGGAAAACGGCTGTCTTCACCACGCGCCACAGGCGGGTGTGCCGCAACGCCAGATCGATCTGTTCAACAGTCACGAGGACCACCCGCTGGTGGAAGCTTTCCAGGGTATCGATCCCGACAATCTGTCGCCACGTCAGGCGCTGGAACTGCTGTACACCCTCAAGACGCTTGCCAGCGACGGCAAGACATAAAAAAAACGGGCCCTCTCGGGCCCGTTTTCAGTTGCCGATCTGTTTCAGGATTACGGCTTCTTAACCGGTACGGTTTCTTCGACCTGCATCACCTCGACCGCCGAGAACTCGATCTCTGTGCGCCGGTTGGGCCCGAGGCACTCGATCAGGGTCGCGCCGCGCTTGCCGGCACAATCAACCACCGGGTCGGCTTTGCCAAGCCCCTGCATACTGATGAAGCTGGGGACCATGCCCTGGGAAACCAGGTAGTCGCGCACCGCGGCGGCACGCCGCTTCGACAGATCGAGATTGTACGCGTCCGTACCGATTTCGTCGGTGTAGCCGCGAATCTCCAGTTTCTGGTTCTGCAACGATTCCGCCGTCAGCTTGCCAAGCATGTCGTTGAGTGCCGCCTTGCCATTGCTGGTCAAATCGGCACTGTCGAAAGCAAACAGCGTATCGGCTTGCAGCCGTACCGGGTTTTCCTTGGTGACCATGATCACCTCGACGGCGGCCACATCGGCCGCGTCGCGCTTGGCAACAATCTCAGGGTCACACTCGGCAATAGCATTGGGGACCGACCAGCGACCCGTGTGCAGGCAATCGCCATAACCTGTTCTTACAACACTATTGGCGCTGTCATCGACATAGCCGGGCGCGGCCTGTATGGCCACGCTGGACATGCCCAAACCGATCAGCACCAGCGCCTGCGTAATTGTTTTCATTTCTCACCTCCGATCGATGAAATGGCGGGCCCGACTGGGTAGCGTAATGAGGTTACCGGAACCGGCAAGTGCTACCCGGCATGACGCAGTCTGGGCCAGGGAAAGTTACTCCCTTGGCAGCACCTGTCAGAGCCTGTCTGAACGACCCGTCAAGGCTATTTTCAGGTAGTTCGACGCAAGGTGCAAACGATAAATATCAATTGCAGGACAAATCTCGACAGGTGGGCGCGCGTTCAGCTGCTGAGCGCACCGCAATTGCTCAGACTGAGCCGGGGTGGATTGGTCGAAAAGGTGAACGGCGCGGCTTTTTCCAGCGCGCTGAGCCCGAGCAACATACGGGTATTGTGGGGGAAAACGGCGGCCTCGACGTTGTTGAGTACGCAATCCTTGCCGAGGACCAGGTGCCTGATACGGTAGACCGGAAGCCGGTGCTGGCTGCCATCGGCCATAACCCCGGTAAGCTCGCCGATATAATCGGCGTTGTCGGCCTGTTTCAACAGCGCCAGGGTATCTTCATTGATGGTGGTGTAGCCGGCGCCGGTATCGACCATGAACTCCACGGAACCGGTTCCGTGCATATTCGCCTGGATATAGTAGGTCGCCAGCTGTTTCTGGTTCAT
>JAJDOI010000005.1 GCA_022340245.1 Thiogranum sp.
CGCAAATACCGGGCTTTCAGCCGCCTCAACCAATCCCGCCTGCCTGCCGCTAATGTTGGTACATGATGTTGATCATCAACTCAGGGAAGATACGGTTGCCACAATGAGACCATTTCGCACAGCTAACTCCTTGCCCGAAACAGGCAATCCCACAGCACCCGGCGACACAGCGCGTTTTCCCCGGGTCATCGGCGAGATAGACGAAATCGTCAACCGGCTGGTGAGCCTGGCCGGTCCGTTGCAAAATGCCGACCTGGTACGCGAGATGGTCGCCACCACGCTCAAGGCCGGGGGTGAGTGTCTATCCAGGGCTGATCTGAAACTGATGAACAGCACCTTGAAGGAGATGCGCTATACCGCGAAGGTGTTCGGCGAATACCGTGGCATCAGGAAAGTCACGGTATTCGGCTCGGCGCGCACCCCCAGCGATGATCCCGCCTACCGGATGGCCAGCGAGCTTGGCCGCGCGCTGGCCGAACAGGGTTCGATGGTCATTACCGGCGGCGGTCCCGGCATCATGCAGGCGGCCAACGAAGGTGCCGGCCGGGAGCATTCCTTTGGTGTCAGGATCAGGCTGCCTTTCGAAGCGGGCGCCAATCACGTTCTCGAGAACAATCCCCGGCTGATCAATTACAAATACTTTTTCAACCGCAAGGTCGCGTTCGTCAAGGAAGCCGACGCAGCCGTTCTGTTTCCCGGTGGCTTCGGCACGCTCGATGAAGCGATGGAAATCCTGACTCTGGTGCAGACAGGCAAGCGCGACCCGCTGCCGCTGATTCTTATCGAGCCGCAGGGCGGAACCTACTGGTCGTCGAAGATCGATTTCATGAAACGCGAGCTGCTGGCTCTGGGTTACATCGATGCGGCCGACCTCGACCTGTTCGAGACCGTGCATTCGCCGCAGGCAGCGATCGCCGCAATTGATCGCTTCTACTCTCGCTATCACAGCATGCGCTTCGTCGGCGAACAGCTCGTGCTGCGTCTTAACCACCCGCTGGCCGCAGCCACACTTCGGCGTCTCGCTTCGCGCTTTGCCGACCTGCTGACCCCCGGCGGGCAGATCACGCCCTCGCCGGCGCTGCAGGAGGAGACCAACGAACCGGAACTCCTCGATCTCCCGCGCCTGCTCATCGACTTCAATAGAAAAGACCACGGGCGCCTGCGACTGCTCATCGACGCCATTAACGATTGACGCTTTGCGTCGCTACGCGTTCTGCGGCCGCGTCCGGACATGATTCACCACCGGAAGCGCCGGATGAGACCGGTACTCAATGCGGGCAACACGCGACAAGGCGGTTCCCCCAGAGCCTACGGAGGATTTCCGGCCTGCTGCTGCATTTCCGCCGCCAGGAAGTTAGTATGCTGCATTTACGTTACCACTGATTGTGTATTTCCATGCTAGAACTGAACGAATCCAACTTCGAAACGGAAGTTATCCAGAAATCATTTCAGATGCCGGTGCTCATCGATTTCTGGGCCGACTGGTGTGCGCCCTGCAAGATGCTTATGCCGGTTCTGGACAAGCTCGCCGCTGACTACCCCGGGCAGTTACAGATCGCCAAGGTGAACACGGATGTGGAACGCGGGCTCGCGCAGCAGCACGGCATCCGCAGCCTGCCGACGCTGCACCTGTACCGCAATGGCGAGCTGGTTGAGGAAATACTCGGCGCCCAACCCGAATCAACGCTGAAGATGCTGGTCGAGGCATACCTGGTGCGCGCTTCGGACGAGACCCTGGAGCAAGCGCTGGCGTGCGCCGCAGGCGGCGACCGCGCACGGGCGCTGCAGCTGCTCGAACAGGCCTGGCAGGAAGACCCGCAAAACCCGCGTGTGCCGCTGGAACTGTTACGGCTGTACATCGAGGACGGCCAACTCGAGAAGGCCGCACAATTCCACGAATCACTGCCGCACGAGGTGCGTGAAAGCGACGCGGGAAAAGGCCTCAGGCTGCTGGTGGAATTTGCCGCCACGGCGGCCGAAGCCGCGGACAGCGCCACGCTGACAGCGAGACTGGACGAGAACCCGGGCGATTCCGAGGCGCGTCACCAGCTCGCCGCGAAACAGGTTATGGACGGCGATTACGACGCCGCGCTGGAGAGTTTCGTGGAGTTGCTCAGACGCGACCGCGCCTTCGGCGACGGGGCCGCGCGACGCGGCTTACTGGCGGTTTTCACCGCATTGGGCGAAGACGATCCCCGTGTCGGCGCCTACCGGCGCAAGATGTTCACCTTGTTGCACTAGTGTACCCCGCAGTGCCAGGCCGAATGGGTCAATAGTCGGGGCGGGGGGCACTATCCGCGACAGCCGAACAGGCGTTTGTTACGGATAATGCGGACCACGGTTTCCGGGACCAGTTTCTCCCAGTCCGACTCGCCGTTGCGGATTTTCGCCAGCACGTCGTGCGAAAAGATCGACAGCTCTATCTCACCGATGGCGTCGATCTCGCGAAGCAGGCCGTTTTCCAGCAGGTACAGGTAGAGATGCCGCAGCTTGTGCTGCACCTTCAGATTGTGCACCGTCACGAGTTCACCGGTGTCGCAGTCCAGCATCGGGCACACGTACAAACGCAGGTCATTCTTGAACAGGCGGCCGAAAGACTCGAGGATACCGCCGGCAAGGTTGTCGTAGTACTTTTCCTTGAATATCTCGATCAGCGTCGGCACGCCGAGCGCGATGCCGATCGGCCGCTGCGTGTACGCGGACAGGTACTGCGCCAGCCGGTAGAATTCGCCGTAGTTGGAAATCAGAACGTGCTTGCCCAGGGCACAGAGAATCTCCGCACGGTGCAGAAAATCCTGCACATCGATGTTTTCACCCTCGCTGAGGTTATGCAGCGTCATTTCGCTGAGCACGATGACCTTGTCGGGATCGACGTCGGAGTCCTTGCAGAAGGCGCTGTGGGCGCAGTCCAGCAGACGCATGGTAAGTCGGGTCGGCGGCCGGAAGCGGCTGCGCTCCACCAGCACCGCTTTCTTGTAGAGCACGTCGGCCGGCTGCACCACCTTGCCGTCGGCCCTGAACATCGCTGCATCCGACAAGCCCTTCTGCACCAGGCGCAAGGCCATGAGGCGATTGTCGACCCCGGCAAACGCCACGCCCGAGAAGTCGATCATGTCGATGGCCAGCAGGTCCGTACTCAACTGGTCGAGCAGCGACGCGAGCAGCTCATCCGGTTTTTCATGCAGATACAGGGCCCCGTATATCAGGTTCACGCCCAGCAGGCCCAGGGTTTCCTGATCCTGGATATTCTCCTGGCCTTTCAGCTGAACATGCAGATCGATTTGCGAGGGCGCCTCGCCGGGCGAACGCTGAAAGCGGATACCCAGCCAGCCGTGACCGGGCTGCTTCTGGGTGAAACTGCGCGCCGCCACCGTGTTGGCAAAGGCGAAAAAGGCACTGCTGTCGCCACGCGCCTCGCCCAGCCGCTCATTAAGCAACTGGTATTCGTGATCCAGCATGGCCTTGAGACGGTCCCGGCTGACATAGCGGCTGCAACTGCCGTAGATCGAGTCGCTGAATTTCATGTCGTAGGCCGACATAGCCTTGGCGATCGTGCCGGCGGCCCCGCCCACTTTGAAGAACCAGCGTGCTGTTTCCTGGCCGGCGCCAATCTCGGCGATGGTGCCGTACTTGCCTTCGTCCAGGTTGACTGTCAGCGTTTTCTGATGGGTATCGATAGTACAGTGTTCCATGGCGGCATCCCTACCTGACCTGTTCTGTCATCGGCAGCCCGTCGCGGAACATTAAGCTGTGGACGCCCGGCCGGGCCAGTCCGCCAGCCCGGTGACGCTGCACCGGGCTGGCGCAGAAGCAATTACCTGGCGGCGTGGGGCGTTTGTTCCGCGGCCGCCTCGTCCAGGATTCTGGACATCTGTCGGGCCGGAACATAGCCGGGCTGTGTCTGGCCGTTTTCCAGCACGATGAAGGGCGTACCCCGTGCGCCGAGTTTGTCCACCAGCTCCATGTGCTCGGCGAGCGGGTTGTCGCAGGTTTTCATTTCAATCGGTTTGTTGTTCTTCGCCGCAGTCAGCGCCGCCTTGCGATCGTCGGCACACCAGACGGCGACGGCCTTCTTGTAAGAGTTGGAACCCACGCCGGCGCGCGGAAAGAACATATAGCGAACCCGGATACCGGCATCGAGAAACTCCTGCATCTCACTGTGCAGCTTGCGACAATAGCCACAGTCGATATCGGTAAACACGGTGATGGTGTGTCTGGTCTTCTTCGGCTCGAAGATAATCATATCGTCTTCGCTCACCGAATCAATCAGCGCCTTGACCGCTTTGCGGCGGCGCGGTTCGGTGAGGCTGCTACGATTCAGAACATCGATGAGGTCGCCCTGGAACATGTAGCGTCCATCGGCGCTCATGTAGACGATGTGCGTGCCGATCGACACCTCGTAGACACCCGCGACCGGCGTGGTCTCGATGCTGCCGGGATTGATCTGGCCCAGCGATTTGCGAATGGCCGCCTCGTCTGTCGCCCGATCGGCGACGGCGACACCGGCCGTCATCAGGGCCAGCGCCCCGAGTAGTAACACTTTGACAATGTTCACTAATATCTACCTGATAATTGAAAAAAAAGCCCCGACGTGTCTTCTGTGACCCTGCCACCGCCGCGGGGTTCAGTAGTGTGCCACATTCAGCCGCGCGGGTGGTGCGTCTGGTGCAGCTGCTTGAGCCGTTCCCGGGCCACGTGGGTATAGATCTGCGTGGTCGACAGGTCGCTGTGACCCAGCAGCATCTGAACCACGCGCAGGTCGGCGCCATGATTGACCAGATGGGTGGCAAAGGCATGGCGCAGGGTGTGCGGTGACAGCGGACCGCGTATACCCGCGCGGACCGCGTACTGGCGCAGCCGGTACCAGAACGCCTGACGACTGATCCCCACCGCCTTGCGCGAAACAAACACCTGCTCGCACAGGTTTGCCTTCAACAGTGCTTCGCGGGCCTCGCCAAGGTAGCGCTGCAACCAGTTCACCGCCTCGTCACCCAGGGGCACCAGGCGCTCCTTACCGCCCTTGCCAACCACGCGCACCACGCCCTGGCGAAGATTGACCTGCTCGTGCACCAGCCCCACCAGTTCGGAAACGCGCAGGCCGCTGGCATACAGCAGTTCGAGCATGGCACGGTCGCGCAGGCCCACCGGGTGCCTGACATCGGGCACTTCCAGCAGTGCCTCGACGTCTGCCTCGCTCAGCGAGTAGGGCAGCGGCCGGTCCATCTTCGGCGACAGGATGTCGGCCGTCGGATCATCGCCGCGTCGACCTTCGCGTACCAGAAAGCGGTAGAAGCGCCGCATGCTTGAGAGCAGGCGCGCACTGCTGCGCAAGGCCCGACCATCCCCGTACTGGGCGGCGAGAAATTGGAGCAAATCTGCAGATGCCGCTTCGGTGAGCGTCAGACTGCGCCGCTTCAGCCACATCGACAACCGGTACAGATCACGCCGATACGCCGCCAGGGTGTTCTCGCTCAGCCCGTTTTCCATCCACAAGGCATCGGCGAAACGGTCCACAATAGAGACATCGACAGCCGCGCAGCGCTGCACCAGCGGTGTACGCGCTTCAGCATCGGGCATGCTGGTATCCCGGCAAATTCCACACGACCGCTACCCTATCACATTATCACAGCGTTATTAGCGTCATGTTACACTGCCGCTCGGCCCGCGGCGGGGCTAAATCCGGCCAGGCCGCGGCCCGCGTCACACACGGAATTCAGACATGAGCACCAGCACTGTGGACAGTTGCGCACCACCCGAAGACCAGCTGTTAAGCGTCGACGAGGCCCGGCAGCGCATTCTCGACGCCGTACAGGTCATTGATGCGTCAGAGCAACTGCCCATTCGCGCGGCTCTGAACCGGGTGCTGGCCGAAGCGGTGGTTTCCGGCATCGATGTACCGCCGTTTGCCAACTCCGCCATGGACGGTTATGCGCTGCGCTGCGCTGATTGCGCCACCGCCGGGAGCACCCGACTGATGATTCTCGGCACTTGTTTTGCGGGTGCGCCCTTTGACGGTGAGGTACAGGCCGGCCAGTGTGTGCGCATCATGACCGGGGCGCCGATGCCTGCCGGCGCCGACGCCGTCATCATGCAGGAGCAGGTCGAACGCGAAGACGACACTATCCGCTTTTCGGGTACCCCCCCAGACACCGGCGAAAACGTGCGCCATGCGGGCGACGACACCTGCCGCGGTGATCTGGTACTGGAAGCCGGCACACGGCTCGGCGCTGCGGAAATCGGCTTGTTGGCGTCCGTGGGAATCAGCGAGATCCGGGTGAAACGCCAGCCGCGCGTGGCGTTTTTTTCCACCGGCGACGAGCTGACCAGCCTGGGTGCCCCGCTCGCCAAGGGGCACATATACGACTGCAATCGTTACACATTATTCGCCTTGCTGACGCAGGCAGGTTTGAGCTGCCACGATCTGGGTGTTGTCGCCGATGACCGCGAGGCCGTACGCGCGGCGTTCCGCCAGGCCGGTGAAATCGCCGACCTGATACTGACCTCCGGCGGCGTGTCCGTCGGCGAGGCGGACTTCGTGACCGAAACCCTGGAAGAAATGGGTGACATCATGTTCTGGCGGATGGCGATGAAACCGGGCAAGCCGCTGGCGTTCGGTCGCCTGCAGCAGGCCTGGTTTTTCGGCCTGCCTGGCAACCCGGTATCGGTGATAGTCACTTTTTACCAGTTCGTGCTGCCGGCGATCCGCAAGATGGCCGGCGAACCCGCGCGCGCGCCACTGTTGCTGCAGGCGCAGGCCGGCGAAAACCTCAAGAAAGCCCCCGGGCGCGCCGAGTTCCAGCGTGGCATCCTGAGCCGGGATGAGGCCGGCCAGTGGATCGTCACCAGCACCGGTGCGCAGGAATCCCACCTGCTGAGTTCCATGAGCAAGGCCAACTGTTTCGTTCTGTTGCCCGCTGAAAGCACGGGCGCGGACAAGGGCGAGGTAGTCAGCGTGCAGCCATTCTGCGACCTGATCTGATCAGGCCTGGCTCTCTTTCTGCTTGGCAATATCGGCGCGTACCTTGTCCATGTCCAGTTCCCGAAGCTGGTC
Source organism: Thiogranum sp. (assembly GCA_022340245.1). Classification (GTDB taxonomy): domain Bacteria; phylum Pseudomonadota; class Gammaproteobacteria; order DSM-19610; family DSM-19610; genus Thiogranum. The sequence goes on from JAJDOI010000005.1 coordinate 7,052, forward strand.
GATCAACTGATCGAGCGCGGCTGCGGGTAACGCTCCGGGCTGCGCAAACACCAGGATCTGCTCCTTGAAAATCGCCAGCATGGGTATCGAACGCACCTGAAAATGGGCGGCGAGGTCCATCTGCTCCTCAGTATTGACCTTGGCAAAAATCAACTCCGGATTTTTTTCCGACGCTGCCTCGAATATCGGTCCGAAGGTCTGACAAGGTGCGCACCATGACGCCCAGAAGTCGATGAGAACGATCGTGTTGTTATCGATCGTTTCCTGGAAATTTTCGTTGGTGAGTTCTATTGCCGCCATAACACCAGCCCGCCATCTTCGGTTGCCCACATCAGGCCCTAGTGTAGCAACTGGGGCCGGGCAGAAAAACCGCTGTTCGGACTGTGATTTTCCGGCTGCCCGCCGATCGTGCAGCGCGACTAGCTGTGGTTGCGTGCGTCGTCCTTGGAAGGCGTTTCTTCCGCTTCCGCGTCACTCTGGTAGGTCGCGTCCATCTCGACACGGTTGCGTCCGAGCCGCTTGGCCCGGTACAGGGCCTTGTCGGCGCGTTCGATAAAGGCGCTCGCCGTTTCACCGGGCTTGTAGAGTGAGACACCGGAAGAGAATGTCGGTACCGGGATTGTGTCACCGTTGGCCTGCCAGCGAGTCTCGCCGGCGCGATTCTTGACCTTGGTGAGTGCGCGCAGAGCACCCTCGGCGTCGGTATTCGGCAACAGCACCGCGAACTCCTCGCCGCCGTAGCGGGCCACCAGGTCGTGATGCCGAAAGATCGACAGAATGTTCTTGGAATAGATCTGCAGCACTTCGTCGCCGCCGCCGTGCCCGTACTTGTCATTGATCTGCTTGAAATGATCCAGATCGATGAGCGCAAGCGACAGGGGAAACCCATACCGCTGTACGCGCGCCACTTCGTCTTCGATACGTCGCAGGAATGCCCGGCGGTTGGGCAAACCGGTGAGTTCATCGGTCAGGCTCAACAGGCGCACGCGAGTCAGTTCATCGCTGAGCTGGCGGCTGTCGGATTCAATCAGCTGCAGGTAGTGGTGAGTGCTGTCGAGTTTCTCGGCCAGCTCGTGGTGACCCCTGGTCAGCTTCTCGATCTCGCGGATCAGCGTCCAGCGTAAATCTTCGAGTTCCTTACCGTCGCCGGCCTGGCGCAGCTCTCCGAGAACCACTTCCAGCAGCACGCCGAATTCCTCGTTCTGCGAAATGGTCGCCAGCACCTGTTCGGCGAGGGTCGTCTGCAGTTTCAGGATATCGCGCCGTTTGGAATCCAGGTGACTGCGGTAGGTGGTATCCACCCGCGTCCCGTCTTCCTCGCCGGTTTCCTCCTCTTCCCCGCCTTCACCCACGATGGGCGTGCCGGTGCCCAGCCCCGAGAAAGGACCTTCGCGTTTCGCGGGCTCCGCCGTCTCGGACACCTGCGCCTCGCTCGCAGGCGCATACATCTCGCCTTCGTGCTGCCCGGCAATGGCGGCCGTCGGGAGTTCTTCGCCGGCGGCAGCGGACCGTGTTGCGGGTTCGGGTTCGGGTTCGGCTGTGGACGGCGCTTCGAGCGGCTCGGCGGATTCGCGGACGCGCTCAACCGATTCGACCGGTGGCTCGGCGCGGCTTTCTCTGTCGACAATCCCGAAAGACAGCAGCAAGGGTTCTACGGCCTGCCTGAAAGCTTCCGCGTCCAGTTGCTTGAAGGCGTCGATCTGGCTGGCAGACACTTCGATATACTCGCGCAGGCTGGCCATGTCGGCCTCGGTCAGGGGCGGTTGCAAACGCGCCTGCAGGAATTTTACCTGCACCTGCAAAGCCGACCCCGCACGCAAGTGCCCGGAGTAGACTTCGAGAAGCTGTTTGATCAGTACCAGGTAGGCCTGTTCTACACCCTGGTGGGTGTCCACCAGGTCCTCCAGCATGCGCTCCACCTGGCGATAGACCGCCGCACCGGTCGGAGACTGGCGCAAGCCATCGAGCAGACACAGAATCTTGTGCATGTCGGTCGCTTCTAGCCCACTGAAACTGGCGGCGCCCATGTTTTGC
>JAJDOI010000013.1 GCA_022340245.1 Thiogranum sp.
CAGGAGCGCGGCGACGGAAATGCCACCGGGTTGTGCGCCGGGTCGAACTCGAACAGCAGTTCCGGACGGAAGCGCAGAAACGCAATCAGGCGTTCGTCCATACCGTTGGCGTAGGCCCAGGCCACCCAGTCGTCGAGGTTCACATCCAGTTCATAGTGTGAGAAACGGTTGGCGAGCGGCGCCGGCATGCTGTAGGTAACCCCGCGGTCCCCCTGACGGTTACCCGCAGCGAAAATCGCCCAGCCGTTCGGCACCTCATAGGCGCCCAGCCGCCGGTCCAGTATCAACTGATAGGCCGCTGCCGAAACGCTTGGCGGCACCGAGGTGATTTCGTCGAGAAACAGCACCCCGTTGGGCCCATGCCGCTCGGCATCCGGCAGCATGGCGGGTACCGCCCATTCGACCTTTTCGCCCACCCGGAACGGAATACCGCGCAGGTCGGTCGGTTCCATCTGCGACAGGCGGATATCGATCACCGGCACCGCGTGCCTGGCGGCCACCTGGCCGACGATCTCGGACTTGCCGACCCCTGGCGGCCCCCACAGCATGACCGGGGTGTGCTGGCCGTGCTGCACGCTCTGGAATTCCGTCTCTAACACTGTTAACAACTGGGATGGACGCATGTCTCCTCCGAAAACCCGATGCGGCCCGGCCGCCTTTCTGTAAGCCGGTTCATGGTACGCAAGTCGCGGGGAAATTGCATGGCGGAGCCCGAAAACCACCAAAACACAACGGGTTAAAAATGACACTGCGTGCGGCCTAATGCCGCCTCGCTGCCATTCAATAAAATTTCCTCGCCGCCGCTACCTGAATCCAGTGCAGAGACTGAAAACCCAAGCCGTTTAGATGCCAGCGACCTACTCCAGCAATGCCCGTCTGTTACTCTGTTCAACAGATAAACAGAAACTCGAACCACTGAGGGAGCGCCTCGTCGCCGCCGGGGCCGAGGTGGACTGCGCCACGCGTACCGAGGACGCACGCCAGCTGCTGTGGAACCAGCACTATGACGGCGTGGCAGTGGACTTGTTACTGGCCGACCGGGACGGCATCTCCTTTGCGATGGAACTGCGCGAAGAACACCCCTGGGTTTCCATTCTGGTCATATCGACCACCGAGAACCGGCCGCGCGTGGCGAACGGTCCCGCCTGGCTGGAACACACCGCGGACCACGCCCGCCTGATCTTCGCGCTCAAGCAGGCCGGCCAGCGCTCGGCGGGCCGCGCACCTAACATCCTGCATGTCGAAGACGACGACCGGCTCGCCGAACTGGTCCAGAACACCATCGGCAGACAAACCCGCCTGTTCCGCGCCCGCTCGGCGCAGGAGGCGAAAATCGCCATGGCACTGAGAAACTATGACCTCGCGCTGGTGCGTACCCAGGTCTCAAAACTGTCGGATCAATGGAAGGATCACCACAGCGCGCAACAGCCGGCGCTGTGTGTCAGCGTGGATACCACAGACCCTTTCCTCACCATCGTACGCAACCTGCGTCGCAGCGCCTTCGTGCACGAGCCGGCCTACTGCTAAGCCGACCCGGCCTGCGCGCGGCTGATCCGCGCTCAGGACGACGCTTTCTGATCGACCTGACTTTGTTTCGCGGCATCCGCCGGTTTTGCGGCGGGCGCGGTAACCAGCTTGCTGCGACTGTCTGACTTGATACTGCCCAGCGTATAGCTGCTGACGCGGAACCGCCAGGGCTGGCCCGACACCTCGAGCAGATAGTCCTTGGCACCGGCCGGCTGCGTGAAGCGATAGTCGCGCTTGTCACCCGACTTGAGCGCCAGAGAGACCTCGAACACAGACCTGGCTTTGTCATCGCCGGTCTGCTGCGGCTTACCGGCACTGGCGGTATAAGTGAGGTTTGCGATGCGTTGCAGCAGCGCCTTGCTCTCGTCGGTCGCCGTCTGTTCCCCCGCCCCCAGTTTCTCGACCTGCAGCGCGTCGCCGTTGCGCACCAGGGTGACGTCCGGCAGCTCAACACGTTTTATATCGTCGGGATTCAGCGTCAGCAGGGTCTTGTCCTCCCAGGCGTCGACTTCCGCCGGCATGTTGACACGTTCGAGCACAACGCTATAGACATCGTCTTTGCCATCGACCCGCACGTTTTCCTTGCGGTAAGTCGGCGAGGTTCCAACATACAGGCGGCCCAGCACCTTGTCGCCGTGGCGCAGCGTCAGGCGCCGCTCAAAGCTGTCGTCGGCCACTTTGAAACGTTCGGCCGCCCCCGACGTCGACGCCGCCGGCCAGCCGGTCTTGAGCGCTGCCAGAGTTGCAAGCAAGGCATCCACCCGCCCGGGAGTGGCGGGAAAATTTTCCGCTTGCGGCAACACCCAGTGATCGCCCTGCCTGAGCAACTGCGTCTGGTGTCCGTCACCGTCTTCGATAAGCAGGCGGTCAACCCGCCCGGTGTCCAGCGCAAGCAACGGGGTGTCCGAAGCGGAACCGCTGCTGTAGCGGTCTGCCTCCAGGTTCAGCCCCACGGCCAGTCCCACCTGGGCGAACAGTAACAGCGACAACCATTTCAGGCTTTGTTTGCTTGGAGTCATGCGCCGGCACCCCCCTGCAGAATGGTCTGGTAGTGCGCCCTTCGCCGTACATCCCGACGCCGGTGCAACAACCACACGAATACCAGTCCGAGTACGGCCAGGCCGTAGTTAAGGTATTCCCAGAACACCTGCGCCTGTTGACTCAGGGGCCTGAGCGTACGGTTGAAGTGTGCCCGTCCGCGCAGCGCCAGAAGCCCGCGGTCTTCCAGCGACCAGTCGATAGCGTTCTCCACCAGCTGCACCGAGTTGGTGTAGTGGCTGCGCGATACGACACTGGCGAGGTCGATCGCGGTGTCACCGAGAAAACTGTTGGACGCCAGCAGGATGATACGTGCCGATTCCGGTGACTTGTCTATCACCCGGCTGATAACGGGCTCGGGTTTGGCGGCAGCGGGTTTGCCCGCCGATTCAGTCGCCTTGCCGCCGGCCTTGTCGGTCTGCGGCTTGTTGACGTCGCCGACCTGCACCAATGGCGACGGCTGACCCTTGAAGAAGGACTCGAACTGCCCGGTAACCTCCACGCCCAGCAGCTGGCGGCCGCGCTGCTCGCCCGCGGGAAACCCGAGTTTCCCGTAGCGGCGGAAGTCCGGCTGCAACTGCGTCGAATCGCTGTTCCAGGCCTGCTGGGAACTCTCCAGTAAACGGGTAACGCGCCGGCCGGTCTTCTTCGCGTCGTCCACCTTGATCGGCGAAGCCCAGTTCAGGGTGACCTGGTTCAGGCCCGCGGTGAGCTTGCCACCCAGGCCGTCACCGCGCACATCGACGAAATACGGGTAGTTGACCAGTTCCGTCTCGCGCACCGTGAAACCCGCTACATTGCGCTGTGCCGGCACCGGGAAGGCGGCGTTCTGGGGATCAAGCACCATGTCGGGCTGGATGACCAGACCGTTGTGGGCCAGCCAGCCCTCCAGGCCGGAAGTCTGCTTGCGCGCCGCCAACTCACCCTCGGTCTGCACGTTAAACGCCGAACTGGCGAGTATGACAGTGCCGCCGCGCATCAGGAACTGGTCGACCGCGAACAGCTGCTTCCTGTCGAGGTTTTCGGGTGCGACCAGCAGTAGCAGGTCTGCGTCCGCGGGTACCTCCCCGGCTTTCAAATCGGTGTTGATCAGGCGCACATTGTCTTTGAGCCGGTCACGCAGCTGGGTGAACCCCGAGCCCATGGCGCCCATGCCCAGCCCCGACATGGAAGGCGCGGGTGCCGGCGTGTCGATGGCCACGCTTTTCAGAAAACCGGTAGCGAAGTGCTTCAGCCCCGCATCGACAGCGCGCTTGAATCCAGCCGCATCGAGTTTGTCGGGTAACGGCACCTGGACTGTCTGGCCGTTGCTTTCCAGCACCATGTAAAACCAGAAGGAGCGGCTATCCAGCAGGCTCAGCACCATCGGGCGGAAACCATACTGCTGCGTCAGTTTCCCGGCCAGTGTCCCGCCATCGGCGCCGGGATCCTGAATATCCACCTTCAACTTGCCCGCCGATGCCCTGGTCAGGTTGTCGAGCACACCTTTCAGCTTCTTCCTGGCGTCGACGAGTTGATCCGGCAGGGTCTTGTCGGCGGAGAAGTAACCGTGGAACACCACCGGATGATCGATCTGTTCGAAGAGCTTGCCCGAACCCTGGTAACTGTACAGCACCTTGCGGATCGCGCTGGTAACATCGTATTCGGGGTCTTTCAGCTCGACGTCCAGGTCGGTCTCGTCTTTCGCCTTGACCTCGATCAGATCACGAAACCCGAGTTTCTCGAACTGGTCGCCGTACTGCACCACGACATCGAAATACGAATTCACCACGGAGGCCTGGTACTTGCTGGCGGTCTGGAACGGCACCGGCTGGATACCGAACTTCTCGACCGCCTCGCGTTCCAGTTGCGGGTTCTCAAGCGGGTCGATGAATTCCACGCGCACCTTGCCGTGACCCGCCACCTGGTATTCCTTGAGCAGGTTCTTCAGTTGCGGAACCAGTGGCGCCAGCAGGGGGTGGGTCTTGGCGCTGAAATAGCCGCGGATCAACAGCGGCTCGCGCAGCTGCGCGAGGTAGCCGCGGGTTGCCGGCGAAATCGAGTAGACGTGTCCCTGGGTGATGTCGGCGCGCGCCCCGCCGATTGGCGCCAGCCACAGGTTGCCGGCGAGCATGTTGGCGATCATCAGCACCGCCAGCCAGCCCCAGCGACGGTGCCCCGTGGCATGCGCGTCGGCGGCCCAGCGCAGGCGTTCGAGCGTATACAGGTTCAGCATCAGGAACACGCCGATGATGCTCAGATAATAATACAGGTCGCGCAGGTCGAGCACGCCGCGCGTGATCGACTCGAAGCGCGATCCGGAGCCCAGCAGTTTGAGCACTTCCCCGGCCTGGTTGCCGAACAGACTGGTAAGGGCATCGGAACCGAGAAGGTAAAACACGCCACAGATCGCCACTGAGACAATCAGGCTGACGATCTGGTTGTCGCTGCGCGCGCTGACAAACAGGCCAATGGCCAGGTACGCGCCCGCCAGCAACAGGCTAGCGACATAGGCGCCGAACACCGGACCCCAGTCCAGCGGGCCGATCAGCGAGACCGTCACCGGCAAGGGCAACGTCAGCGCCAGGGCAATGGCGACCAGCCCCATACCGGCGAAAAACTTGCCGAGCACATAGGCGGACGGACGGACGGGCGCGGTCAGCAGAAACTCCAGCGTGCCGCTGCGCCGTTCCTCGCTCCACATGCGCATGCTGAGGGCAGACACCAGAAAGATCAGCAGCACCGGCATCCACTCGAACAACGGACGCACGTCGGCGATGTTGCGGGCGAAGAAGGTTTCGACCCAGAAAAAGATAAACAGATTGACCGCGAGGAATGTGCCGAAAAAGATAAACGCCACGGGGCTGGTGAAGAACGCCGCAAACTCCCGGCGGGCAATATTCAGGATGCGCTCACGCACTGACCACCTCCTCCCCCTGGTTGATCTTGTTGAACAGCGTTTCCAGATCACGCTGTTCCGGGTACAGGGCAAACAGCCTCGCCCCCTGCTGCAACAGGTCGGCGGCGACCTGTGGCGCCACTTCGGCGCTATCGCGCTCAAGATCCATGGCATAGTGATAGCGGCCGTCATCGGAGGCAATCACCTCCACCCCGGAAACGCCGGGCGCGGTGGCTAGCCGCTGGCGCGCGCGTTCCGGGGGTTGATCGACAACCGTTATCAGACGGTGCGCGTTCTTCAGTGTCTGGAGTTGTGCGTCCAGCACTTTGCGGCCGTTGCGGATAATCAGCACCCGGTCGCAGATCGCGTTGACCTCCTGCATGATGTGGGTGGAAACAATGACCGTGGCCTCCTCGGCCAGCTCGGTTATCAGGCCGCGCATGTGCCTGATCTGTGCGGGGTCGAGCCCATTGGTCGGTTCGTCGAGTATCAGGATGCGCGGCTTGTGAAGGATCGCCTGGGCAACACCGACGCGTTGCCGGAAGCCGCGCGACAGGGTCGCGATGGGCTGGGTCGCCTTGGTTTCGAGTTCGGTACGGGCGATGGCTTCGCGTATTGCCTGGGCGCGGCGGCCCGGCGGCACCGCGTGCAGCTGCGCGGCATAACCGAGAAAATCCAGCACTGTCATTTCCAGGTAGAGGGGGCAGTTCTCCGGAAGGTAGCCGATGCGCTGCTGCACCGCGGTACGCTGCGCATCGATATCCATGCCATCGATTTCAATCCGGCCGGAAGAGGGTTCCAGGTAGCCGGTCAGCATTTTCATGATGGTGGTCTTGCCCGCGCCGTTGTGTCCGAGCAATCCAACGATCTCGCCCTTGCCGATTTCGAAGGAGACCTGGTCGACGGCGGTAAATTCCCCATAGTGCCGCGTCAGCTCGTGAGTCCTGATCATCTGTGAATCCTGGTAGTGGTTCGCCGCAAAGCGGCTGGCGGCAGACAAGGTACAAAGGCCTGCATTAACCCAGGATTACCGGAGAATTAAATATTTTTAATCTACAGGCGCAGCGGTGCCGGTTTGGCGGTTTTCACGTAGCGGAGATAGTCGTCGACAATCAGGGCATGGTCGAAGGCCAGCGCAGGACACTCGCCGGGCAGGACGCAGCGCAGGTTGCGGGCATCGTCCCGGGCATGCGGCTCGCCGCGGGCGGCGGCGATATACACCGCGCTGACGGTATGCCCGCGCGCATCACGCGCCGGATCGGAGTAGCAGCCCAACAGCACCTGCAGTTCCACCTCCAGCGAGGTTTCCTCGCGCGCCTCGCGCCGGGCGGCGGATTCCAGGCGCTCCCCGACATCCACGAAGCCACCGGGAAGGGCCCAGCCGGGCGGCGGGTATTTGCGTTCGATCAGCACAATCGGACGTCCTGGCCGGTCATGCATCTCGATGATGATATCAACCGTCAGCAGTGGCGTGACCGGTCGGCTCACGGATCACCACTTCAGCCCGCGCAACTGGCGGCGGGCTTTTTTGTCCGGCTTGGTGTGCGGTCGCGGCGCGCTCGCCGCGGCCAGGCGGTGCTGCTCGCTGAGCGCCTCGCGCCGTTGCACGCTGGACTCCGATTCCTGGTAGAGCGTCTGTGCAACGGTCGCGGAACCGCGCCGCTCGGACAACGCCAGCACGGTGATGCAGAATTCGAAACCGTCCTTGTGGATTGCCAGCAGGTCGCCGACCTTCACAGGGCGTGACGGCTTGGCGCGCGCACCGTTGACCTGCACCTTGCCACCGCCGACCGACTGGGCCGCGAGGCTGCGCGTTTTGAAAAACCGCGCAGCCCACAGCCACTTGTCGATACGCAGCGTATCAGTCATCCGTCACGACCGTTATGCGCCACGCGGCGCCGGCACCGGACTCGCGCAAACGCGGCGATTCTCAGTCACCGCTGCTTGCGGATGCATCGAGCAGCAGGCTGTTCATGCGCTTGACGAACGCCACCGGGTCCTCCAGCTGCGCACCTTCACTGAGCATGGCCTGTTCGAGCAACAGCCTGGACCAGTCGCCGAAGCGGGCCTCATCCTGCACCTGGTTCAGGCGCGCCACCAGCACGTGCTCCGGATTGATTTCAAGAATCGGTTTACTGACCGGCAGCTCATGTCCGGCCTGCTTCATGACCTGTTGCAGGTGAATGGGCATTTCGTGGGCATCCAGCACCAGGCAGCTGGGCGAATCGGTCAGGCGGTGGCTGACGCGGACTTCCTTGACATCCTCTCCCAGCGCGTCCTGCACGCGCTTGACGAGGTCCTTGTATTCATCCTCGATCTTCTTCGCAGCCGCTTCCTCATCCTTGTCCTGCAGCTTGCCGAGATC
>JAJDOI010000165.1 GCA_022340245.1 Thiogranum sp.
CTGTCGAACACGGCATGATACTGGCCAAGAACGGGCGGGTTAACGCGGGCGCGCTGCCTTTCGATATCCGCCACTATCACAAGCACAACAACCACGCCGCGGTGCGCAGTCAGCAGGCCGCTGCCGGCAGCCCGGCTGCGACGGAAACCGATCCGCATAAAAGAGAGATTCTGGACGCACTCGAAGACAGTGGTGGCAATCGCGCTGAAGCGGCACGCAAACTGGGTATCGACCGCAGCACGCTGTGGCGCCGTATGCACCGTTTAAACCTCATCTAGGCCGCCAGGCCGGCGCACCCGGCACAAAATAGTTAGTTATATCCGCTTCTGTAACAGAAACTTACAGAACAACCCTGAAAGTTCCCTTGAAATACGCATTAGGACTCCCTAATATTCTTGCCAGGAAAACTGGTAAAGGGAGCAAATGATGTTTTTAGACGCATTTACCATCGCCGGCGCCATTGTTGCACTCATTCTGATTGTCGCCACACTGGTGATGACGGGCTGCTGCAGAAAGCGCGGCTGAGCATTGCCAGGAAGCAACACCTCTACTCACAAGCGGGCATTGACCCCCTGTCCACTCAACCTCTAGAATCCGCGTTTCCAGCCAACGGGCGATTAGCTCAGCGGGAGAGCACTGCCTTCACACGGCAGGGGTCGCTGGTTCGATCCCAGCATCGCCCACCAATACAATCAGTTCGGTTGGAAACCACTACACTCCCCGTATTGGTTTCCGACTCCTTCCCGGCAAGCAACGCCCATTGCACCGCGCGCCAAAGCGGCCAGAGCCGGGCGTACAAAAACTTTACCCCTCAATTCCCCCGACAGTCATCAGGCTTACCGGACGCTGTCCCGGCGACGCTGCCAGGCCGGCGCTCGAAGATGGTGGAACCTTCGCCGACCGCGCTCCGCGTCACGCTGAAACCGGGAAAATCCGCCTGCCAGCGGTGCACCATTTCCCGCTCGTCGCTGCGGTTGGTGTCGTCCACAAACACGAGCGCAGCGGCGGACAGCCTGCCGATCAGCAGCGGCAGTGCGGGATAGCGCGCCAGCGACTGCACGTTGCGCGGCGGACCATCGACAATGAGCAGATCCACCTGCGCATCGATGCCATTGAGCGCCCCGGGGTCATACCAACGATGGCTCCTGCCATTGACGGTTTGCGGCACCAGCGGCGCGTCCACCACCTCGGCAAACGCCTCCAGGCCGTGCAGGCGCAGCTGGTCACGAGTCGACTCACTGTAGCGCGGGTCGTGTTCCAGCGAGATCAGCCTGCCACATCCCAGCTGGCGCAGGCACAGCGCTGCAATCAGGGTCGAGGTGCCCGAACCCAGCTCCACGATCAGGCGTGGTTTGCGGGTGCTAATCAGGCCCACCAGCGTAGCGGCGGCGTCGGGCAACAGGGCTGCGCTGTCGAACACCGGCAGCGGCTGGTTGTTACTCAGGTGTTTGTTCAGAAACAACAGGGACTGGCTCTGTTGCAGCTGCTCGGCGAGCACGGTGCGCAACCGGCGCATAACGGCCAGCACCAGGGCTGCGAGCAGCCCCAACGCCACGGCCAGTGCCGGCACCGTGGCCACCGGCCCCTCGATCCACCAGCCGAGGCCATAGAGGGCCATGAACAGGACGGTGATGCCGATGACTGCGTTGCGTTCGTCCGCCTTGAGCAGCGTGGGGGACGACTTCGAAACGCTGTGCTGCGCCGGCATGACCAATCGCTCAATCCAGGGACAAGGCGGACATCTTGTACCACGCCCGGGGACACTGCAAGCCGGCCCCAGCCCGCGCCGGGCGTCGGCGTGATCATCGGCGACAGCGCCCCGGCCCTGCCCTGACAGGCGCGCGGCAACCGGGCCGGGCTATCGGCGGCGATAGCCCCCGCGCGCCAATTCCCATACCATGACGCCCCCTGCAACCACCGGAGTCGGCGTGGCCGGCATGACTGAAGATGCTGGAAGTTCTTGTGCAAATGGCCGGCCTGATTCTCTGCGGCATAGCCTGGCGCTGGCTGCGGCCGGCGGGGCTGGAGCCGGCGAATACGCGCAAGGTCCTGACGTCGGTGGTGTACTACCTGCTGCTGCCGGCGCTGGTACTGTCCGTGCTCTGGCAGGCGGAACTCGGCAGCACAACATTGCTTATCAGTTTGTCCGGTGTGTTTACGGTGCTCGGCGGTCTGCTGCTAAGCACGTTGTCCTGCCGCATGTGCGCATCCCCGCCCGCAGTGACCGGCGCCATCATACTGGCGACCGCCTTCCCCAATGTGACCTACCTCGGCCTGCCGGTACTGGAAGCCACGTTCGGCCCCTGGGCACGCAGCGTCGCGATCCAGTTCGATCTGTTGGCCTGTACCCCGCTGCTGTTTACGCTGGGCGCGCTGGTTGCTGCACGCTACGGCACCTCACCGGCCGGGACTACCGGTATGATGCGCGAACTGCTGCGCATTCCCGCGCTGTGGGCGGGTGCCGCGGCGGTATTGCTGAATCTGCTTGGCGTCAACATGCCCTCCCTGCTCGGTGGTTTTCTGGCGCTGCTGGAGCGCGGCGTGGTGCCGCTGATGCTGTTTTCTCTGGGACTCAGCCTGGAGTGGAACCGCGACCAGTGGCGCAAACTGTCGACCCTGGTGCCCGTGGTTGCGTTGCGGCTACTGCTGGTACCGGCAGCCGCAATGCTGTTTACCTCGGCCATCGGCCTGTCCGGGGAGTGGCGCGCAGCGGTGGTCATGGAAGCGGCCATGCCGAGCATGGTGCTCGGCATCGTTTTCTGCGATCGTTACAACCTGGACGTCGGCCTGTACGCGACGGCGGTGACCGTGACTACTGCGTTCAGCCTCGCGACCCTGCCAGTGTGGTACCACTGGCTGTCTGTCTAAAACCACCACTATCGCCCGGAAACCGCAGCCTCTGGGCTATACTTTCAAGAGCAGCCTGCACCATAATTTCAGCAACCCGGCCTGATCCGGGCTTGCCCACAACGAGAAGCACGCACAATGGCACACAGCGAACAGGATACAGGACACGCGGTTGTACGCATGTCGTCACTCGCCGCGGCTGGCGACACCGCAGCTGAATCCCCCTCTGACCCGCCCCACGGCGAACCGGTCGTGACGCAAAAACCGCCACCCCGGACCTCCGGTGCGCCGATCGACGTCGATCTCGACTCCCCCGAACTCTACCTCAACCGGGAGTTGACCTGGCTGGCATTCAACCGCCGGGTGCTGAGTATGGCGGCCGATCCCCGCACACCGCTGCTCGAGCGCGTCAAGTTTGTGGCCATCGTCGGCAGCAACATCGACGAATTTTTCATGAAGCGCATCGGCGGACTCAAGCAACAGATCGCCGCCGGCATCCGCACACCCACGGTGGACGGGCGCACGCCGGCAGAACAGGTCGTGGAGTGTCACGAACAAATACGGGACATTCACGCCGAACAGAACCGGGTCCTGCGGGAGCTGCTCGCACTACTGGCTCTGCAGGGCATCCAGCTCAGCACCTACGAGCAACTGGAAGACGGCGAACGGCGGGCTCTGCGGGAGCACTTCATTGCCAATATTTTCCCGCTGCTGACGCCCCTGGCGATGGACCCGGGCCATCCCTTCCCGCTTATCTCCAACCTCGCCCTGAACCTGCTGGTTACCTTGCGCCACCCCGGCGGCAGCATGTCGCATATCGCCCGTGTCAAGGTGCCGGTGCTCAAGGACATCGCACCGCGTTTCCTGCGTGTCGGCGACAAAAATACCTTCGTAACACTCGACGAACTGATTACCAATAATCTGGATCTTCTCTTTCCCGGCATGGAAATCCTCTCCTGTGAATTATTCCGGGTCACGCGCAATGCCATCGTCGAAGTCGAGGAAGAGGAAGCCGACGACCTGCTGGCGATGATCGAAACCGAATTGAGAGACCGTCATTTCGCTCCCATCGTGCGCCTGCAGGTGGGCATGGGCATGAACCCGCAGCACCGCGGTATGCTGGCGGCTGAACTCGGCCTCGATGAAGCTGCCGATGTGTTCGAGGTCGAGCAATTGATGGCGATGCGCGATCTGCTGGAAATTTCGAGTCTCGATATTCCCGACCTCTGCGACCCGCCGCACAAACCCATCGACCATGCCCGGCTGGCGCACGACCGGCGTAACATCTTCCATATCATCCGGTCACGCGGCGCGATGCTGCTTCAGCACCCCTACGAGTCATTCAACACCAGCGTAGAGCGCTTTCTGACTACCGCCAGCGAAGACCCCAAAGTGCTGGCTATCAAGATGACGCTGTACCGCACCTCCTCGGAAGGCGGCATCATCGGGTCGCTGGTCAAGGCCGCCCTCAATGGCAAGCAGGTGGCGGTGCTGATCGAGTTGAAAGCGCGTTTCGACGAAGCCGAGAACATCCGCTGGGCCCGGCGCCTGGAACAGGCCGGCATCCATGTCACCTACGGGCTGGTCGGATTGAAGACGCACAGCAAGGTCACGCTGGTTGTGCGCAAGGACTATAACGGGCTGCGTCGCTACGCCCACATCGGAACGGGCAACTACCACACGGGCACGGCGCGCCTCTACAGCGATCTTGGCATGCTGACCTGCGACAGCGAGATCACCCAGGACCTTACCGAGCTGTTCAACTATCTCACCGGCTACTCACCGCCGCCGCGTTACCGGAAGATCCTGACCGCCCCGTATACGCTCAAGCAGGGGATACTCGAAAAGATCGAGCGCGAGATAAAATGTCATCGGCAGGATCAGGAGGGACACATCCAGCTGAAGGTCAATGCGCTGGAAGACGTCGACATCATCAGGGCGCTTTACCGGGCGGCCCACGCCGGCGTCAAGATCGACCTGATTGTGCGCGATACCTGCCGGCTGCGGCCGAAGCTACCGGGGCTCACCGAGAACGTATGCGTCATCAGTGTCGTCGGCAGATTCCTGGAGCACTCGCGCATCTACTACTTCCGCAATGGCGGTGACGAAGAGTACTACATCGGGTCGGCTGACCTGATGAAGCGCAACCTCGAGAGCCGTGTCGAAGTGGTGGCGCCGGTGGAGGACGACAAGCTGCGGCAGGAACTGCGGCTGATCCTGGACGCCCAGCTCTCGAGCCGCAGGCACGCCTGGGAGATGCAATCCGATGGGCAGTATATCGAGCGCACCGACAGTGGCGGCAAGGAAGCGCCGGGCGCGCAGGAAATATTCATCCAGCTTGCACAGAAACGCAAGGCCGCGGCGGCCAAGCACCGGCAGGCGAAACTGCGCGAGAAACTACTGATCTATTTTCACAAACGCCTGCATATCGAGAGCTGACTGCCCGGGGACCCGTGGCCTGTCCGCGCGGCGATGGTCAGCCCGCTTGGGCTGCCTGACCCACCCATTACTTCAAAGCCGTCTTAAGTTTATCGCATAAATCATTGATAATCTTAATTCTTGCGTACCGCTTGTCATTGCCTTCGACGAGCGTCCACGGCGCGCTCCGTGTACTGGTGTGCTGCACCATATCATTGGCGGCCAGCTCGTAGTCCGGCCATTTCTCACGATTACGCCAGTCCTCGTCGGTAAGCTTCCAGCGCTTGTAGGGCGTCTGTTCGCGCACCTTGAAACGCGCCAGCTGTTCATCCCTGGTGATATGAATCCAGTACTTGGCCAGCACGATACCATGGTCGATCAGCTGCGCCTCGAAATCGTTTATCTCCGCATAGGCCCGCTGCCACTCCTGCTCGCTGGCCAGTTCCTCCACGCGTTCCACCAGCACCCGCCCGTACCAGCTGCGGTCAAAAATCGTCGTCCTTCCGGCCCGTGACAGGTGACGCCAGAAGCGCCACAGATAGTGCCTCGCCCTTTCCTCATCGCTGGGCGCGGCAACCGGAAGCACCTGAAAACTGCGGGCATCGAACGCCGCGGTAATCCGGCGTATCGCGCCGCCTTTTCCGGCTGCATCGGGTCCCTCGAATAGCAGAATCGTGGAAACCTTTTGCTCCTTGGCCTTGCGGTGCAACTGATTGAGTTTCGCCTGGCATGCCTTGAGCTGCTTCTGGTAATCCGGCTTGGGGAGTTGTTTTGTCATATCCAGGCTGTCCAATACCGTCATGGTCGACCGTATATCGGACCCGGCCTCCGCAGCACTGCCGGGAAGCGCCTCGCCGGCTTGCGGCGCGCCGATGATCACCGGATCTTCAACGTCGTGAACCTGAAGCCTCGCCTTGATCTCCTTTTCCAGGCACACAGCCTCAAGCTGTTTGTTGACGGCATCGCGCAGCAGGGCTCCGACAGTCAGGCTGCGGTAGTTGGGATCTTCACCCTCGATAACCGTCCACGGCGCGCTGCCGGTACTGGTGCGCATGATCGTGTGCTCTGCCGCTTCCAGAAATTTGTCGTACATCTCCCAGTGATTCCAGTCGCGTTCCGTGACGCGCCAGCGCGTCAGGGGGTCTTTCTCCAGCGCATTGAGGCGTCGTTTCTGCGCACCCCTGCTCAGATGCATCCAGAACTTGAGCACCGGTGCGCCGTCCGCTGTCAGCGCGCTTTCAAAGGCGTTAATGCGGTCCAGCTGGCCAGTGAACTGTGCAACCTCTGTTTTGCGATAGGCATGATCAAGCAGCGGTTGCGAATACCACGAACTCAGGAAAAACCCAATGCGGCCATAGGGAGGAAGATCGCGCCAGTAGCGCCAGAATTCCGGTCGCTCGCGCTCTTCCTCGGACGGTGCCGTGTAGGCACGCGTCACCAGCCAGCGCGGATCCATCCACTCATTGAGCAGATTGACGGTTGCACCTTTGCCCGCTCCATCCACCCCCGCGAACACCACAATGACCGGAAATTCACCGGATTCGCGCAGCGCTGCCTGCGCTTCCAGCAACTCCTGCCGCAACGCCGGCTCACGTTGCTTGTATTCGCTTTTCGGAATCCTGCTCCCCAGTTCCGCGGTTCTAAACATCACCTGGCATCCCAACGATAAAATACATTAATATTTGATTCTAACTTTTTGATATTTAATGCTATATAAACTACTTTTCGACCGAATGAGGCGGCTCTCTGAACTATAGCCAATTCGAGACTCACCGCAAAGGCGGACACGCCGCGAGCATACAACGGCCGGCGCTTCAGGTGTCCAGACCGTGTGCGGCTTCGTCCCCGGTGCCGATACGCTCATAGCTGGCGATCACTTGCGCGCCAAACAGCAGGATCAGGGCAGCGGCTTCCAGGCTGAGCAGAATGACTACCGCCGTCGCCAGCGTGCCATACACGACGTTGACGATCGACAGCGTCGAGAAATACCAGACGAGAATGTGCCGGGTTATTTCCCAGAACACGGCGGCCGTTATGCCGCCGATCAACGCGTGCCGCAGAGCGAGGCGGCCTACCGGCATCACCAGGTAGAGCGATGTCAGCAACAGAATTTCTCCGACCACCCCGAACAGGTACATAAAGGTGGTGTTGAAACCTCTGAACGACCACTCGTGACCGAGCAGCGAAACCGTGCCGTCAGCGAGCGCATCGAGGCTACTGCTCACGACGGTCACCACCAGCAGGCCGAGACCAAGCAACAGAATGTAGAGATAAGGCAGGATGGCGGAAACCAGAAAGCGACGACGCTGGATGGCGACCCGGTGGAAGAAGATCACCGACATGGCGTTTTCCAGCACCGTGAACGCCAGGGAACTGAAGAACAGCAACACCGGCAGGCCCACGATCCCGATGACCTTCCAGTTGACAATGAAAACTTCGATCTGAGCCATCAGCGCCTGCGCCCGACCCGGCGCGACCAGTTCCAGGTAGCGCCCCGCAATGTCCAGCAAGTGGCGCGGCTCGAGCACCTGTGACAGCAATATCAGGATCAGGGCGAGCATCGGCACAATGGACAACAGCATGTAGTACGCAACTGCACCGGCGAGCAGAAATCCCTGGTTGGCGCGGAATCCGGCCACCACCTGTTTAGCAAACCCCAGGGGGTCGGCCATCACCGTCTGAACACGAGTTGAAGCACGCAGCATTTATAGCGCCCGGGTTGTCGCGCGGAAGGTCGGGACCATCTTAACCGATGTTACCCGACAAGGCCTGCGCCTTTTCACGCAGGTCCGCGACCATCGGCGGATCAGAACATATTGCGCAGCGCCGTCAGCAGTGGCGGCAGGGCCAGCAGCAAGCCCCAGTGGAAAACCCAGTAGGCGGTGGAGCCGGGATCGGAGTGTGTTCCCATCGCGCGTGCTCCCGGTCGTGTCAGGCCGGTTCGGCCGCCTGGGGGTGACGTTTCCGGGCCTGGGATTTCATCAGGTCAACAATCGCATAGATACCGACGTGACGGTTGGGGGAAAGGTGCTCGCCGAGCTGCAACTGCTCGAAGATCTCGTCCATATCGATCTCCTGAATCTCCGCGGCCGTCTTTCCCGAACACAGGTCGATCAGCAAGGCCAGCACGCCCTTGATAATGGCCGTGTCGCAGTCACCGTGGTAACGCAGGTGGCCGGGCTTGTCGGGGTCCGGGTAGGCCGCGACGTACACCGTGCTCATGCAGGGTTTCACCCGGTTGTCCTCAATCATCAGGGACTCGGGCATCGCCGGCAAACCCTCGCCCAGCTCGATCAGGTACTGGTAACGCTGGTCCCAGTCGCCGAGCAGTTCGAAGGTTTCTACAGTCTCGGCAAGATCGGTCATGCCGGGTTCTCCAGGGTGTGCCTCATACGCTGAAAGATTCCCCGCAGCCGCAGGTGTCGGTCACGTTGGGGTTGCGGAACTCGAAGCCTTCATTGAGCAGGTTGTTGCGCACGTAATCGATCTCCATACCGTCAAGTGCCGGCAGGCTGGCGGCATCCACCACCACCTTGACGCCATGACTTTCGAACACCTTGTCGTTGGCGCTGATGTCATCCGCATAATCGACGACGTAGGCAAAACCGCTGCAACCGCTCTTGCGCGTGCCCAGGCGCAACCCCAGGCCATACCCGCGTTTGCCCAGCATGGCCTGTACACGTTGCGCCGCTGCTGTTGTCAGTTCAATGCTCATTGCTTGATATGTCTCCCGTGATGTTGCCGCTGACGCCTACAGCATGCCCAGTTCCAGACGAGCCTCGTCGCTCATGCACTCCTGCGTCCACGGCGGGTCCCAGACCAGCTCGACCTGGGCCGACTCGATGCCCGGAACGCGTTTGACGGCACGCTCCACCGCGCCCGGCATGCTGCCGGCCACGGGACAGCCCGGCGCGGTCAGGGTCATGCGGATATGCACGTGGGTAGCGTCTTTGATGTCGACCGAATAGATCAGGCCCAGGTCGTATATGTTCACGGGAATCTCCGGGTCGTACACGGCGCGCAACGCGCTCACGATCTGCTCTTCGGGCGTGTCGCCGGTGATGGGCGCGGCCTTGGGGTTATCCATTGCGTTGTCCTGATCCATAAAACGAATATTGCGCTCGAACATGTCTGCTACTCCCCGCTGTTGCCCATGACCGCACCTGCCGCGAGGCGCTGCTGCAGACGAGTCTCGACCCGGGCACGGAATCCGTCCACCGAGCACGCCTGCAGCACTTCCGTGGCAAAACCCAGGCACAACATGCGCCGCGCATCGTCCGCGCCGATGCCGCGCGAACGCAGGTAGAACAGTTGCTCCGGTTCCAGCTGACCAACCGTGGTGCCGTGACTGCACTTCACGTCGTCGGCGAAGATCTCCAGCTGCGGCTTGGTGTCGACCTCCGCATCCCGCGACAGCATCAGGTTGTCGTTGGCGAGCTGCGCGTCGGTTTTCTGGGCGTCGACCTCCACCCGGATACGTCCGTCGAAGACCGCCCGGCCGCGACCCAGCAGTATGCCCTTGAAACGTTCCCGGCTGGTGCACGCCGGTACCGCGTGGCCGATATCCAGGTGGACGTCGGTGAGCTGTGCATCACCGGCGATATACAGTCCGTCGATTTCGCAGCTTGCCTGCGTCTGCTGCATGCGGTTGTGGTATTCGCTGCGCGACCACAGGCCGCCCACACTCACACCGACGGCGCGGTAGTGACTGGAATGCCCCTGCTGCACGAACACGTTGCTGATGTGGCGTGCCGCCGCGCTCTCGTCCTGGAGGCGGGCGTGCTCGAGCTGCGCGCCGGCGCCCAGCAACACTTCCGTGAGGCTGTTGGTGAAACAGGCGGTATCGTCGAGGCTGGCATAGTGCTCCACGACTGTGGCCTCGGCGCCGTCCTCCAGTACCACCAGGTTGCGCGGGTGCGCCGCCACGGTTCCCGGACCGGTGGTCAGGTACAGCAGTTCTACAGGCCCCGCCAGCTTCGTGCCCACGGCAATGTGCACCCAGGCACCATCGTCGATCAGCGCCGTATTCAACGCCGTAAAGCTCGACACGCCCGCCTGCGCCGCCTGCCCCAGCCAGGGCGCAAGCCGCTCCGGCTGCTGTTCCAGGGCACTGTGCAGGCTGCCGAGCTGCACGCCGGCAGGCAGACCGCTGAGCGACGATAACCCCGGCAGACAGCGCCCGTTGATGAACACCAGGCGCGCAACCGCGTCTTTCGCCAGGTGGAAGGCGGCAATGTCCGCGGTGGCAGGCTGCAGCCCAGGTTCAGCGTTTGGCGCCCACACCTGCTCAAGCACTCGCTCCAGGCTGGTATACCGCCAGGCCTCGTCCTTGCGCGTCGGGAAGCCCTGGCGCACAAAGTGTTCGGTCGCACGCGCCCGCTGGCTCGTCAGCCACCCGGCGTCGTCACCCGGCAGCGATGGCGCGACAGCGTCGATCAATCTGCGATAGCGTTCCACCGGTTCGAGCATGGCATTCATGCCGCAGCCTCCCCGGCGATCCAGCCATAGCCCCGGCGTTCGAGTTCCAGGGCCAGCGACTTGTCGCCCGAGCGCACGATGCGGCCGCCCGAGAGCACGTGAACATAGTCCGGCTCGACGTAGTCCAGCAGGCGCTGATAGTGGGTTACCAGGATAAAGGCGCGCTGCGGCGAACGCAGCACATTGACGCCATCGGCAACCACGCGCAGCGCATCGATATCCAGGCCCGAGTCGGTCTCGTCCAGAATCGCCAGTCGCGGCTCCAGCAGCGCAAGTTGCAGAATCTCGTTACGCTTCTTTTCACCGCCGGAAAAACCCGCATTGACCGAGCGCTTCAGCAGTTCGGGGCTCATATTTACCTGCCCGGCTTTGTCGCGCACCACCTTCATGAACGTCGCGGCATCCAGAGCGGGTTCACCGCGCGCCGCGCGTATCGCATTGAGTGACTCGCGCAGGAACACCAGGTTGCTGACCCCCGGCAGTTCCACGGGGTACTGCAGGGCCAGGAACAGCCCCTTGCGCGCGCGCTCTTCAACTGACAGGTCCAGCAGATCCTGATCGTCGAAGCGCACCTCGCCTCCGGTCACCGTGTAACCTTCGCGGCCCGCGAGCACGTGCGCAAAACTGCTTTTGCCAGAGCCGTTGGGACCCATAATGGCGTGCACTTCGCCCTCCCCGACTTCCAGATTCAGGCCGTTGAGAATCGGCTGTTCGTCGACCGAAACCCGTAAATCCTTCACTGTTAACATACTCGATCTCTCCTGTTCCTGTTGCGGCTGTATGACCACGATTAACCTACCGCGCCTTCCAGGCTGACGCTGAGAAGTTTCTGCGCCTCGGCGGCAAATTCCATCGGCAGCTCTTTGAACACTTCCTTGCAGAAGCCGTTGACGATCATGGAAACGGCGTCCTCTTCCGACAGCCCCCGGCTGCGGCAATAGAACAACTGGTCATCGCCGATTTTGGACGTGGTGGCTTCGTGCTCCATCTTGGCGCTCGGGTTACGCACCTCGATATAGGGAAAGGTGTGTGCGGCACTGCGATCACCGATCAGCAGTGAATCGCACTGCGTGTGGTTGCGCGCGTTTTCGGCTTTCGGCGTGATGCGCACCAGGCCGCGATAGGCGTTGCTGCCGTGGCCGGCGGAAATACCCTTGGAAACGATTGTGCTGCGGGTGTTGCGGCCGATGTGGATCATCTTGGTGCCGGTATCGGCCTGCTGGCGACCCTTGGTCACGGCTACCGAGTAGAATTCACCGACCGCGCCGTCACCGCGCAGGATACAGCTCGGATATTTCCAGGTGATCGCCGAACCGGTCTCGACCTGCGTCCAGGAAATATGCGAGCGGGCGCCGCGGCAGTCGCCGCGCTTGGTGACGAAATTGTAGATGCCGCCGCGTCCCTGTTCATCGCCCGGATACCAGTTCTGCACGGTGGAATACTTGATGCGTGCGTCGTCCAGCGCGACCAGTTCAACGACCGCCGCGTGCAGCTGATTTTCGTCGCGCATCGGCGCCGTGCAACCCTCGAGGTAGCTGACGTGACTGCCCTCCTCGGCGATGATCAGGGTGCGCTCGAACTGCCCGGTATTTGCGCTGTTGATGCGGAAGTAGGTCGACAGCTCCATGGGACACCGCACCCCCTTCGGCACGTAAACAAACGTCCCGTCGCTGAACACTGCGGCATTCAGTGATGCAAAGAAGTTGTCACGGTAGGACACCACCGAGCCGAGGTACTGCTTGACCAGCTCCGGGTGTTCGCGCACGGCCTCGGAAATGGCGCAGAAAATCACACCGGCCTCGGCGAGCTTTTTCTTGAACGTGGTGGCCACCGAAACGCTGTCGAACACGGCGTCCACAGCGACCCCGGCGAGCGCCTTCTGTTCCTCAAGGGGGATCCCGAGCTTGGCATAGGTTTCCAGCAGCTTAGGGTCAACCTCGTCGAGGGACGCAGGTCCTGGCCTGGCGCTCGGTGCCGCGTAATAAGAGATCGACTGATAGTCGATCGGCGCATGGTGCACCGATGCCCACTCGGGCTCGGTCTGCTCGGACCAGTGGCGGAACGCGGCCAAACGCCAGTCCAGCATCCAGTCCGGCTCCTGCTTTTTCGCCGAGATCGCGCGCACTACGCCCTCGTCGAGGCCCGGCGGCAGTGTGTCGGTCTGGATATCAGTGACAAAACCCTGCTGGTACTCGCGACGGATCAACTCCTTCACGCCCTGCTTTTCGGCACTCATATGCTCGCTCCCTACATGTCGGCAACCGGGCCTGCGCCCGCTTGCGGCACCGGCGAAAACCCGCCGTTGACCGGATTACCGGCTATTTTTTCCCCGAAATCCATTGGGTTACTTTCCGATTAATTCTTGACTAAAATAGTCAGGTATAGTTTTAGAATACCTGAGCATTTTAGTCAACCTTTCATACCATCAGGTTAGTGTGGTACCAAGGGATCCGAGGGGGCCCATGAATCCGGACACCGAGAGCAACAAAACGTCCGTCCAGAGACCGCTGGAACGAAAATTCGAGCGCGTCGTCACACCGTTTCAGGGATTTGTCGCCGACCAGACAACCAGCAGTATCGCCCTGATCGTCTGCACAGCCGTTGCGCTTGCCATCGCCAACTCGCCCTTCGCCCACAGCTACGAGGCACTGGTGGAGACATCGGCCGGCGCCGTTTTCGGCGGGGTGTCATTCACGATGTCGCTGCGCGACTGGGTCAATGAAGGCCTGATGACGCTGTTTTTCTTTCTGCTCGGCCTGGAGATCAAACGCGAACTGCTGGTCGGCGAACTGAAAGCCATACAGCGCTCCGTACCGGTTATCGCTGCGGCCCTCGGGGGGATGCTGGCGCCCGCCCTGATCTATTTTGCGTTCAATGCCGGCACCGACTATGCGCACGGCTGGGGCATTCCCATGGCAACCGACACGGCATTCGCCGTCGGCATTCTGGCCCTGTTGGGACGCCGGATACCACCGGCCGCGGTAACCTTTCTCACGGCCCTGGCGATCATCGACGACCTCGGCGCAATTCTGGTCATTGCGCTGTTTTATTCCGACACGGTCAGCGCAGGCCATCTGGCGATCTGCGCGGCCCTGTTGCTGGCCCTGGTTCAATGCAACCTGCTGGGCATCCGCAACCCGGCCATCTATTTACTCGGCGGCGTGCTCGTCTGGGCCGCGATGCTCGGATCCGGTATTCATCCGACCGTCGCCGGTGTTCTGGTTGCCGCCACCGTACCGGCGCGACCGAAACGCGCGCCAGGCTGGTTTTTGCGCCGCGCGCAGAACCTGGTCAACCGGTTCGAGGAGATCGAAAACCGCAAGCAACAGGCGCAACCCATGCTGAGCCAGGAAGAACAGCACGTGATCGCCGAGGACGTACGCGATGCGGCCGAAAAGGCCACCACCCCGCTACGCCGCTGGGAACGCGCACTCGAACATCCCATTGCACTTTTCGTGCTACCGGTGTTTGCCCTGACCAATGCCGGTGTACCGGTGAGCCTCGACACCGCCATCGCCATGTGGGACAACACCCTGGTAATGGGCATTGTGCTGGGGCTGGTCGTCGGCAAGAGCATCGGCATACCCGTTATGACCTGGATGGTGACCCGCCTGCATCTCGGCGAACTGCCCCCGGACGTGCGCATGACGCACATCGTCGGCATCGGTTTGCTGGGTGGCATGGGGTTTACCATGTCGATCTTTATTGCCCGGCTGGGTTTCGAGCATGGATCCGATGCCATGGTAGCGGCAAAGACCGGTATCCTGCTGGCGTCCCTGGTAGCGGGACTCGCAGGCTACCTGTGGTTGCGCATGCGTGGAGGGCGCCGTTAGCGCCGGGGCACTTCAGGGATTGCCTGGCTCAGGGCCAGATACCTCTTTCCAGGGCCGC
The DNA here is from genome assembly GCA_022340245.1 of Thiogranum sp. Classification (GTDB taxonomy): domain Bacteria; phylum Pseudomonadota; class Gammaproteobacteria; order DSM-19610; family DSM-19610; genus Thiogranum. The sequence goes on from JAJDOI010000165.1 coordinate 14,635, forward strand.
GCTGGAGACACGCTCGATGGCAACGACCAGCGCCGCGGTGCGCAGGTCCACGGGCAGGCCGGGCGCGCCGGTAGTTCCAGTCGCGGATTCACCGCTACCGGTGTCGCTCAGTTTGCGGTAGCGCGCCAGCACCGTGTCTACCGCTGTCTGCATCTTGCGCTTGAGCTTGCCGTTGACGACGTCCAGGTCCCATTGTTCGTTGGCGTGGTTCTGAACCCATTCGAAATAGCTTACCGTCACGCCGCCGGCATTGGCCAGGATGTCCGGTAATACATGGATGCCCCCGGCAGCCAGTATGTCGTCCGCCATCGGCGTAATGGGCCGGTTGGCGGCCTCGACAACCAGCTTCGCCTTGATGCGCCCGGCATTGTCGGCGCGAATGGCATCACCGGCTGCAGCGGGAATCAGGATATCGCAGTCAATTTCCAGTAACTCTTCGTTGGTCACCGTCATGGAGTCCGGCAGCCCTACCACCGTACCCTGTTCCTTCTTCAAGGCTTTGGCTTGCGCAAGGTCGATGCCCTGTTCACAAAAAATGCCGCCCTTGCTGTCGCTGACCGCGACAATGGTCGCACCCGCGGCGTGGAAAGCCTGGGCGGCAACGGCACCCACCTGGCCAAACCCCTGCACCACCACGCGCGCGCCGTTAAAGCCGCTCAGTCCGGGAATCAGCTCACTGCTCAGGAAGCGTTCAGTCGCAAACGCCACGCCCAGACCGGTCGCCTCGTAGCGCCCGAGTGAGCCCCCGAGATCAACGGGCTTACCGGTAACCACGGGCCGATTATTGCGGCCTGCGTGAAGGATGTCGTAAGTGTCGTAAATCCACGCCATGGTCTGCCCGTTGGTATACAGATCGGGTGCGGGGATATCGGTAAACGGGCCGATCACGGGTGCCAGTTCGGTGGCAAAGCGCCGGGTTATCCGCCGCAACTCACCCGCGCTCAAGCGCTTGGTATCGCAAACGACCCCGCCCTTGGCCCCGCCGAATGGTACGTCGATAAGCGCGCACTTCCAGGTCATCAACGCCGCCAGGGCCGCGGTTTCCTCCATGGTGACCCCGGGATGGTAGCGAATCCCGCCTTTTCCCGGCCCCAGCACGCGGCTGTGCAACACCCGGTAGCCCTCGAAGGTCTGCACGGACGCATCGTCCATCTCCACGGGAAAGCGGAAAATGACCGCCCGCTTGGGGACATTGAAGAAATCTATCAGGCCAGCCTTCAGCCCCGAGATGTAGTGTGCCGCGCGATGAAACTGTGCCTGACTGATCGCCACGGGATCGAGATTTTCACCGGCTGGATCGGGATCGGCAGGGGTACTGAGGACGCTGGGGTCATCTGACATGGGTTCGATTGCAGTGTCTGTTGATAGCGAGAGTAGCTCAAATATAAACCATTCGATCAACGCGTGTCCTGGACCGACGGGGACGACTAAGCAACAGACACAACCCCGGCAAGCGGCCCGGCAGCCGCTGGCACACGGCTGTGACGCTGCCTGCCGGTCTTTACTCCGACACCCTGGCCGCCCAACGCCGCGATGCCGGGTAGTTGCAAGGAATCAGTCAGTTACCAGCGATCCCCCGGGGTGCCGCGCACCTGTCCCGACGTCGGAGGCAACGATTCTGCAGCAGGCGGCCATTGCACGCCTCGCGGACGCGGCCCCGCTGGCCATCTAATACGGCCGGGAGATTAAGGTTCTCCGTACTTAAGCCGATATTTTCAAAGGCTTACGAAATTTCAAGCGCGCCTGCCCGGGAGTGGTCGAGCGCAGGACCCGATGTGAAGCAAACGCAACCGCAATGCATCCTTACCACCGCGCCCTGCTGCCGGATCCGGCACGCGGGGTTTCAGCTGGTGGAGTTGATGATCGTCCTCGCCATCGTTGCCGTACTCGCATCTATTGCCTACCCGTCCTACGTGGAATACCGCGACCGCGCAAACAATGCCGCGGCGATGACCGACATAGCCATCATTGCCGAAGCGATTGAGCGCTCCTACGTGCAAAACCAGCGTTTTCCCGACAGCCTTGCCGAAATCGGTATGGGTGGCGTTCTGGATCCGTGGGGCCATGCATACCAGTACCTGAAAATCTCCGGCGCAGGGATCAAGGGCAAGGGCGCTTTTCGCAAGGACAAGGCACTGGTCCCGGTGAACTCGGACTACGACCTTTACAGCCTGGGTAAAGACGGGGCGAGCCGGCCACCGTTTCCCGCGAAAGTCAGTCATGACGACATCGTTCGCGCCAACAACGGGCGCTATATCGGCCTGGCTGCCGATTATTGATCGGGCCGCAGCTGATGGACAGAGTCGACGGCAGCTTTTTTCGCAGCAAATTTGCCCGGCGTACTTTCCTGCTGTTCCTGGTTTCGGCGATGCTGCCCGTGGTGCTGGTGGCGGTGCTGTCGTTCGAGCATGTAACGAAACAACTCCGCGAACAGAGTTTTGAACAGTCCCGCCAGGCCAGCAAGTCCATCGGCATGGAGTTGTTCCGGCGCCTGGCGGTGATCGGGAGCGAGCTGGATACGATTGCCGAGCGAATCCGTACCAACAGCGTCCGTGGCAGGGCTTTGTCAGGCGTCGGCGATGCGAGTTTCCCGGACTTCGCCGCCCTGGCCATCACGGCGGACGACAATCAGGTCCGGCAGCTACGTGGCATCATCGACAATCTGCCGGTGTTTACGCCAGGGCAGGAAGAACATTTACGCAACAGCCGCAATCTGATATCCGTGGCGGCAAACAGCCACGGCGGTTTCGATGTTCTCATGAGCCGGCTGATCGAGCCGGGCAATCCTGCGGGAGGCACGCTGACCGGCAAAATCGCAGCGGAATCGTTCGGTTCACTGGAACTACTGCTGCCCGCTTCGACCGAACTGCATATACTCAGCGCGGACAACAAGGTGTTCTATGCTTCCAAGCCCATCCAGGAAGCGGCCATCAACACCCTGAAGCCCTTGCTGGCGACGTTCATCAGCGGTCATTTCCAATGGCAATCGGAAGAGGCAGGATACCTGGCCAGCTACTGGTCCCTGTTCACACAAGCAGACTATTTTCTGCCCAACCTGGTCATCCTCGCCAGTCAGCCCGCGAGCGACGTGTATGCACCGATCACCAAATTCAGGACTGTTTATATACCCGGCCTGCTACTGTCGATCCTGATCGTGACGCTGGTTTCCGCCAACCGGATCCGCCGGAAACTGGCGCCGCTGGTGGCACTGCGCGATGCAACCCGCCGCGTCGCCAACGGCGACTTCAGCGGCCAGCTGCACATCGGCGGCGACGACGAGCTTGCCGAGCTGGGCGACGCATTCAACGTCATGACGGAAAAACTCGGCGTCCAGTTTACGAGCATTGCCACCATGGCGGAAATCGACCGACTGATACTGTCTTCTTTTGACACCCGCTACATCATTGCAACGGTGCTGGACCGGGCAAGCGAACTGAGCCCCTGCGCAATAGCCGCCGTTCTCGAACTTGACGAAGACCGTCCGGGCGAGGGGCTGCTTTCGTCGCGCCTGAGCGCAGGCATAACCGAGACCAGCGAGCGACAGGTCGCGTTCACGGCCGCAGATATCCGCAACCTGAGCAGAAATCCGGACGTTCTTTTGTACACCGGTATCGAGGATTGTCCCGACTATCTGAAGTCATTGCACCAGATCGGCAGCGGTGCGCACCGCCTCCTGGTGTTCCCGACCTTTATCAAACAACAGCTGGCAGCCGTTATTGTCCTGGGCTACGCCGGTAGCTATATCCCCGGTGAAGAACAAAGAGCTCATCTAAGAAAATTCGCCGATCATGTCGCTGTCGCGCTGTCCAACGCCCGCTGGGAAGAACGTCTTTATCACCAGGCCCACTATGACACGCTGACGAACCTTCCCAACCGGGCGCTATTGAAAGACCGGCTCGAACAGGCCATTGCACGCGCGCACAGGAATCGCACCGCTGTAGGTGTCATATTCGTCGACCTGGATCGCTTCAAACTGGTAAACGATTCTCTTGGCCATACCGCCGGCGACCTGCTGCTGAAACAGATGGCCGACCTGCTTCTGGACAACGTCAGGAGCGTGGACACAATTGTCCGTTTCGGCGGGGATGAATTTGTTATCGTTATCCCGGACATGGCTGACAAACACGACCTTGCCACCGAACTCGGCACCATCGCCGAAAAACTCCTTGAGGCCACCCGGCACGAACTCTCACTCGGTGGCCACAAGGTACGCACTGAAATGAGTATCGGCATTGCGCTTTATCCAAAGGACGGTGACAGCGCGGACGAACTGATCAAGAACGCCGATACCGCGATGTACCATGCCAAAGAACAGGGTCGCGGTTGCTACCAGTTCTTTGCACCGGAACTGAATGCCGCGGCCTCCTACCGGCTGAACATGGAGCTGGAACTGCGACGCGCCCTGGAGAACAGTGAATTCCAGCTCTGCTATCAGCCAAAGATCAAATGCGCCGGTGGTGAGTTGACCGGCGCCGAAGCGCTGATACGCTGGAACCATCCGACCCGAGGCATGGTTGATCCGTCCGAGTTCATCGGACTGTCTGAGGAAACCGGTCAGATCCAGGAAATCGGCGAATGGGTGTTGCGAACCGCCTGTCTCCAAGCAAGGCGGTGGCGGGACGCCGGCCTGCCCGCCATCCGTATTGCTGTCAACCTGTCACCGCGACAATTTCGCGCGGCCGACATTACGGCAAAGGTCGCGCGCATACTCAAGAGCCACGGTCTCGACGGCGACGCCCTGGAGCTGGAGGTTACCGAAGGAACCGTGATGGAAGATACGGCGGAATCGATCGAGAAACTGAAACGACTCACCAGCATGGGCGTGCGTCTGTCGGTCGACGATTTCGGCACAGGCTATTCTTCGCTTGGCTATCTGAAAAAACTGCCGATAGACGCGCTCAAGGTTGATCAGTCGTTTGTTGCGGACATGGTCGACGACAGTTATGCGCAGGCGATCGTTTCCACGACGATTATTCTGGCGCACAAACTCGGGCTGGAGGTCGTTGCCGAAGGCGTGGAAACCGATGCCCAGAAGCGACTGCTCGAAAGCTGGCAGTGCGACCAGATCCAGGGTTATCTGATCAGCAAACCCGTTAGTGCAGAACGCTTCGGCGCGCTGCTCGAGGAATACCGGCAGCAATTCCCCGACTGTCGTCCCGAGTCGCCTAAGGCCATTGGCAAGAAACAGGTTTAACTCCCTCCCTTATTGACAATTGTCAATGAAAAACTGGCCGTTTGTACTATTTTTCTAAGTGGCCGCGATAGATCTCAACGCCGCCAGGGCGGGTGCTTCGCGGTAATCATAAAAGTTGGCTGCATTTGAATCAGCTTGAAAAGTCGGAGGTATGCATATGAAAAACCTGAATAAAACTCTACTTGCCTGTGTGATTGCCGGCGCCGCCGCGTTGCCCATGAGCAGCGCGCAGGCCTGGTGGGGCGGCGGCCCGTGGGGCGGTGGTGGTCCCTGGAACAACGGCTGGGGCAACAACGGCTGGGGCG
>JAJDOI010000194.1 GCA_022340245.1 Thiogranum sp.
AGAAACGGACCCGGAGTTGAAGAAGAAACTCTGGGAAGAATACCGAAAGTATAAAAAGGGAACCCGGTAGCGTGAGGCAGTTCATGACATCGCCGGTACATTGGCTGTTGTATGGCCTGGTGTTCCTGCTGCCGGCCTGCAGTACCACCCACCAGAACGTCAGGCGTGACGTGCAGGTGCAGCGCGCGGCAACGGAGGTCGCCGAAAATCACCTGCTGGACGTATGGATAGCACTGTTCTCGCCCGGAGAACTGCCCGAGGACAAAGACGACAGCAAGGGTTTGTCGCCGGAGATCCGCAAAGCCGAAGCGCGCTACATGCCGGTGCAGCTACGCGAAACCATGGAAAAGACCGGTTACTGGGGCGCTGTGCGCGTCGTGCCCCAGAATACCGAGGGTGCCGAGGTGCTGGTGCAGGGCAAGATCCTGGCCTCTGACGGCGAGAAACTCGAGCTGCAGATAACCGCAGTGGACGCGACAGGCCAGCAGTGGTTCGAGCGCACCTATGAAGAGGAAGCCGCGCTGGCGGACTACCGACAGGCGGAAGGCACTGGCCGCGAAGTTTTCCAGCCGCTGTATAACGCCATCGCCAACGATCTGGCCGAATACCGCAACGGTTTGTCGGCCGAGCGGATTGTCACCATCCGGCGGGTTGCGAGCTTGCGTTTTGCCGACGACCTGGCGCCCGATGCCTTCAAAGGATATTTGCAGGAAAACGCTTCCGGTGAATATGCCGTTGCACGCCTGCCGGCCAGGGAGGACCCGATGGTTCGCCGTATCAACGCCATCCGGGAGCGCGATTTCATGCTCGTCGATACCCTTAACGGCCACTTCGACAACTTTCATGGCGATATGCAGGAACCCTATTTTCAATGGCGCAAAAGCCGGCTGGCGGAGCTCGAGGCGATGCGCGCCATCCAGCGCGATGCGAGGAACCGCAAACTGCTCGGCGCGGCTGCCATTATCGGCGCCATCGCGATCGAGGCGCTGGGGGGCGACAGTACCCGCGCCTCCACCAGCAGCCTGCGCAACGTGATGCTGGTCGGCGGCGCCTATGCGGTGAAGACCGGCTTCGACAAGGCTTCGGAAGCGACCATTCATCGGGATGCCATCGAGGAACTGGGCGAATCCTTCGCTTCCGAGTCGCAGCCGATGGTTGTCGACGTCGAAGGGGAGACCCACAAGCTCACCGGTTCCGCCGAAGCCCAGTACGCCGAGTGGCGTACCCTGCTGAGAAAAATCTATGCATCCGAAACCGGTCTGGATGCGGATGACAATAACGATGCTGCGCAGTGAGGGTCATGAATGACGTTCGGTGACCCACCCGCCACGCCGCCGGACTCAAACAGACTTCAACCACCCTTGCAGCCCCCGGGTACCGGAACCGGCGGACCGCGAGACGGCCCGCGCACCGGGCGCGGTGTCTGGCTGGCGCTGACGATCCTGGCACTGCTGGTTCTTGGCGTGGTGTTTCTACTGCCGCAGCAAGTCGCCGAAAAAGTGCCGCCGCCGGCATCGGTGCCGCTGTCGGCGCCGCCCGTCGCACAGCCGGCAGGCGATCAGGACAACGCGCGCCGGCAGGCCGAACAGACCCTGCAGCAGTACCTGCGCCTGCAGGCCGAGGTGCGGCTCATTCGGGGTGACGAATGGGCCACGGTGGCGTGGGACGCGGCGGCCCGGCACGCCACTACGGGTGACCGGTTGTTCGGTGAACGACGCTTCGACGAGGCCGGCGAGGCTTACGCACAAGCGCTCGCGCGGCTAGAGGCGCTGAAAGCCAGCCGTTCGAGCCGCCTGCAGCAGGCGCTCGAGGCGGGTCGGCAGGCACTGAATAAAAACGACAGCGCGGGTGCGCAACGCGACTTCGAACAGGCGCTTTTGATCGAGCCGGACAATCAGGCCGCGGCTGCGGCTCTGGCGCGGGCGCGGGTGCGCGACCAGGTGCTCGAACTCACGGCGAGCGCGGGACGAGCCGAGGAGGCGAGGGAGTTCGAGACCGCCCGTACAGCCTACCAGGCTGCACTACGCCTGGATCCGGCCTTTTCGCCGGCGCAATCGGGGCTGACCCATATCCAGGATATTCTCGACAACCGGGCGTTCAAAGCCGCCATGAGCGAGGCGCTGGCGGCAATTGATGCGCGACGCTTCGATGCCGCCGCGCAGGCGCTCGACAAGGCGGCGGCCGTTGACCCACAGGCGACTGCGGTCGCAGACGCCCGTGAGCGTTTACGCGTTGCGCGCCGCGAGGCGGCAATAGCGGCGCTGCGCCAGGATGCCGCCGGGCGTGCCAAAGCAGAGGACTGGCAGGGCGCCATTCAACGTTATGAGAAGGTGCTGCATATCGACGAAAGGGCCGGGTTCGCCCGCGAGGGCCTGGCGCGTGCCCGGCAGCGCGCCAGGCTCAACGGACAGTTCGATCACTATCTCGATGACCCCACGCGTTTGTATGCGGATGACCCGCTCGCGAATGCCGAGCGGTTGTTGGGCGAGGTGCCCGCGGCGCCGGCCAACGAACCGAAACTCGCCGCCAAGATCGAGAAGTTGCAGTCGCTGGTGCGCGCGGCGCGCCAGCCGCTGCCGGTCAAGCTGCGTTCCGACGGCGAGACCGAAGTCCTGATCTACCACGTGGGCCGCCTGGGCCGCTTTGTCGACCGGCAGGAGGAACTGCGGCCGGGCACCTATACGGCGGTCGGCTCGCGGCCGGGTTATCGCGATGTGCGCCGGGTGTTCACGCTGCGCCCCGGCACACCGGCGCCCGTCGTCGATATCCGTTGCGAGGAGACGGTTTGAACCGGGTCTACTTCGTTGACGATGCGCGTGGTGCACGCCGCCTGGACACCGCGCAGTTGCCCTTATCGCTGGGTGGCGAGGCGGTCGCCGATATCGTTTTGCCCGGCAGTCCCGCTGATCGCATTGTTGCCTATGTCGCCGTGTCCGAGGGCCACGCCTACCTGCAGCCGGTCTCGGCTGAGGACGCGCTGTTTCATAATCACCGGCACCTGCGCGAGTCCGCCTGGTTGAAGTCCGGCGACCAGGTGCAGGCCGGCGACGCCGTGCTGCACTGGACTGTGCAGGGCGACCAGGTGCATATCGTCGTGCGGGCATACCAGCCCGAGCCCGACGAAAAGCCACCGTCGCTGCGGCCGCCGCCCGGCAATCCGCTATTGCCCGGGACCGGTGCCGTGCCACCCGTGCAGCCGCACAGGGCATTGAAGCGCCTGGCCGGTGGCGCGCTGTTACTGTTGCTGCTGGCCGCGGTCTTTGTGCTGCTCGCGACACCGATTGAAGTCAGGGTCAGCCCGCCACCGGCCAGCCAGACACTCAGCGGATTTCCGCCACCGCTGCCGCTGGCGGGGCGGCTGCTGGTCTGGCCCGGGCGCTACCGTGTGCAGGCGACGCTGTCCGGTTACTCTGCGCTCGATGAAACGCTCGACGTACCTTGGGGCGGTTTTCGCGACTTCGAACTGAATATGCGCGAACTGCCGGGCGAGGTTCATCTCGCGGTGCGCCCCAAAGTGCCGTTCCAGCTGCTGGTCGATGCGCAACCGGTGGATGTCGACGCCGAGGGTGTGGCGCGCATCGAGCGCGGCCGGCATCGGTTGCGTATCGAGGCCGAGCGCTACCTGTCCGCAGAGCAGGAAGTGGACATCGCCGGTCTTGGTAATACCCAACAGCTCAGCTTTACGCTGGCGCCTGCGTGGGCCGAGGTCCATATCGGCAGCCAGCCCGCCGGCGCGCAGGTGCGTGTCGACGGTGAGACGCTGGGCGCCACGCCGCTCGCAACCGAGCTGCTGCAGGGTGATCACACGATTGCGCTGGAGATGCCCCGCTACAAGACGCTGACACTGAAACAGACTGTCGCGGCCGGCGTGCCGTTGACGCTCGACGGGCTGGTGCTGGAACCCGCCGATGGCGAGTTGACGCTTGCCAGTATCCCCGCAGCGGCCACCGTCGAGGTGGACGGTGAGTTTCGCGGTACCACGCCGGCCCGCCTGGTATTGTCGTCCACGCAGGAGCACCGCATCCAGTTGACCAAGCCCGGTTACGCCACGCTGAAAAAAAGCGTACGGGTGCAGCCGGAACAGCAGCTGGCACTGTCGCTGAAGCTCGCTGTCCAGTACGGCACTGTGTTCCTGACCACCGATCCCTCCGACGCCGAGATCCGTGTCGATGGTGAACCACTGGGCAACGCCACCCGCCGTCTGCGCCTGAGTACACAGGCGCATCGCCTGGAAGTGCGCAAGCCGGGTTACGTTACCCGGGTGGTTGAAGTGACGCCGCGCGCGGGCGTCAGCCAGAACCTCGACGTGATATTGAAAACGCCGCAACAGGTAAAGCGGGCGGCCACGCCGGAGACGACAACTACACCTGCGGGGCAGCAGTTGCGCCTGGTGCATCCGGGCAAAGCCTTTACCCTTGGTGCTTCCCGCCGCGAGCCGGGGCGGCGCGCCAACGAAAGCCGCCGCCTGGTGCAACTGACGCGACCGTTCTATCTCGGGGAAAAAGAGGTGACCAACGCCGAGTATCGCGCGTTCAAGCCATCCCACCGCTCCGGCAGTGCCGAGGGTGCGAGCCTTGACGGCGCCGCTCAACCGGTGGTGAATGTCAGCTGGGACGATGCGGCGCGCTATTGCAACTGGCTGAGCGGGAAACAGGGCCTGCCCGCGGCCTATCGTGAGGTGAACGGCCACATGCAACTCATACGGCCGGTGAACACCGGCTATCGCCTGCCGGGCGAGGTGGAGTGGGCTTACGTTGCGCGCGTGCTCGGACGGGCCGAGACGGCACGCTACCCGTGGACGGGCGACTTTCCGCCGACCGAGGTGGTGGCCAATTTTGCCGACGCGCGCATCGCCGATACCCTGACGCAAACCGTGCCGGGCTATGATGACGGCTACCGGGTCAGTGCGCCGGTGGGCGGTTTTGCAGCCTACCCGCCGGGGTTCTATGATCTGGCGGGCAACGTCGCCGAATGGATGACCGATTACTATGCCGTTTACCCCGGCCAGGGCGACCGTCTGGTGAAAGATCCGCTGGGACCGGTGCAGGGTGAACACCACGTGGTGCGTGGTTCCAGCTGGCGCCACGGCAATATCACCGAACTGCGTCTGAGCTACCGCGACTACAGCCGCGAGCCGCGCAGCGACCTGGGTTTTAGACTGGCGCGCTATGCCGAATAGGAGACGGAATATGCAGGCAGCAGCAACACGCAGAGCGGGCAGGCTGGCGGTGCCGGTGTCGCTGATCATTGCCCTCGCGGCGGCGCCGGCGTTTGCACTCAGGCCGCCCACGGAAAATCCGTCGCCCGCTGCGCCGCCGACGGCGCTACAACCGCAGGCCCCGGCACCAGCGGCCACCCAGGGCCCGGGGAAAGCGGAACAACCGGCCACACCGGCGCCGGCGGGCGGCTATACGCCCAGTGAGCGCATCAAGGCGGACAGCGTGGTGTCCTTTCCGGTAGATATCTGAGACCCCTATCCATGAAGAAAAACCTTCCCAACGAATTTGTCTTCCAGCTGTTCGCGCTGCTGATTGCGTTCATCCTGGTTCACGCCCTGTATGTCACCTGGGTTCGTCCGCAGGCGGAGAGCTTTCTCGAACAGCAGGCGGTGCAGTTACGGGATCATCCGGATGCCGTGCAGCAGCGCTCGTTTTTCGTCGTTGTCAAGGACTACGAGCAGGAAAGCTGTTTTATCCTGATGCTTTGGGCGCTGGCGATCCTCTCCTACAAAGGGCTGGTGGTGTACCGTCAGCAGCGCCTGCTGCAACACGATCTGCTGCAGTTGCCGGACAATCTGCCGATCGGGCGTGAGGATACCCATGAACTCGCCGAGCGGTTGAATACACTACCCGACGCGGATCGCGAGTCGCTGCTGCCGCGGGCCCTGCTGACGGCAGTGGAACGTTTCGCCGCCACCGGCAACGTGCAGGACGTGTCTACCGCGGCGCGCGACATCTGCGAGTCGGAGGGCGAGCGGCTGGAGTCCGAATTGTCGATTATCCGCTATATCGCCTGGGCGATTCCCTCGGTCGGTTTTATCGGCACCGTGCGTGGTATCGGCGATGCCCTTGGGCAGGCCCACCGCGCCGTGGAAGGCGATATCACCGGTGTGACGGCCAGCCTCGGGGTGGCATTCAATTCGACCTTCATCGCGCTGGTGATCAGCATTGTGCTGATGTTCTTTATTCACCAGCTGCAACTGATGCAGGAGCGCCTGGTGCTGGACAGTGAACGCTACGTCGACCGCTGGATGATTCGGCGTCTGAAGACCTGAAGCGCGGCGATGAAGCGTCGTCCCATTTCGCCTTTCTCGCTGTCGTTTCTGGATATCATGTTCTGCGGTTTCGGTGCCGTGGTGCTGCTGGTGCTGATCCTCAACACCGATACGGTGAAGGCGCGCAAGCAGACTTTCGCCGACCTGCGCTCCGAAGCGGTGAAGTTGCAGGAGCAGGTATTGACAGGCCGCGAAGAGATGGTCACGGCGCGCAACAGTCTGCGTGATACCGCACAGGAACTGGTTACCACCCGCGGCGATACTGAGCAGGTTATCCGCAGCATGCGCGAACTCGAAGCGGAAATCGCGCGCATGGACGCGGATACCCAGGCCAGCCGTGAACACATCGCGGCGTTGAGCGCGGACCTGAAACAGCTGGATGCGGACAAGCAGCGCCTGGGCGAGAAACCGGCCGCGGCTGCGGGCGCCCGGGTGCACCGCATCGCCGGGGAGGGGGATCGCCAGTATCTGACCGGTCTGAAGATCGGCGGCAAGCACGTCCTGATTCTGCTGGATGCGTCGGCGAGTATGCTCGACGAGACGATTGTCAACGTCGTGCGCCGGCGCAACATGGATGAAGCGCAGCGGCGTGCCGCCGCCAAGTGGCAGCGCGCGCGCGCGACCACTGAATGGCTGGTGAGCCAGCTGCCGGTTGATGCACAGTTCCAGTTGTACACCTTCGATACCGCGGCGCGCCCGACGGCGGCGGGCAGCAGGGGACACTGGTTGAGCGCGTCGACGGCAACCGATATCCAGTCTGCTCTGGCGCCGCTGAAAGCCATCGCGCCACAGGGTGGTACGCGCCTGTATGCGGCCTTTGCCGTTGCCAGAGAGCTCAAGCCCGCACCGGATAATATCCTGCTCATCACCGACGGCCTGCCAACCCAGGGCCGTGACAAACCCAAAGGGACGACGGTCAGCCCCGAACAACGCCTCGCGCATTTCGACCAGGCGGCGAAAAGCCTGCCCGCGGGTATCCCTGTCAACACCATACTGCTGCCCATGGAAGGCGACGCATGGGCGGCGGCGGTGTACTGGCGGCTGGCACTCGATACCAGCGGTTCGTTCCTCACGCCCGCGAGGGACTGGCCGTGAGCCGGCGTGCGCGGCGCAGTGTGGATATTTTCAACCTGTCGTTTCTCGACGTGGTCTCCTGTGGTTTCGGCGCCATCATCCTGCTGCTGGTGATCGTCAAGGTGTCCGAGCCGCACGTGATTGAAAAACTGGCCGTCGACCTCACCGGGCTGGTTCACCGCCTGCAGGCGGAGTTGCACGATATCCGCGGTGAGACCACGACGCTCAACCGGGAACTGAGCGACAAGCAGCAGCAGTTGTCCAAGAGCAACCGCAGCCTGGCGCGCCTTCAGGGTGATCTTTCGCGGATCCGCGGGCAGTATGCGGCAAGCAAGCGCGAGTTCGACGCACAGCGGCGCATCGAACAGCAGTTACAGAGCGCGCAACAGTCGCTTGACGAGCATTTGCGGCGTCTGCTGGGTGAAGGGTACCGTCGCCGTGACAACACCATCGGCGGCGTCCCTGTCGATAGCGAGTATATTATCTTTATCATCGACACCTCGGGGTCCATGCAGAAGGGCGCCTGGCCGCTGGTGCTGAAAAAACTCACCCAGGTACTGGATATTTACCCGCAGGTCAAAGGTATCCAGGTGATGAACGACATGGGGGACTACATGTTTTCCCAGTACCAGGGGCGCTGGATACCGGACACGCCTGCGCGCCGCAAGGCGATCGTCGAGCGCCTTGCGGGCTGGGCGCCGTTTTCCAATTCCAGCCCGGTGGAGGGCATCGAGGCTGCCATACGGCGTTTTTACGCAAAGGACAAGCGGATCAGTCTGTACGTGTTCGGCGACGACTTTGCGCGTGGTTCGATCCAGCAGGTTGTCGAGACCGTCGACAAGCTCAACCGGGCGGACGCCAGCGGCAGGCGGCGCGTTCGTATCCACGCCATCGGTTTCCCGGTGCAGTTTTCGCAGGGGGGGATTCCCGGTAACAGCGTGCGCTTTGCGGCCCTGATGCGTAAACTGGCCGAGGACAACAACGGGAGCTTTGTGGGGCTGAACAGCTCGCGCTGAATGGTGCGGCGATTTGCGTGACAATGTCACGGCCCTGTCAATCGTGCAATGACTGATTTGCCCCAGCCACAGCCGCGCCTGCTCTTAATCGATGCCCTGCGCGGCATCGCGATCGCCATGATGGTGGCGTTTCACTTCTGTTTTGACCTGAGCTACTTTGGCCTGGCCGATTTCAATTTCTACCAGGACAGTTTCTGGCTGAACGCCCGGACGCTGATTCTCAGTTCATTCCTGTTCCTCGTCGGCGTCAGCCTGGTGTTGGCCACGCGCTCGGGTCTGATACTCACCCGCTACCTGCGTCGCCTGGGCTATCTGCTTGCCGCGGCGCTGCTGGTCAGCGTCGCGACCTGGTGGATATTTGCCGAGCGTTTCGTTTTTTTCGGGGTGCTGCATTTCATCGCGCTGGCCAGTGTGCTGGGCCTGCTGTTCGTCCGTGCGGGCTGGCTCAACCTGGTGCTGGGTGTTGCGCTCATCCTGGTGGCCAACCGCTATCAATCGCCGTGGTTCGACGAACCCGGGCGGCGCTGGATCGGCCTGATGACGCACAAGCCGCCGACCGAGGACTACGTGCCTCTGTTACCCTGGTTCGGCGTGGTGCTGCTGGGGATGTTCGCGGGACCGACAATGCGACGGCTGGCGCGACACTGGCAGCCGCACAGCGCAGCGCCGCCGCTCGACTGGCTGGCGTTCGCCGGTCGGCACAGCCTGGTTATCTACCTGCTGCACCAGCCGTTGCTGATGGGCGCGCTGGCGTTGTATAGCCGCTTGTCGCCGGTACCACCCGCGTAGCGCTGTCCGTTTATTGCTGCTGGTATTGCTTGAGCACCGTGCCCACGGCCCGGTCCATCAGCGGCGTGCTGTTCAGGACGCGGGCCCGCGCGGTGCGTAACAGCTGGGCCAGTTCGTCCAGCGTGTAGTTACCGGCCTTCAGGCCCTGGCGATCGGTGAACAGGTAGGTGCCGGTAATCGGGCTTACCCAGCTCAGCTTGGCTCGCACAGCCTTGCCGTCCCTGCCGTTGATTTCCAGCCAGGTACCGCTCTTGAGCATCCGCACCCGTTCAGTGTATTCGTCGTTGACCGGCGCAGCGCTGGCCGAATTCGGCTTGTCGGCTGCCGCCCGCTGCATATGCGTCCGGCTTTCCCGGGGTTGCTCTGCGGCCGCGGTGTGTGCCGGTTGCTCTGCCTCGGCGGTGTTTTCGGCGACTTCCGCGGCCTCGTCCTGCTCGCTTTTGTTGACCGCGGTACGCCCGTGGGCGTGCACCAGCCTGGCGATGAAGTCGTCGCGCTCGGTGGCCGGAATCGACAGCCGTTCCATGCCGGTACGCAGGTTGCTCAACAGCACGGGCTGCATGGCGACCAGGCGTTTGCGTTCCGCGACGGTGTGCTTGGGCCTGACGCTCCAGATCAGGTCGTCCATGGTGGCAACGGCCTGTTTCCAGGCGTCGCTGTCCTTGCCCTGGCGTGCGCAGGTGACGAACAGCAGGTTCTTCCAGTGAGTGGTGACGAATTCGCGGACGAAGTCCAGGCTTACCGCATCGCTGACGCGGGGTTCTATCTCTTCCAGCGTGGTGGATTTTGCAACCTCCAGGCGTTCCTGGCCTTCCATCACCTTGGCCGATCGTTCGGCACGCACTTCGGCGCGTTCCTCTTCCTTGCGCAGGAAGGCGTCCAGATCCTCTAGCAGGGTGCCGAAGAGGCTGGTGTCGTCCTCGAACTTGTCGAGGATGGCCTGCACAATCGACTCGACCTTGCGGTACAGCGGGTCGTCGTTGCCTTGCCGCGCGTCCCAGCCGACAGCGGTCGCCGCAAGCCGGTTCAGCAGCTGGCGGGCCGGGTGCGATTTGCGGGTGAAGAACTCGCGGTCCAGCAGTGCGACTTTGAGCACCGGAATCTGCAGGCGCCCGATCAGTGCGCGCATGCCGTCGGGGATGTTGGGGTCGTCGAGAATGTAGTCGAACAGCATGGCGACGATGTCGATGGTCATGTCGCCGGCCTTGCCGAGGTTCTGGATGACCGGTGACGCCTTGATGCCGTGCAGGATATTGACGTGGCCCGATGAGAGCGCCGTCGCGTCGACACTGAAGCCGGCTCCCTGCTCATTGGCCGCCGTGACGCCGCCCTGTTGCAGGAACGTCAGGGCGCTGAGCGAGGCCGGGGTGCCGCCGCCCGCGTAGTATGTCCCCGGGGCCCCGCTCGGATGGATGCCCGGGGCCATGCCGGCGTGCTGGTAGGCGTCGGAATAGTGCTGTCCGCCCGTGATGTACTCACCCGCATCGTAACCCTGCGGGGGTTGCTCGATGTGCCCGCCGGGGACGCCGGGGCTCTGCGGCCGTGGCGCGGAATGTCCGGAACGGCGCACGGTGGCGCGGATCTCCGGCAGTACGCCGAGTTTGACAAGTTGCTGGTTCACTTCCTTGTACAACTCGTCCATGTGGCAGATGACGTGCTGGTCGAACAGCTTGAAGATCACCAGGCGGATTTCCAGCCCGGTTTCGATCCGATTGGCCGCTTCGCGGAAGGCGTCGCACACTGCTTCCGGCCCAAGGGGGTTCTGCCAGCGTTCCAGGTCCGGGTCGCGGATCAGGAAGCCGATGCGTTTATCCAGCGAATACAGCGACTGCGTGCAGATACCACGGGTCTTGGTGACCATGTTGGTGATTGCAAGCTCCTCTTCCATATCGTCCTTTTCCACCAGACCAAGCGTGGACTCGCCCTCGAAGCTGAGGTTGAAGGACTGGCTTTCCTGGCCGTGGCGCGGGATGCCCTGGTTGAAGCGCGCATTGAATCCCGAAATAAAGTCGTCTTCGATGTCGTTGCGGATGATGCGCAGTTCCCGCATGGCGTCGAAATACCGGGTCTGCGCGACGTTGTTCTCCGCCTTTTCGGCGCGCGCGAACAGCGCGTCATCGACCTTTTCCATCATTCGTCCGACGTGCTGTTTCAGCCGCTTGCTGGCGAGATCGCGGACTTCGCGCAATGCCTGTGTACCGGGGCCATTGCCAAGCCCTCGACGCATCTGGCCGTAATCATCCAGGCTGACGACATTTTCTTTGGCGCTATCTGACATGGCTGCATCACTCGGTGTGGTTGGTTACTTGCTATAACGTCCGGGTGATATTGATAGCACAGTGCAATTGCCGCTTATGTGATCGGATCGGCAAAAATGCACTCTGCCGATTCTCCAGTTTCAGGGTCACGGGTCGTTAACGCCTGTAACGAAAACGGGTAGATACGCCTCATGATCAGTCAAAATACGCCCCTTGCCGGTACAGCTCCGAACCCATCCATAGTCGCTCTGCTGGACGACGTTGACGGCCTGGTGTCTCCGCCGGATGTGTGCATGCAGCTGTTCGAATTGATCCACTCACCGAGTGCAGGCGCCGCGGATATTGCCCGGGTGGTCGCTATCGACCCCAATCTGACGGCACGCCTGCTGCGCATCGCCAACAGTTCGTTCTACAGCTTCAGTCGCAAGATCGATACCATCAGCCGCGCGGTCACCGTGATCGGTAACACCGAGCTCTACCAGCTGGTCCTGTCCATATCGGCGGTGAAGACGTTCGCGCACATTCCCAATGAGCTGGTCAGGATGGAAACCTTCTGGCGACACAGCGTATACACCGGCCTGCTGGCCCGTGCGCTGGCCATCCGTGCGAATGTCCTGCACCCCGAACGCCTGTTCGTGGCCGGCCTGATGCACGACCTTGGCAGCCTGGTGCTGTACAACCAGCGCCCCGAGGCCATGCGCGATCTGCTGCTCATGGCCGACGGTGACGAGGAGGTGCTCTACCAGGCAGAAATGGAGCGCTTCGAGTTCACTCACGCGAGTGTCGCGGCCCAAATGATGGAACGCTGGCAACTGCCCGAAACCCTGATCGACGCCATAAAATGGCACCATCAGCCCGAGGCGGCCGAGGCGTCGGCGATCGAGGCACATATTCTTTACCTCGCCAACCACCTGGTGAACGAGTCGGAGCAGGGCAACTTCATGGGCTCTCCACGGGCCGATATCCAGCTCTCGCAGGCGCTGCTTGACGTGGTGCGTCTGCAGGAGGATGAGCTGTTTTTCGCCTTCGAGGAGGCGGCTGAGCAGTTCCCGGTTACCTTGCAGGCGCTGATGTAGGCGGGATTGGCGCATAATCTGCTGAATTCGGAGAAAATTCGGCTCTAGACGGGGCCGGATCGGCCGCTATGCCGGGGGTAGGGAACCTGAGACTCCGCCCGGATGCACGACCAACAGCTTATGGAAGAAGCCGTCACAGCCAGCAAGGTTCGCCCGTCAGATTTGCCGGCACCGCCCAAGGATGCGTTTCGTATCGTCCAGGCCTGTTCCAGAACGGGTATCGACAGCCGTGATCTGGGCCAGATTGTCGCCAACGACCCGGTACTGACCGCGGAACTGCTGCGGGTCGCGAATTCGGCTTTTTTCGGCCTGGTCAGTCAAGTCAAATCCGTGGCCCGTGCGGTGACCGTCCTCGGCAACCGCGCCCTGCGCAACCTGGTGCTGTGCATCTCGATGCGTGACGCATTGCGCGCCGATTCCATCCCGGGCTTCGATATCGATGCTTACTGGGAGGATGCGCTGCGTCGGGCCGTCAGCGCCCGCAGCCTCGGCGCGCTTGCCGGCCTGGACGCCGACGAGTGTTTTACCGTGGGGCTGCTACAGGATTTCGGTCTGCTGGTGATGCTGTACCTGATGCCCGACCATGTGGGGTGCTGGGATTTGCTCGCACAGGCGACCCCGGACCGGCGTCGTGACCTCGAACTGGATTTCTTCCATACCACCCACGACGACGTCGGACTGACACTGGCGACCAGCTGGGACCTGCCACCCGACCTGGCCGCGGCCATGGGCTACCACCACAACGGTCCTCCGGAGGGTGCCGATCCACAGGACGTGACGCTCTGTCGCGTGGCGGCCTGCGCTGACTGGATGGCCGCGGTGTACCGCAGCGACGACAAGCGCCAGGCGATCCAGCGCACCCGCGCACTGCTGAAAGAGTACTTCGGCGCCAGTGCCGAGCAGAGCGATACGCTGCTGCAGAGTGTCTCCGACGCGCTCGCGCCGGCGGCGACCGCCATGGGTATGCGGGTCGGTCAGCAGGTGGATTTCAACACGGTGCTGCGCGAGGCCAACCTGCGCCTGGCCGAGGACAACCTCAGCTACCAGGAGCTTAACTGGCGTCTCGAGCAGACGCTGGCCGAAAGGGACCGCATCGCCGAGGAGTTGCGCCGCGAGCTGCAGCTCGCCCGCGAGGTGCAAAAAAGCCTCCTGCCGCGCTGCGGCTCACCGATGCCCGGTATCGCCGGGCTGAACCTGTCGGCGAAGGCGGTGTCGGGGGACTTCTACGATTACTATCCGCTGCCGAACGGCCGCGTGGCGTTTTGCCTCGCTGACGTGTCCGGCAAAGGCATGCACGCGGCCCTGTTGATGGCCAAGACCGCAAGCCTGTTCCGCTGCCTCGGCAAGGGCGTACACGATCCCGGCAAGCTGCTTGGCATGCTCAATCGGGAAATTTACGAAACCTCGGTACGCGGCATGTTTGTCACCATGCTTGCCGGGGTGGTGGACACGGCCAGTGGCGAGATCACGCTTGCAAGCGCGGGGCACCTGCCCGCCCTGCATATGGGGTGCGCTGCACTGATGGGCGAATACCCCGCCAAGGCGCCGCCGCTCGGCATCAATCCCGACAGCGTATTTCCCAACGACACGTTTGCGTTGCAAGGCGGCTGTTTATACCTCTACACAGATGGGCTGCTCGAAGCCTGGGTTGGCGACCACCGCCTGGAAAAAGACGGGCTGGTATGCCTTCTGAAAGAGCATTCACACCTGCCGCTGGCAGCGCGCGCCGAGAGGATTGCCGACGCGGTATTGGATGCCGACAGGGGCATCGAGGATGATCTGACCCTGGTTATCGTCGAAGGAGCCAGACAGCATGGCGTGTGATGACGAACTGGTGTTTCTGACTATCTGTTCCAGGCCGAGTCGCCTGAAACTGCTGCGTTGCGTGATCCGCGACGCGGCCGATATGGCCGGACTGGACGCGCAGGCCAGCGATGCCGTTGTGCTGGCCGTCAACGAGGCGTGCATGAACATCATCCAGCACGGCTATGCGATGGATGCCGACGGCCGGATCGAACTCAGGGTCCGCAGGGAGCCGGGCGCCCTGGTCTTCGAGCTGCGCGACTACGCAAAACGCGTCGACGTGGACAAGGTTTGTTCGCGCGACCTCGATGATGTCAGGCCGGGTGGGCTCGGTGTCCACCTGATCGGCTGCTTGATGGACGAAAGCCGTTTCCTGGAGACGCCGCCCGGCGGCGGCAATCTGTTCCAGATGAAAAAGTTTACCAGGGCATAGGAGTCCGACATGGCGTTTCCAGTGGAAGAAAAACACGGGTTCCTGGTCGTGCTGCTGCACGGTGATGTCGATCTCAGCAAGTCGCCGGCCGCGCGCAAGGTGATCCTGAATTGCCTGAAAAAACGCCGCCACGTGATGGTCGACCTCGCGGCGGTCGACTATATCGACAGTTCCGGGGTGGCGAGCCTGGTCGAGGGTTTTCAGTACGCGCGCTCGAACGATCTGGAGTTTGCGCTGGTGGGGGTCAGCGAGGCGGCCATGAACGTACTGCGTCTGGCGCGCCTCGACCAGGTGTTCAGGATTCATGCATCGCTGGACGAGCTGCCGGACGGTGGTGACTGAGATGCAGGCGGCCCGCCTTCGAACCTTCACTGAACGCATCGGGCGTGAGTTTGTCATCGGCGTCGAGGACTTCGGCCACGGTGCCTTGCTGCTGGCTGAAAGCCTGTTCTGGATTCTGCTGGGGCGCTGGTGGCAGCAGCCGGTGCGCCTGCGGGCCATGGTCAGGGAAATGATGGAAATCGGTGTGATGGCGATTCCGGTGCTGTCCATCCTCGCCTTCGCCAACGGCGCCATGATGGCCATGCAGGGTATCTATACCTTGCGCGAATTCGGCGCCGAGTCGCAGGTGATCTCCGGTATCGCAACCTCCGTGACGCGCGAGTTCGGGGTGCTGATTGCGAGTATCGTGGTGGCCGGGCGTTCCGGTTCCGCCATCGCGGCGCGTATCGGTACCATGCAGATGGCGCAGGAAATCGATGCGTTGCGCGTCATGGGTGTCGCGCCGGTGCGTTACCTGGTATCACCCATCCTGGTGGCCTCGTTGCTGATGATGCCCACACTGACAATCCTGTCCAACCTGATGGCCATCCTGGGTGGCGGCGTAATTTCCATCATGGAACTGCATATCAGTCTCGGCACCTACTTTGATCGGGTGCTGAGTGTTCTCGAGCCGGGTGACCTCTGGCAAGGTTTGTCGAAAAGCCTGGTCTTCGGCGTGCTGATCACGCTGATCGCCACCGGTAATGGTTTCAATGCCAGCGGCGGCGCCGAGGGATTGGGACGGGCGACCACCCGGTCGGTCGTGCTGTGCATCAGCGCGATCGTGGTTGCGGACATGATGTTTACCTTTTTTCTGATCATATGATGAGCGCGCAGCCGAATCATTCGCGGGACAGTGTTATCGAGGTCAGCAACCTCGTGACCTACTATGGCCGCCACAAGGTGCTCGACGACGTCTCGCTGGACGTCGCGAGCGGCGAGATAATGGTCATCATGGGTGGTAGCGGGTCCGGCAAGTCGACGCTGTTGCGCTACCTGCTGGGTCTGCACCGCGCCGACAGTGGCGTGGTCCGGCTGTTTGGGCGGGACATCAACACGCTGAACAGCCGCGAGTGGATGGGCCTGCGCCGGCGCATGGGTGTGGCGTTCCAGGGTGGCGCCCTGTTCAATTCGATGACCGTCGGTGAAAACGTGCGTATGCCGCTGCGCGAACATACCCGCCTGGACGAAAATACCATGCGCATCATGAGTCGCATGAAACTGGAGGTGGTGAACCTGGCGGGTTTCGAACACCTGATGCCGTCGCAGTTGTCCGGTGGCATGCTCAAGCGCGCGGCTCTGGCGCGCGCGTTGGTGATGGACCCCGCGCTGCTGTTTTTCGACGAGCCATCGGCCGGACTGGACCCGGTTGTGGCAGCCGACCTCGATAACCTCATTCTCAGAATACGCGACGCCATGCGCGTGTCCATCGTCGTCGTGACCCACGAACTGGAAAGCGCTTTCAAGATTGCCGACCGAATCACGGTGCTGGACCAGGGGCGGATTCTTATGACCGGTACGGTGGACGAGGTGCGCAACTCTGACATAGCCCGCGTGCGCAACCTGTTGTCGCGGACCTGCGACGAGCAGCTGGTGGATACTGATGATTACCTGCAGCGACTCACGGGCGGTACGGACTAGGACATCATGAAACGCGAAACCGTCAACTACTTTGCTGTCGGCCTGTTTGTCCTCGCGGGGCTTGCGGTGTTGCTGTTTGCGCTGTTCCATATTGTCAGTGGCGTGGGCGCCCGTGACACCTATTACACCCGTTACCGTAATGTTGCGGGCCTGTCGCCGGGCACGCTGGTGACCTACGAGGGCTATGCCCTCGGCCACGTGTCCGCCATCGAGCCGCACCGTACGCCCTCGGGCATGGAATACCAGGTGGAAATGCAAGTGCAGCAGGGCTGGCGGATTCCGGCTGACAGTATCGCCCGGATCCATTCCCAGGGGCTGCTGGCCGGCACGGTGGTGGCTATCTCGGAAGGCCATGCGCAGAGCTTTCTCGAACCGGGTGGCGCACTGCAAGGCGAGCAGGGCGCCGATCTGTTTGCCAGCATGGGCGCACTGGCGGGTGATATTGGCGACCTGAGCGAGCACGCCATACGTCCGTTGCTGGAAAATCTCAATCGCTCGGTGCAGCAGGTCGGTGGCGAGTTGCAAACACGGCTGCCGCTGATCCTCGACAAGGTGCAGCAGCTGGTAGCGAAGCTCGACGCCAGCGCCACCCACCTGTCCGGCGTGCTGAATGCCGATACCGAGGCGCAGACGCGCCGGGTACTGGACAACGTCGACAGCGCGGCAGCGGATTTCAAGACGCTGAGCAGCGGACTGGTTGAGGTAAAACGCGACGCCCGGGCATTGATCGGCAGGCTCGATTCGCTGGTCACCCAAAACCAGCCGGACCTGCGCCAGGCGGTTACGGATTTGCGGCACATCCTGCAGCAGGTATCGCGTTACAGCGACGGTATCCTGCAAAACCTCGATGGCACCAGCCGTAACATGAGTGAGTTCAGCCGCCAGATTCGCGAGAACCCCGGCCGCCTGCTGGGTGGCCCGGCGCCGCACGACCTGGGGGTGCGCCGTGACTAGGCTGGTCGCCTGTCTGTTGCTGCTGGTCCTGGGTGGTTGTGCGTCGACCGGGCCGGTACCCGAAGATTGCTTTTACCGTCTGGACGCGGTTCACCCCGAGCAGAGGTTGCCGAGCCCGGTACTGCGCGGTGGCCTGAGTGTGGCCTACGTGCAGGCCGATCCGTTGCGTGGCGGGCGGGCGGTACTGTACAGCGACAGCGCGCAGCCCTTGCAGTTGCGCCGCTATCACTACGAATTCTGGGTGGACCAGCCGCCGCGCATGCTTCGCCGGGCGTTGACCTCCTACCTGCGCGAAGCCGGGATTGCCGACAGCGTGGTCGCCGCCGACGGAGCTGGCGACAGCGCCTATCGCCTGCGGTTGAGCCTGCTGAGGTTCGAGCAGGTACTCGGCGGGAACAGCGCCGATGTCGAGGTCGCCGTCGAGGCTACCTTGTCGTCGGGTTCCGGGGATTCCATAGTCTGGACCCGGGTATATGAACGCCGGCGGACCAGCCTCAGCCGGCAGATGCACGACACCGCGAGTGCGATGCAGGCCGCGCTCGCGGACGTTTTTGCCGACCTGCGGGCAGACCTGGTGTCTTCGCTTGCACAGGCGCGATAGCCGGAAGCCCGCGGCGAGTCTAGAATAGCAGTATGGTTGCGCGCGCCGAAACACACACACCCGCGTCCGGACAGTCGCCCGATATCGAGGCCTGGCTGCAGGTGGTCGCGGGCGGGCGCAATGCGGACGATCGGCAGCTCATTGCCCGGGCCCTGGAGTGCGCACGCGGGGCGCACAGCGGTCAGACCCGCGCCTCGGGCGAACCCTATCTGACGCACTGCCTCGCGGTCGCGGAAGTTGTCGACCACCTCAGTCTCGATGCCGAATCGGTGGCCGCCGCGTTGTTGCACGATGTGGTCGAGGATACCGATATCACGCTGGAGCAGATCAGCGAGGAATTTGGTGCCGGCCTTGCGGGCCTGGTCAACGGTGTTACCAAGATGGGTCACATCGGTGAAATGCGCGGGCCGTATTCGGACAAGGTTGCGGGCGATTCGCGGCATTCGGAAAGCGTGCGCAAGCTGCTGCTGGCGATGGCCGAAGATGTGCGTGTTGTGCTCATCAAGCTCGCGGACCGGCTGCACAATATGCGTACCCTGCGGCACCTGGACGAAACGCGCCAGCGGCGCATCGCCCGCGAAACTCTCGAGATCTACGCACCGCTCGCCAATCGCCTGGGTATCTGGCAGATTAAATGGGAACTCGAGGATCTGGCGTTGCGCTACCTTGATCCGGAGGCCTATCACCGGATCGCCTCGCTGCTGGACGGGCGCCGCATAGATCGAGAGCGGCACATCGAGCTGGTAAAGCAGCAGTTGCGCGAAGCGTTTGAACAGACCGGTGTAGAGGCCGAAGTGACCGGCCGGCCGAAACACATATACAGTATCTGGCGGAAGATGCGCCGCAAGAATGTCGACTTCCACGAGATCTTCGACGTGCAGGCGGTACGCGTACTGGTTGAACGTCCAGCCGCTTGTTACGTGGTGCTGGGAATTGTGCACGGGCTCTGGCACCACGTTCAGCATGAGTTTGACGACTACATCGCCAACCCCAAGGCGAACAACTACCGCTCGCTGCACACTGCAGTCATTGGTCCTGAGGGTAAGCCGGTGGAGGTACAGATCCGTACCCGTGATATGCACCGGCACGCCGAGTTGGGTATTGCGGCGCACTGGCGCTACAAGGAGGGCGGGCGCTACGACGCGGGTTTCGAGCAGAAGATCACCTGGTTGCGCCAGCTGCTGGAATGGAAGGATGAAGAGCCGTCAGCCGACGAGTTTGTCGACCGCTTCAAGTCCGAGTCGGTTGAGGAGCGCGTCTACGTGCTGACCCCGCAGGGCAATGTCGTGGATATGCCGGCGGGGGCTACGGCGCTGGATTTCGCCTACCACATCCATACCGATGTCGGTCATCGTTGCCGCGGTGCCAAGGTCAACGGGCGTATCGTGCCGTTGTCCTACGAGTTGTCCACCGGCCAGCAGGTCGAGGTGTTGACGGCGCGCCAGGCGGCTCCCAGCCGCGACTGGCTGAACCCGCACCTCGGTTACCTGAAGACCTCGCGGGCTCGGGCAAAAGCGCGCCACTGGTTCAAACAACAGGATCGCGATATCAATATCGCCGCGGGACGTCATGCCTTCGAGCGCGAACTGCATCGCCTGGGGTTGTCCGACGTCAACCTGGAGCAGGTGGCGGAGAAGCTGAATTTCAGCGATGTCGACGGACTGATGGCCGCGCTTGGCCGCGGTGATATGCAGTCCGGCCAGGTCGTCAGCGCGGTGCTCGGTTTGCGCGAGTCAGAGGAACACGACGCCTTGGCCGTACCCAGCCGCCGCGTGCGCCGCGTGCCGGAGGCCAAGGATTTCAGCATCCTCGGTGTCGGCAATCTGTTGACCAACGCGGCGCGCTGTTGCCGGCCGGTGCCCAATGACGCCATCGTCGGTTACATCACCCGTGGCCGCGGCGTCACGATCCACCGGCAGGATTGCGCGAACGTGCTCAGGCTCAAGGATGAGGATCGCGACCGACTGATCGACGTCGAGTGGGGCGCGCGGCCTGATCGCGTCTTTCCCGTGGATATCCAGCTGCAGGCCTATGACCGGCCGGGGTTGTTGCGCGATGTGTCGGGCCTGCTGGCCAACGACCGGGTCAATGTCATGGGTGTGAACACTGTCACTGACCGCAAAGATATGATCGCGCGGATGGAACTGCACGTCGAGGTCACCGATATCGGTCAGCTGAGTCGCATCCTGAGCAGAATCGGCCAGTTGCCGAATATTATCGAGGTCAAGCGCAAGACCTGAGAGTTGTCTCGCGGGCCGGGAATCCGCGCAGGGACAGAGCGAACGTTGTGAGTGGCGTCCCGGAGAGGGTGAAGCGAACGTTGTTGGCAAAGCGCGAGCTTTGCGTGAGCGCAACGCCCGTGAGCTGTGCTCTCGGGCCGGGAATCCGCGCAGGGACAGAGCGAACGTTGTGAGTGGCGTCCCGGAGAGGATTCGAACCTCCGACCTAGCGCTTAGGAGGCGCTTGCTCTATCCATCTGAGCTACCGGGACATGCGGGTAAATTCCATCATGTTACCAAAATCCCTGGCCGTTGAGCTACTGGCCCGCCGCGCGTAACAATGCCAGCGATCTTGCCTCGCGCAGCTCCCCGACCCCGTGTCCGGACGGGTGGCAATAATGAGCAGATTCAAGCCGTTAACATGTCGCCTTTTGGCTCGGAGAGGTTTGGGCTATAGTCGGTCCATGGACCTGCCGCGCGTGTCGCTGTTTCCCCTCCTGGACGCCACCGAGCCGTTGCGCAAGCGTGCGCCCATAGTCGATGAAAACGGCAAGGCGCTGTGGGATTTCATGGTGATTATCCCGAACCTGCGAAAACGCCCGCAGATACGGATTCAGCAGACCATGGAAGATATCCATCGCATTCTGTCGCACTTCGGCGATGATGTCGTGTTCGCCGAACTCAACCTCGCGCTGAATCTGCTCTGGGTTTCGATACGCCCGATTGCAGGCATCCGGTTTGAAATAACCGAGGCCCTGCGCACCAGCATTCCCGACGCGCGCCTGGTTTCACATATCTGATCGTTGTCACTCGCCGTTGCGGCGGTGCCCGGCCATGCGGCAAACGGCCTGCCTTAACAAGCCAGCGAGCTGGATGGAGACAATCGGGTCCCGAGTCTGATCACTGGCCTACAGTAGCTGCGCCATTCAATATCGAGCGCTGCAGAAGCAACAGATCTCCGGCATCCAGCTGACCGTCAGTGTTGATATCGCCCAGTATCGATTGGAGCGGGGTTGGCTGGAGCGCTCCGGTTACCAGACGGGTCAGCACGACGAGATCACCAAGATTGATGGCATTGTCCGGATTCTGCACCGGCCCGACATCACCAACATTGGAAA
This sequence comes from Thiogranum sp., assembly GCA_022340245.1. GTDB lineage: Bacteria > Pseudomonadota > Gammaproteobacteria > DSM-19610 > DSM-19610 > Thiogranum. Next base: position 21,578 of record JAJDOI010000194.1, read on the forward strand.
CGGCTGGATCTATGCCGTAAAGGACGATTTCATCACCGTCAGAGACGCCGTCACTATCGGAATCACTGTTGGTGGGGTCAAGGCCCAGGCCTTGTTCGCCATCCACAAAACCATCGCCGTTGCTGTCAATGCCGCCCGTTAAGGCAGCCAGCGGGACCACTCCGTCTGCACCGTCTGCCAACCCGTCGTTGTCACTGTCAACCTCATTGGGATTGGTGCCAAAACAAGTAATCTCAGCCGCATCGCTTAGGCCGTCAGCGTCGTTATCCGGCTCGACCGTACTCGGTTCTTTGCGAATGTGCAGCACCCAGTCTTCAGTGGTTGGAGCGGTAAATTTCGCGCACCTGTCCGTCGGGGTCGTGGTCGCGTCGCGCGGATTGAACCAGGTCGCCGTGAAGTTCTCCGGCAGACCCGAAACGTTGGTAGTACCGCCCGAGGGCAGGTAAATCACGTACTCGTCGCCCGCACGCGCGTAGCACCACCCCTCACTGACCAGCCCATCCGAAGGCAGCATGCCGACCAGGTCGACTCCAAGGTCACCAATGAACCTGGAAAGGTTGCCTACATAGCGCATGCCATCGGCCGCGTCCTGTGACTCCAGCACACTCAACTGATACATGGGAAAGTGGAACAGATCCAGGTGCGCGCCGGCGGTCAGGCTGGCCCAAGCCTTCTGGCGTCGATAGCTAACACCCGGTGGCGTGACGCAACAGTCGTTGTCAGAGATGATCGGCTTGTCGTCATAAAAGCGTACGACGAGTTCGTCGTGGACCGTCACCGGCGGATCGTGCCGATGCCCGGGGGCTGTCTCGTGATTAGGCAAATCTCTTGGCATAACCAGGTGGGGTGTGACACCGATGGACTGCTCATAGCTGGTGATGTAATCGGCAAGTTCCAACTGCCACGCAGCGCCGCTTGCGCCCTGGAACGCCGTTGCCTCGTTAGCAACCTCCCATATGATGTTCGGTAAACTTCCCAGCGTGTTGATGACTTTGGCGATAAGTGCTTTCTGGACGTCGAATACCGGGTGCGCAGGATTGACCCACTCTGCCGGTGTAGTGACATCCACGCCGTTGATATTATTCGCGCCCTGATAGAAGTCGTATTTCAGACCCCACTCACGCGTAATATCGCTGCCGGGCTCGCTGATCCATTGATTGTTATGCCAGAAGTCAAGCAGCGAGATCTGTATCACCACGTCCCTGGAATAGGCGTAGCTCACTACATCGAACCAGTAATCGAAGTGGGCCTGATCGAACTGCGCGAGATCGTACTTGGGCCTTCCATCCGCTGCGTTGCCAGGCCCGGTCCGCTGGTAGGGAATGATCGTGTCACCGAACTGCTGACCCATCGTGAACACGTTGCGGAAATAGTTGATATTGTGGCTTGCGAGCTTGTCTATAAGCGTCATGTAATAGCTTGTGTAGTCATTCTGGTCGGCAGTCAATGCCCCGATGGAAGGGTAATAACCGACGGGGTACCAAGTTGTTCCACTTTGCTCGAAACGATGAGGGTCGAGAGGGTGAATGCGCGGGATACCGATGCTCCCGAATGCAGTCGTCACCAGTCCGGCAGTGACCAAGAGGATAAACAACCAGCACTTCGATTTCATTGCAGCATATCCGTTTCCTCAACATCCCAGGCGATGCAGCCGCGTCGGGCTGGAAGCGCCAATCACGGCTGAGGCATGAAATTAGATACTGCAACGTCCCTGCGAGAATCGGTGCAAGACGGTGAATCCTGATCCCAGGAGTCACCGCTGTGGCACGGGGCATTGGGGGCTACCGACAGGGATAGTAGCCCCGGTTGCCCCGGAATCGATAGTCTTTCACACTGCGGTTGAATTAGATACCGTGGCGCTTTCTGATGCCGGTAGGTGGGTGGCGCCGCTGGTCGGGTCGGAAGGACCGATTATTGTGGAAACGAAACATCTGGACCAGACGCGGCCCCGTCTGTCCTGGGCAACAGAGCTTGCTGAGCCTGTCGTGATCGAGCGCATTTGGCGAAGTCCAGGCGCCGGAAAAGTGTGGGAATTGGCGCCATGGTCAGCACAGGCCAATCGGCCAGAAAAGATGGTGGAGCGGAGGAGG
>JAJDOI010000215.1 GCA_022340245.1 Thiogranum sp.
GTACGCTTGCGGACAATCGCTTCCAATTCTTCTTTCTGTTCGTCGTTCACTTCGAGTGGCAAAGCGGAGAGTCGAGCCATTTTGTTTGTTCGTTCGCCAGATCTTTCTCGGCGAATCTCCTCTGTGAATTGAAGGTGCAGGGTATGTTACAGCATTATCTTCACGAATAGCATGAAAAATTTCGCCGCGCTGTACTAGAAGAGGAGTCCCTGGGGGCAATGCGGTGTCTGACCGATCCGTGCAACAACGCCCTTACTCCTTATTTTACTCGGTCAGTAGTGACTGAGTGCTTGCGTGATTGCATCAAAGGCGCTTCGATGGATTGACATACCGTGGTTCCCTCTGGAGCGGTCCCCCAGCTCCGGATGGTTCACTGCGCGGATTCCTGCAGTCGCTTCACATACACGCGTGCCGCTTCGGCGTCGCCCCGTTCGGCATGGAAGCTGGCCAGGGCCTGAAGGATGTCCGGGTCATCGGGATGCTTCGCGAGCGCAGTTTCGAGGGTAGCGATCGCAGCCTGGGTGTCGCCCGTGGAGTGCAGCGCAACGGCGTAGACATAGACAAAACGCGCATTTCCCGGGTCCAGTTCCGTGGCGCGATTCAGTTCACCCAGCGCCTCACCGGTGCGCTGCAGCCGCACCAGGGCGAGGCCGAGCGCATGATGCAGGTTGGCGTCATCGGGAACGCGTTTGAGACCCTCGCGCAGCGTCCGTTCGCCGTCCGCGTCGCGCCCCGTGGCACGATACAGATCCGCGAGGTTGACGTAGCCGGGAACGAATCCCGGATCGAGCGCCAGCGCTGCCCGGTAGTCCCCTTCCGCGTCGCGCGCGTCGCCCCGATAAGCCTCGTAGGTTCCGAGGTTGACACGCGCCTCCGCCCGGTCGGCGTTGTAGCGCTGGGTCTCGACATACCCGGCACTGGCACGGTCGAACGCCGCACGCTGCGCCGTGTCCAGCCGATCGGCGGGTACTGGCGCAAGCACACCCACAGCTTCGTTGCGCACGGTTCTCACCGGGTCGGAAAGCAGCGGCGCGGACAGGGGCACAAGAACCTCCACCGGCGCCTGGGCCAGCGCCTGCAAAGCACCGAAACGCAGCAGAGCATTGCTGTCGTGCAGACCCGCGACCAGCGCCTCGAGAGTGGATCGACTTCCCGTCGGCTCGAGATCGGCGAGCGCCGTGGCGCGGGCGATGGACGGCTGCGTGGCGTCGGCAGCAACCAAACGCAGTTGCGCACCGGCATCGCCTGCCCCAGCGGCGGCAGCGGAGAACGCCGCAGTGTAGTGCTGATAACCCTGCGGGTCATGTCCGTACCAGGCCCTGACCTGCGTGGCAGCCCAACCTGCATCGCGGTCCGTGTGACAACGGGTACAGGGGTTGGGCGTGCCGAATTTGACGGACAGATCCGGTCGGGGCACGCGCAGGCTGTGATCGTGCCGCGGATCGATCACCATGTAGGTGGTTGTGGGCATGTGGCAGGCCGCACAGGCGGCGCCAGCGCTGCCCGTCGGGTGATGGTGATGTTCCGCCGTATCATACTTGTCCGGCAGATGACACCCTGTGCAGACGGCGTTGCCCTGGGCACGCAGTTTACCGCTGTGAGGGTCATGACAGTCGCTGCAGGTGACACCCTTCGAGTGCATTTTACTTTGCAGGAATGAACCCCACTTGTAGACTTCGCCGCGCTGCTGTCCGTCGGCATAGTAGAGCGGCGGCTCGAGCAGCGCCGGCCGGTAGTAATCGAGGAAGGGTTTGCCCGGTACGTAGCCCTCGGCGATCTGGCCGCGCCGCGCATGGCATTGCGCGCAGACATCGAGCTCGCGTTCGGTCAGTCGGGGTTCCGAGCGCACGGCGTTACCGGTCGCCGGGTCCACGGTCCAGCTCATGTCCCGGCGTTCGTCCAGAAGCACGGTCAGGCCCTTGCTGTCGTCCTCATCCCAGGGCTTGCCTGCCTCTTTCGCTTCCGCCCAGGCAAGGTGCCGGGAGGCGGGCCCATGGCAGGCCTCGCACGCCACGTCAATCTCCGCCCACTGCGTCTCGAAGCGGTCGGCCACCGGATCGTAGTTTTTCCGCAAGCCGGTCGAGTGGCAGTCCGCGCACATGAAGTTCCAGTTTTGCGCGGCACGCGTCCAGTGCAGTTCGTCGTCGTGGGTGATCTGTTCATCGGGATGGAGATGAAACCAGCGCTGGCCGCCTTCCGACACGGACCGGGTATCCCAGGCGATCGGCAGCGCCTGCACCCGCCCTTCGGCAAATTCCACCAGGTATTGCTGCAAGGGACTCACGCCAAACGTGTACTTGATGTGATAGTCCGCCGGCTTGCCATCGGGCCCGTCGGTGTGCACATAAAATCCGTCGTCGCGCCTGAAAAACCGACTGGTGGTGCCGGCGTAGGTGAACTTCGCGTCATTGAAATCGCCGAGTACGCTCTGCCCGTTCGCCTCCTGCATGGCAAACGCGTGTTGTGAACCCCGCCAAGCTGCGCTCTCGCTGGCGTGACACTGTGCGCAGTCCGGCGCACCGACATAGGTGGCTGCAGGAGGCGCCGGCATCGCGTCGGTCGGCGGAACTTGGCCTTTGACGAGGTCGTACATCAGGCCGGTGCCGAGCGCGAGCAGCGCCGCGAAGGCGAACGCCAGCCGGGGTCCACGACGGCCAGGCCGAGCGGAGGCGGCCGGCGGTACTTCCGGATGCTGATCGGGCAGGGCACGCGTGCGATGGGTCTGCTTGTTACGTTTCATCGGGGAGGCTGTGATCGAGGGCGTTAATCCAGTTTGTCTTTGGCATTCGAGTCCTCCTTGAGGCATGCTTCCATGAATTGGTAGCGGCCACCCACCGATTGCCCGACCTCTTGTACGATCAAGCTTCAGGATTGGCGCTCTAACCGGCTGATCGCCTCCTTGAACTCATTCGGGATCATCTGTCGTGCCTTTGTTTTATCTGTCTCGGGGATATCCCATTCCATCGCCCGGAGGTATATATCCAGCACCGACGCGACGTTCTTGTCCAGCGCCTTGCGGCGTACAGCTCCCACGGATACTGATCACGATCCAGCCTTGGTGCTTCGCCTCGTCGTACAACGTCTGGGTGAAAATGCCGACGTGGGTGTTCGGCAACCCATCAGTCGGCCTATGAGCGGCGTCCAACAGCAAGCGCAGTGCCGCTGTTGGACGTCCCCTCAATGCCGAAGTCAGCTGTCACTCGGCTTCACTGAGCCCGCATGTGCTTCCCCTGAGCTGTTTAATTCCCCGTGGGCATGGGAAGGCTTATCCCCTCCTTTTCAAGTTTTTCCCTCACGTTCTTGAATCGCTGGTAGCGCGAAATGGTGATCGGACCCGTGTAGACTTCACTCTGCAGCTTGCGCGGCGGATACTTGATGTAGGTCTTCATCAGGTCCTGGATGGCCTGGTTGAAGGTGACCAGCGTCCAGGTGCGCTCCGTGAAGTTGTTCATGAACAGGTCGTAGCGCTCCTGCGGGTCCTGCCACAGATCGAAGATCTGCGGCACCGTGGCCACGTACTTTTCCGCGCCCTTCCAGCCAAGGTTGGTGTCGACCGCAAGACCACCGGTCGCCTGCCCGTCGTCGCCGCGCAGATTGAATACGGCCTTGTAGTTCCCAACGCGGGCCGCCCCAGGCGTGAGCTCATCCTCCGTGAAGTAGAACCAGGAAGTGCGGGCACTCTTGCCGGTTCCGAACAACACCGGTGACATGTCGTAGCTGTCGAAGATGATGGGCTGCCCTTCGCGGTCTTGCTTCGGCAGTTTCTCGCCCGCCACGGAAGCAAAGGTTGCTATCAGGTCGAGGCCGCCGAGGATGTCGTGGTTGCGCACGCCGCCCTTGATCTTGCCGGGCCATACGGCGATTGCCGGTACGAGGTTACCGCCCTCACGAACCGTACCCTTGGTGCCGCGAAACGGGGTGTATCCCGCGTCGGGATACACGTCCTGCCAGGCGCCGTTATCCACCGTGTAGAAAACCAGCGTGTTCTTGTCCAGTCCCAGCTCGCGCAGCTTGTCCATGATGCGGCCGATGCGCGTGTCCAGCTCAACCACCGCGTCGGCGTACTTGCTCTTGGACATCGATTTGTGCTTGAACTCGGGTGCCGGCATGTTGGGCTGGTGGTTCTTCATGAAGTTGATGTTGATGAAGAACGGCTGATCGGGATTCTTTGCGGCGTCCTCCAGGAACGACACGCCCGACTGTTCGACATATTTGTCCAGGAAGGGGATACCGACAACACCCTTCTCCGGCGTGTCTACGTACTCGCCGTTGACCTTCCAGTCCTGGTGAGCCTTCTCGCCCGCTTTCCCCGACAGCGACCCCTTGGTGACCTTGTCAAACATTTCCCGCAGCTCCGGGGACATATCGGGGAACCAGTTCGGGTCACCGTAGGTGTAGGCGTTGAGGTGGTACAGGAAGGCGTGCTCCATGACGTCGTAGCCCTGGGCGTTGGGCAGCGCGTAGTCGGCCTCGCCCAGATGCCACTTGCCGGTGAAGTAGGTCTTGTAGCCCGCCTTCTTGAGAACGGAGCCCAGGGTCCACTCCCCCTTGGGCAGTCCGCCGCCCTGGCCCTGGAAGGCCACCGTCGTCATGCCGCTGCGGTTCGGTATGCGACCGGTCTGGATCGCCGCGCGGCCCGGCGTGCAGCTTGGCTGGGCGTAAAAGGAGAAGAAGGTCATACCCTCTGCGGCCATTTTGTCGATGTTGGGTGTCGGCATGCCACGACCCCCACCGCCTCCGTACGGACCGAGGTCACCCCAACCGGTGTCGTCGGACACGATCAGGAGAATGTTGGGCTTTGTCGCAGCAAGTGCTGGGCCCGGAACAATTGTCACAAGGAATGTGAGTAGTGCTGTCGCAAGTAAAGATTTGCTTTTGTGCATGTTGATCTCCCGAATTGATGTTTTACAGCCAGTCAACAATTTCCTTTCCGTCCTTGAACCGAACCGCCTACGTGTCATTGCCGTGAAGGCGATTCGATTGTGACGCCCTTCCACTCTTTAGTTATCCGCGCTTGCCATCAGCCACTCACAACGCGATGATCCCGCGAAGAACCTTCACCAGTCACAACCCCTGCAACGGCTTTATACCAGGAAAAGCCTATCGCGTCCCCAGAGCAACGGCTCTTTCACCAGCGCCGGCAACACGGGAATGATGTTCAGCCTCATCTGCCAGTCCTGGCCGAAGTCGTCCTGGCGGACGACGGACTTCTCGACGCCAAACTGAAATTTGACGGGCACACGACCGAGCTTCGTTGTCTTAGCCACGGTCAAACCCACCGGTACGTTCCATTTGTCACCGGAACGCGCCTTGTTATTATAGGTGACGGTGGGATTGGTGCCAATCTGCCAGGCATTGGGCAGGTTGTAGAAGAAAAAAATAAAGTATCAAGGCATTGCTGGTCGGGTTTATTGCTGCCCTGCGTGGCGTAGGACCACCAATACTGTCCCAATGTACCGCCCGTGAGCTTCTCGGTCTTGTACACGCCCACCAACGCCGGCCCTGCCTGCCACTTGTCGGAACCCAGTTCGTCGGTGGTCGCCGTCGGCAGCACGAAGGTCGGTCCGCCGCTGAACATCCAGTGGCTGTCCGGTTTCGGATTCGGCGAGATCAGCAAGGGGACCTGGATGTCACCCAGACCCCGCTTGCAGTCAAAGGAAGCCCTGCCTTGCGACTCGTTGATGCCGTCGGGAACCGGGGTTCCAAGAGCGACCGGCACCACGGGCCGGGTAATCAGTTTCCAGCCTTCGGTGAGTTTGAACGGCAGGACCGGCTGAAACAGCATGGCGCTTCCGAACTTGTGCTCACCGCTGATATCCCCCTCGCTCCAGCCGAGATCAAACTCGGTGAACAGCGCCCAGACGTCGGACAGCGGGTTGCTGAGCTTGGCACCGATTTCTGCCAGGTTGCCATGCTCCCCGGCCGCTCCCGAAACCGGACTCTTCTCCTGCGCCATAACGGGCGATGAACACCAAGCCAAAGCCAGTAACAATTGCACCACCGATGCAAAAAACCGACGATTCACTACCAAGGGGCCAACATTCATCGTTTCTTGATCCCCTGAATTCAAGTAATAAGTGCATAACCCATTAAATTTCTGACATTCACACCCGTGAGTTCTTCAAATGCCTCATAAGGTGTTTTGAATCTCCATTTCCTGGGTCTGCTGTTTAGATTGTCAACAGCCTCAAAAACCTGTT
>JAJDOI010000009.1 GCA_022340245.1 Thiogranum sp.
TGCCAGGCGCTCCTTGAAAGCCAGGTACTCGGAGACGCTGACGACTTCGAGCACCATCGTTTCCACGTGAATGCGCAGGTAACACCAGCGGGCGATACGCAGACGCAGCGCCATGTAAATCCAGGCATGGTCCTGCGCAGCTTCCTGTGCCTGCTCGATCACGGTTTCGAACGGACTGGCGTACAAGCCGCAATCGGCGCTGTCCTTGCTTACCGACTGAAACGCATCGTGCAATTCATTGCGCAACATGAAGGGCTGGTCCAGTGCCTGGAAAGCGTGCAGCATCTGATGGGCAAGATTCCGGTGTTCCTGCAGGAAACGCTCAAGCTGCGTGACCAGGTACGGCGTCTGTGACTCGTTCACTGCAGCTCCCACTGTTCGATAAAAGGCCGATAGAAACCGATATCACTGACCGTAGCTCCGCGCACGCCGACAATCGCCGACGCGAAGGACTGGGCGCGCTGAACAATCAGCGGCAAGGGCCAGCGGCGCAGCAAGCCGAGCAGAACCACGGAGGTAAAGGCATCACCGGCACCAACCGTATCGGCCACCGGGTGTTTCAGCTCGGGTGCGACGCGCGCCGTTTGCCCACTGCCGGTAACCGCCAGTGCACCGGCATCACCCAGGGTGACGATCAGCAGCTCCGGTGCATAGCGTTGCATAAACGCATCAATCGCCTGTTGCTCGCTTCCCGCACCCGGAACCAGCAGAGCCAGTTCGTGGGTGTTGAGTTTGATCCAGCGGGCGCCGGAAAGATCTCCGGCGACAGTCTCGGTATTCCACCAGGGCGGACGCAAGTTGACATCCACGAAACTTCTGGCGCCGGCACGCTGCTTGAGCTTTTCGACCGCCTCGCGCGACACCGGGTTGCGTAATGCGAGTGTACCATGGTAGAGCACGTCGCAGACCGCCGCCGGCTGCAGGGCGTCACTGTCGATGAAATCGTAGGCACAATCGGCGACGATATCGTATGCCGGTTCGTTGCCGGCGCCGATACTCACCTCGACCTTTCCGGTGGGATGCTCCGCGTCCTGCTGCAGGCCCGTAAGCCGCATGCCCCAGTTACGCATCGCGGCAATCACCTGATCGCCGGCCGCGTCATTACCTACGCGGCTGATGAAATGCGGCGACAGGCCAAAGGCCTGGGCGTGCCAGGCGACATTGAACGGAGCGCCGCCCAGCACTCTGGACCCGTCGGGAAAAATATCGAACAGCACTTCACCGAAAATACACAAGCCGTTTTTCGTCATCTCAGTTGCTTCCGTCCATCCACGCCAGGGTCTCCGGCAGGAAGTGCGCGACCCCTTCCAGGATACCGGCGCTGTAGTTACCGTTCATACCCAGGAAATCGCCGCGCGCCAGATAGAGACTGTCACTGGTGCCGCGCGTCGCCGACAGGTGCAACGCCTCTTCGCGCACCTCCTCGGCCGCGTTGGCCACCAGTACGGTGCGCAGCGAACTGCTGAGCACCGGAAGATCGTTGCCGCTGTCACCCGCGAATACGGAATTTTCGGGGGCAAAACCCTCGCGCCTCATGAGAAACTCAACGGCATGAAACTTGGTCGCGCTTGCCGGAACGACATCCAGCAGCGCGATACCCGCCGGATCGTCAATACTCCAGATGAGGCTCGCCTTGACATTATGTTTCTCCAGCCTGCGTTGCATCTCCGGCAAAAGCGCGTGCTTGTCCGAGTACATGGGCACGTAGAAGCTGATTTTGTAACGGCTCTGCTTGGCCGCTTCCTGCAAGCTCAGGTCGATGACGTCGGTAAACAACAAACGTATGGAGGTATGATCCATGCTGCCCCAGTCGGCGGAAAACTCGTCGTCCCAGTCTTCACGCCGGTGCCAGCAATCGTCCCGGGATTCGTAGAGGCTGGTGCCGACGTCGGCAATCACGTAATCGGGCCGTGGCAGGACATAGTTGGTGATAGCCTTGTCGACCAGCGCCAGATGGCGGCCCGTCACATAGGCCAGCACAACCCCCTCGTGTGCCGCGAGCCTGGCAAAACGCCGACGCGCGTCCCGCGACTCTGGCTGTTTGCCGTTGGGTAACAGGGTACGGTCCAGGTCAGTACAAACCAGGATTCGTTGACTCACGCGTCCTCCGGCACAGTACAGCTGCGATAAAAATCATAGTGGTCTATCGCCTCGACGATACCGCCTGCATAGGGAGTGCGGGCGAAATAAACCCGGTCGAGGTCGACCAGTCCGGAGAGTTCCTCGTGGTGCCGGTTGGCCACCACCACCGCCAGCGTGTTGCCGCGTATCATGTCCTCGTCGGCACCCGAACCACCGGCAGCCAGGATATGTTCCAGGGGTATCTCCCATTTCTGGGCGACATAACGCAGCGCGAGGCCCTTTGACGCGCGCACCGGAATGATGTCGAGAAACTGGCCGAAGGCATGTACGACATTGGCGGCCAGTTCCTGGTGGCGCAGCAAGGCGTATATCTCCTCAATCGACGGGGCGATGGTCGGATCATAATGATAGGAAACCTTGAAGCGGCTTTGTTCGCCCTTGGGCTGCGGAAACAGACCGGGAAGATCGTCGAGCACCCGTCGCACGCCCTGGGGATTCCAGTGATAGTCAACGTGCACGCCCCAGGCGGTGTCCGCGGTCAGCTGCGGGGCGTAGTAGATCTCCGTACCGAGACTGGTCAGCAATACGTCCGGAAGCGGGATATTGAACTTCCCCATGACCGCCAGTGCCGAATCGAGGCGTCGCCCGGTAGCGATGCCGAAGCTTGCACATTTGCGATTGCCGCGCACCAGTTCGAGAAAGTTTTTCAGCGCAGTCGGATCGCCCAGCAGGCTCTGGTCCAGGTCGGTGAAAATCGCCCGGTCGTGGTAGAGCATCGGACGGCGGCCACTGGGTTTTTTCGGCACCGGCACCGGTTCTCCCAGCAGCGGGCGGATGCGACACAGGTAAGCCTCGGCGTGCGCCTGCCAGGCATAATGCTGCCGCACGCCACGCAGACCGTTATCCGACAGCCTCTGCCACTCACCGGCATCGCGCAACAGGTGCAGCAACGCGGCGGTGATGTCCGCCTTGTCGAGCGGATCCACCAACACACCGTTCTGGCAGTTGCCGATAATATCCACTGGTCCGCCATTTTCCGTAGCCACCACGGGCAAGCCGGTGGCGGCGGCTTCCAGCAAAGTCAGGCCAAAAGGTTCGGTCAGGGCCGGGTTGACGAACACGCCGCCCAGCGATGCTGCAATGCGGTAAATCTCCGGCACCTGTTGCGGCTTGTGATGCTTGGGAATGGCCACCTTGCCGTACAGATCGTAATAGTCGACCAGCAGCAGCAGCTCTTTCAGCACCTCCTGCGGGCCCTGGTCCATCTCGCGTATATCTTCGCGATTGCCGGCGACAATCACCACGTTGGCAATTTTCTGCAGCTTGGGTGATTCGCCGTAGGCCTCCAGCAGCGTGCTGATATTTTTGCGCTCGTCGGCACGTGACAGGGCCAGGATCACAGGTTTCTCCGGCTTCCTGAGAAAGCGCCGCAGGTCGCGCGCGAACGGATAGTCATGCTCACCGGCCTGCGGTGGGTAGAACATCTTCAGGTCGGTGCCGGGCGGAATGACTGCCATGCATTCCGGGTCGTAATAGTCATACAGTTCGTACTGGTCTTCGATTTCGTTGTGCGTACTGGTGACCACCATGCTGGCGTTGGCAAGCACTTCCTCTTCCGCCTCGATACGGCGGGACATCTTGTAACGGTGTTCCAGATCTTCGCGCTGCAAGCCAGCGGCCAGCAACCGGCGACGCTTGTCCCTGCCAAGCGAGTGGCCTGTGAACACCAGCGGGATGCCGGTGATGTTCGACAACCTCACGCCCACGTAACCCGCATCGGCGTAATGCGCGTGTATCACATCGGGCCGCCGCGGCTGACGGTTCAGCCAGTCGACGAGGTTGTCAGTGTAAATATCCAGGTAATCCCACAACTGTTCCTTGGGGATATAGGCGTCGGGTCCCGCCTCGATGCGCACGATACGCGCCCTGGGCGACAGCGGCTCCTCGGGTTCGCCGTAGTCCGGGGCAACGTCCTCAGCGACTATCCGCCGTGTCACCAGGTCGACCTGTTCCACGTGTGGCGACTCGGCCAGCGCGCGGGCCAGGTCAATGACGTATTTGGTCTGCCCACCGGTATCCGCATCACGACCCAGCTCCAGATCGGTGGCACGAATCAGGCCGTGGATGCTGATCAGCAACAGGTATAGCGGCGGTGAATCGGTCGTCGGCATCGGATATCCATTGGCTGTTTTTAAGCTAACAACTAACGCTGACAGGGTCAAATCGCCATCCGCGCCCACGGACGGCTTGCGTCAGGCCGGCGTGACCGGGACCTGCGCATGGCGGGAGCGCGATCGCCAGCAACGACGCGGTGGTTACCTGCTGCGCCCGGGCCTGCGCTTTTGCGCAACGTGCAGGGCGCGCGAGTGAACCGCCAACGCGGCCTCGTGAAAGCTCTCCGACAGGCTGGGATGCGCAAAAGTCGTCAAGGCGATGTCTTCGGCGGTGCCGCCGAGCTGCATGGCGATGGCGGCTTCGGCAATCAGTTCGGAGCAATGGGGACCGATCATGTGTGCGCCGAGGATGCGATCGGTCTGGCTATCGGCCAGCAACTTGATAAAGCCGTCGGTTTCGCCCATGGCCCGCGCTCGCCCCGAGGCGGCAAACGGGAACACACCCGCCCGGTAATCCACGCCCGCGGCCTTGAGTGCCTGTTCGGTCTGCCCGACCCAGGCGACCTCCGGGAAAGTATAGATCACCGACGGCACCGTATCGTAGCGCATCTGCGCAGCCTGTCCGGCAATAAGTTCGGCGACCATGACACCCTCCTCCGAACCCTTGTGTGCCAGCATGGGGCCGCGGACCGCGTCACCGATAGCGTAGACACCCGGCAGGTTGGTACGGCACTGGTCGTCGACGTGGACAACTCCCCACTCGTCCAGCAGCAAAGTAGCCTCATCGGCCGCGATGCCCTCGGTATTCGGTCGGCGACCTACCGCGACAATCACCTTGTCGAACTCGACGACGTGATCGCCGGCGCTGTTCTGGTAGCGGATTTCGACACCGCCATTGTTCCGCTCGCTACCGGTCACGCGGCTGCCAAGCTGGATATCCAGTCCCTGACGGGTAAACACGCGGTAGGCCTCCCGGGCGACCTGTTCATCGGCGATCGAAAGAAACTGCTCCTGTGCTTCCAGCAGCATAACGGTCTCGCTGCCGAGACGCCGCCACATGCTGCCGAGCTCCAGGCCGATGACGCCGGCACCAATAATACCCAGTCGCCGCGGGATCTGGTCGAACTCGAGTGCTCCGCTGGAGTCGACGACAAGCTGATTGTCCAGCGGAATCCGGTCGAGCTGCACCGGAACAGAGCCAGGCGCGAGGATGACGTGCTCGGCGCTGACTTCGCGCGCCTCACCGCCGGCGTGTGCAATCTGCACCCGCTTCCCGGCAAGCAGTCGGCCACGGCCCTGCAGCCAGGTGATCCCGCCGGCCTTGAAGAGTTGTTCAATACCCTGCGTGAGATCCCGCACCACGCGCTGCTTGCGGGCCTGCATGCGTTCCAGGTCAAGGCTGACATCGCCAACGCCGATACCATGATCGCCGAGCTGGTCCCGGGCCTGGGCGAAACGCTCCGACGATTCGAGCAGCGCCTTTGACGGTATGCACCCGACGTTGAGACAGGTACCGCCCAGCACCGGCTTGCCCTGCGGGTTCACCCAGTCGTCGACACATGCGGTTTTGAATCCCAGCTGCGCGCAGCGTATCGCGGCCACATAACCAGCGGGACCGGCACCGATAACGACAACATCGTAATGATCGCTCATGGTCACTCAGACGCCCAACAGCATACGCGAAGGATCTTCGACAAGCTCTTTCACCGTGACCAGGAATTGCACCGCCTCGCGGCCATCAACCAGACGATGATCGTAGGACAGCGCGATGTTCATCATCGGCCGGATGACTACCTCACCGTTTTCGGCGACCGGACGCTCCTTGATCGCGTGCATACCGAGTATGCCGGATTGCGGGGGATTGATAATCGGCGTCGACAGCAGCGAACCGAACACCCCGCCATTGGTAATACTGAATGTCCCGCCGGTGATGTCTTCGATGCTTAGCGTGCCCTCGCGCGCCTTGTTCGCATACTCGGCAATGCGT
>JAJDOI010000092.1 GCA_022340245.1 Thiogranum sp.
CCAATAACATATCAAATATCCACAACAATATAGCCACCACGATCACCATTGCTATCACCACCAGGGTTGTTTGCATGGTTTCCTTACGGCTGGGCCATACGACCTTGCGGACCTCAGTTCTTGATTCGCCAATAAATTCCCATGCCCGATGTCCTGCCACAGTTTGCAACATGATGGCGGTCGATATTCCCACCGCTACCAACAGACCGAGCACTCGCAACAGGAGTGATTGATCACCATAGTAGTAAAAGCCGCCAATTGCCGCCGCAACAATCAGCGCCGCTATAAAGAACTTGAATTTATCCATAAATAATACTGCTCTACTTCGACCTACCCACAACGTGGCAGGCCAGGAGGGAATCGAACCCCCAACCTGCGGTTTTGGAGACCGCCGCTCTGCCAATTGAGCTACTGGCCTTTAATTTCCTCGCCTTACAACCTGTGTGTTGTCTGACTCGTCAAGACAGAGCTATATTTTTCAATAATCCTGTTACTGAATAATGCCATTATTCGATGATTTTGGTGACGACGCCGGCACCCACGGTGCGGCCGCCTTCACGGATCGCAAATCGCAGACCGTCTTCCATCGCAATCGGGTTGATCAAACTCACCGTCACCTTGACGTTGTCACCCGGCATCACCATCTCCGTGCCCGAAGGCAGGTCCACCGCCCCCGTCACGTCCGTGGTGCGAAAATAAAACTGCGGCCGGTAACCATTGAAAAAAGGCGTATGGCGCCCACCCTCTTCCTTGTTCAACACATACACTTCCGCTTCAAACCTGGTGTGCGGCGTGATACTGCCCGGCGCACATAATACCTGGCCGCGTTCCACTTCCTCGCGCTTGGTGCCGCGCAGCAGCACCCCGACGTTATCACCCGCCTGACCCTGGTCCAGCAGCTTGCGAAACATCTCCACCCCGGTGCAGGTGGTCTTGGTGGTCGGCTTGATGCCGACAATCTCGATTTCATCACCCACCTTGACGATGCCACGCTCGATACGGCCGGTGACCACCGTGCCGCGACCCGAAATCGAGAATACGTCCTCGATCGGCATCAAAAAGGGCTTGTCCACCGGCCGGTCCGGCACCGGTATATAGTCATCCATCGCTTCCACCAGCTTGATCACCGACGGAATGCCGATGTCGCTGCTGTCGCCTTCAATCGCCTTTAACGCCGATCCGGTAATAATCGGGGTGTCGTCCCCGGGAAACTGGTAACTGTCCAACAGTTCCCGTACTTCCATTTCCACCAGCTCCAGCAGCTCGGCATCGTCCACCATGTCCGCCTTGTTCAGGTAGACAACGATATAGGGCACACCCACCTGACGCGCCAACAGGATATGCTCGCGGGTCTGCGGCATCGGGCCATCGGCCGCCGACACCACCAGGATCGCACCGTCCATCTGTGCCGCGCCCGTAATCATGTTCTTCACATAGTCCGCATGCCCCGGACAGTCCACATGCGCGTAGTGCCGCTTGTCCGATTCATATTCTACGTGCGAGGTCGCGATCGTGATCCCCCGCGCGCGCTCCTCCGGCGCCTTGTCAATCTGGTCATAGGCCGTCGCTTCTCCACCGTATTTCTCCGACAATACCTTCGTCAACGCCGCCGTCAGCGTCGTCTTCCCATGGTCCACGTGACCAATCGTTCCCACATTTACATGCGGCTTCGTACGTTCAAATTTTTCCTTGGACATCGGACGGTTCTCCCCGTGGTGTTCGCCAAGCTGTTTACACTATTTAGATATATAAGGCCGGAGTTCGACCCGGCCGGAAATGGAGCTCATAACCGGATTCGAACCGGTGACCTCTTCCTTACCAAGGAAGTGCTCTACCGACTGAGCTATATGAGCAATATTCACCTTGGAGCGGGTGATGGGAATCGAACCCACGTAATCAGCTTGGAAGGCTGAGGTTCTACCATTGAACTACACCCGCAGTTCACCATGTTCAGCACACTGACCAACAGGTGACCTAATCACCTGCGTTACCAAATAAACTCTGGTGGAGGGGGGAGGATTCGAACCTCCGAAGGCTGAGCCGTCAGATTTACAGTCTGATCCCTTTGGCCACTCGGGAACCCCTCCGAAACGCAAGCCGCGTATTTTGATCTGACGGCCAACCCCTGTCAACTGCGGACGCGGAGTTTTTCTTGATAAATCTGTAACCTTGTGCCGATATAGCCAATTTCCGCCGGGCTCTCGACAATGCTAATATCCGGCCACCGCTACATGGTCGCCGAAATTACACAACACGACCGCGTCGCGTTCGAATAATCAAACCTTACGTTTTCAGGGGATTTTAATGAAAGTCACAATCTACGGATCCGGGTATGTGGGTCTTGTCACCGGAGCCTGCCTCGCACAGGTGGGTAACGATGTTCTCTGTGTCGATATCGACCCTGAAAAAATAGGCATGTTGATCAAGGGCCAAAGCCCGATCTACGAACCCGGTCTGAGCGAAATGATTGTGGCCAACCAGTCCGCGGGGCGCCTCAACTTCACCCTGGATCCCGCCGAGGGGGTAGCCCACGGCCTGTTTCAGTTTATTGCCGTGGGGACACCGCCGGATGAAGACGGCTCGGCCGACCTGCAGCACGTACTCGCGGTGGCGCGCTCCATCGGCCAGCACCTTGACGATTATCGCATCGTCGTCAACAAATCGACGGTTCCGGTCGGAACCGCCGACCGGGTCCGCGCCGAGGTGCAGGGAGAGTTGAACAAGCGCGGTTCGGCCGCCGAATTCGACGTCGTGTCGAATCCCGAATTCCTCAAGGAAGGCGCCGCCATCGAGGACTTCATGCGCCCCGACCGCGTGGTGATCGGCACCGACAACCCCCGCACCACGGAACTGCTGCGGGCCCTTTACACCCCGTTCAACCGCAGCCATGAACGCATCATTGCCATGGACATCCGCTCCGCGGAGCTGACCAAGTACGCCGCCAATTCGCTGCTGGCCACCAAGATCAGTTTCATGAACGAACTGTCCAACATCGCCGAACGCCTGGGCGCCGACATCGAACAGGTGCGCATCGGCATCGGTTCTGATCCGCGCATCGGTTACCAGTTTATCTATCCCGGCGCAGGCTATGGGGGCTCCTGTTTTCCAAAGGACGTACGGGCGCTGGAACACACCGCACAGGCCAACGGCTACACCGCGGAGCTCCTGCACGCCGTCGAGGCGGTTAATTTCAGACAGAAAGAAAAACTGTTCGAAATGATCTCCACACACTACGCCGGCAAACTCGAAGGCAAGACCTTTGCGCTCTGGGGGCTGGCGTTCAAACCCAACACCGACGACATGCGCGAGGCATCCAGCCGGGTGTTGATGGAGGCACTGTGGGACCAGGGTGCACGGGTACGCGCCTTTGATCCCGAAGCGTGCGAGGAAACCGCCCGCATCTACGGCGAGCGCGAGGATCTTGCTCTGTGCGAGTCACCCGAAAGCGCCCTCGCAGGTGCCGATGCGCTGGTGGTCATTACTGAATGGAATCTGTTCCGCAGCCCGGACTTCGAGCGGATCCGCAGCACCTTGAAGGCACCGGTGATTTTCGACGGTCGTAACCTCTACGACCCGGCGTTTCTCGCCAAGCAGGGCTTCACATACTACTCAATCGGACGCGCCAGCGTGAATCCCTGATCGCGCGCCGATTAACGGGGCGCGGCTCGAATGCGCCCCTGGCAACGCGGCCGACTAAACGTGCCGGGTAAACTCCGAGTGTTGCGCGTCACCCAGCAGGTTCTCGAAGGTCTCGGCACTGACGTGGATCAGCCGTTCGTGATCGCCGGCCTCGAAGTAGACATCTGATTGTTCCACCAGGCTTTCATCGACGATTGTGTCGATGTCGTACACATTGCCGAACGGTGGTACCGCACCGGGCTCACAGTCGTCGAACAACGCAGTCAGCTCGTATTCGGTTGCCAGGTCGAGATTGCGATTGGTCTGTCGGTGCAACTCGCCAAGGTCCACCTGACAACTGGCCGGCAACACCGCGAGCAGATAGCCCCGCTCGTCGCCGAGCACAACCGACTTGGCGATACAATCCCCCGGCACATGGGCCAGCTGTGCCGACTCCATACTGGTAGCGGAATGCGGGTGGTCGACGATATCGAAATCCGCGTCCTGTTCGGCCAGATAGGCCGATACTCGATGAGCTACAGGCATGACAGCTCCCTCCTGATCCTGAATTTCCAATCTCAGTATAGTTCAGCCCCACCCGGTCGCGACCGGGCGTGCAGCGCCGCGAATCCACTCACTCCAGGAACCGACATACAGGCGCGAGTCGTACAGGCCGGCGACCTCCATGGCCAGCAGATTGTGGCAGGCGGTAACGCCCGACCCGCACATATGCACAACGGTTGAACCGGCGTACTCCTGGAGGGATTCGCACCAGCGCTGACGCAGCTCCGCCGGTGCAAGGAACACGCCGCTGGCGTCAAGATTTTGCTCGAAGGGAAAATTCAAGGCTCCCGGAATATGGCCCGCAACGGGATCGATCGGCTCGCGTTCACCGACAAAACGTTTGCTGCTACGGGCATCGACAAGCACAAACTCCCGGCTGTGCAGATTCTGCTCGACCTGCCCGGTGGTTACCCAGCCGGTGCCGGGCGCCAATGCAACGCGCTGGCCGTGCAACGGCGCCGCCGCGTCACTCTCCGCCCCGCCGGCAGCCTGCCAGGCGGCCCAGCCGCCATCCAGCACCGCCACCCGCGAATGCCCCACCGCCCGGAGCAACCACCACAGGCGCGCCGCGAATGCACCGCCGCCCTGATCATACACGACCACCTGGGTATCGGGATACACGCCCCAGCGGCCCAGGCTATCGGCGAAATCCTGCCAGTCGGGCAACGGATGCCGACCGCTGGCGGCGGTCGGCGCGCCCGCGAGATCGCCCTCCAGCGAGGCATAGTGAGCGCCGGGAATATGGGCCTCCCGGTAGGCCTGTACACCCCAGGTCTTGTCCGCAAGGTCAACGCGACAGTCGATCAGACACCAGTCAGCGGCCGCACTGTGGCGCAGACAGGTTTCGACGGATACCAACGTGTCATAATAATCTGTCATTACCATGCCTGTGCCACCTGTTCAGTGCCTATTCTAGTCATCACCCTGCTGCTGCTCCTGTTGTTGTTCGGGCCCCATCTGTGGGTCCGGGCGGTTTTGCGGCGCCACAGTGAAAACCGCGAGGATTTCCCCGGCACCGGCGGCGAATTCGCCAGGCACCTGCTTAACCGGCTAGGCCTCGAGCGGATCAGGGTGGAGGCATCGGACACCGGCGATCACTATGACCCCGCCAGCCACACAGTGCGCCTGAGTCCCGACAAACTCAATGGCAAGTCGCTGACGGCCGTGGTGGTGGCCGCGCACGAAGTCGGCCACGCGTTGCAGCACAGACTTGGCTATCCGCCCCTGCGTTGGCGCACACGGCTGGCGACACTGGCAGTCGCCGCCCAGCAACTTGGCAACGGGCTGTTTGTTCTGGCCCCGCTGGTGACCGTGTTTGCGCGAGCGCCGTCGCCGGCCTTGCTGCTGCTGGTCGCGGGCCTGGCGAGTTTCGGCTCCGCCACGCTGGTCCACCTGGTGACCCTGCCGGTGGAGTGGGATGCGAGCTTCCGGCGCGCGTTACCGCTGCTCGAGGCCGGGGGCTACCTGTCAGACGGGGACCGGAAGAAGGCCCGGCAGATACTCACCGCCGCCGCGCTCACCTACGTCGCGGGCTCGCTGGCAAGCCTGCTCAACCTGTGGCGCTGGCTGCGCTGGCTGAAACGCTGAACGATTCAAGCGCCCTTCGGGCGCGGCCGATGTATGCAAAGCCACTCGTCAAGGAGTTGAACATGACACGGATTGCCCATGCAGGCGTTCTCGCCATCACCCTGGGGGTTTCAACCGCATCGCTTGCCCGCGACATGGACGACGAGTACGCGGTGTTCGGTGTCGGCGGGGAGAACTGCGCCACCTACCTGGTGGCACGTGACCAGGCGGACGCAGCTGAACGCTGGTATCACCACTGGCTGAGCGGCTATCTGACCGCGGTCAACAATGCCGGCGCGAGCACCTACAACATTCTCGGCAACAAGAGCATGGCCGACATCCTCGACTGGCTGGAAGGCTACTGCGCGGCCAATCCCAATGTAAACTTTGCCAACGCAGTGGCCGAGATGGTTGCGCTTCTCTACCAGGACCGGCAGAACATAGCGCCTGGCAAACAGGGCGGCTGGAACAAGTTCGTCACCCCGCCGGCCCCGCCTTCACCCTGACTTCGGCGTAGTCGCCGAGCGCCTCGCGCAGCTCCGGCAGGCGGATCGGTGCGGCCGTCAGGGCCATGTCGAACGCCCCCGAGCAGACCAGGGTGATGTTGGGCTGATCCGCAGACTTCAGCTTTAAATGGAACTGGTAGGCCATGGGCATGCGGTCGCCGCCGAACGCCCCGACCCCGATGAACGCCGAAGCAACCGTGACCGGCTGTTCGCGGCGCACCGATGTCTCGTCGAGCCAGACCGACTCCACGACCAGCAGACCGGGCCTGATCTGCTGCTCGGTCGGTAACGGGTTGAGCAACAGGAAATAACAGAACGGCGCGTACTGGTTGGTACTGCCGTAGGACGCCAGCTTGCCGTGCTGCAGATAAACCCGCGCAAGACCCGCGGGAACCGTGACCGGTTTCAGAATCTCGATTTCGTCACCGGGCAGCAGCGGACTGCTGTAAAAGCCGGTTCTGGACCCGGCACTCTGGCATCCGGCCAGCACAGCGCCTAAACAACAAGCTGACAGCGTACGCCAGATCCTGGTATGCATATCACAAACTCCGCTGGTTTAGAGCACCTGGCTCAAGTGTAGCAGGGTCGTGCGGGGCGCGGACCATTGTGCTGCAGAGCTGCCGTCATGACTGCTCGCGTCTACCCCGCACCCCCGCAGACTGCGCCGCGGCAGCGCCGGGCGGGGCGCGCCGCCGTCGCCGGTCATTCAACCGTGGTTGGCGCCCGGCCGCCCTTCAACATATCCCACTGGTGCATGGTCAGGCCGGCCAGTATCAAGCCGGTCCCCAGCCAGACAGTGGGCAGCAGGACCTCACCGTTCAGCCAGTGGCCCAGTAACAGCGCGGTCACCGGCGTCACCAGGGTGACAAGATTGACCTTTACCGGAGCCACGCGGTTCAGCAGATAGTAGTACCAGAAAAATCCCAGCACCGAGCCGAACAGGGCCAGGTAGCTAATGGCAAAGCGCGCCCGTTCGGGCAGCGCCTGTGGCCAGACGCCGTCAAAAACGAACCAGCTCAGGACGAAGGCCGGGACGGCCACGCTCAAACCACCGCCGGTTACCGCCAGCGCCGGCAGGTCTGTGCCCAGCCGTTTGACCCACACGGCGCTCGCCGAGTGCAGCAGGGTAGACAGCAGGACAGCCGCAACACCGACGCCGACATGCGGCCCAATCTCCACACCACCTGAAAAGATAATCGTCAGACCCAAAACGCCTAGCAGCAACCCCGCCAGTTTCCAGCGCGACAGGCTGTGATCGGATAACCAGACCGCCGAGAACAGGCTGGTCAACAGCGGCGACAGACCGAACAACACCGCTATCCAGCCGGATGGGACATACTGGGCGCCCCAGTAGACCAGCATCATCGCGCCATATATCGCTATGCCCGCCGCCAGGTATGCGCCCCGAGCCCGGGCATGCCAGGGCATGTCGATACCGCTGATACGGATTGCCAGCAGGCAGAAAATGAGACCCAGAACCATGCGTGCGGTAACACCGAACAGAAATCCGCCGCCCTCGCTGCTCCACTGAATAGCAAGCGGGGTGGTCGACCAGATCAATATGACACCCAAGAACGCTGCCGGCACCGACATGAGGTTCGCCCCTTCTGGCTGAAAAAAAAGGCCGCAGTCCTTTCGGTCTGCGGCCTTTCTGAAAAAAACGGGTAATTCGGGTTTAGCTCATTTCCTCAGGACCACAGCCGCAACGCGTAGCCATACACGCTTGTGCGGGGCACGCATGGAGATCGCGGCGGCAGAGTGGAAATTTCTATTCATCATGGGTCGAGTCTGCAACAGGCATCTTGCGGCTGTCAACCGGAAAACGTCGCCGCGCAGCGCCATCGCCGCACAACTTGTCGCCGTTATCCGGAGCGCCACCCAACGGACACCCGCTTTGTTTATACTGCTATTGTGCCCGAGCGATACAAACAACTCGTTGAACAGCTACATCGCGCGGTCGCGACCACGACTGGACGCGCCTACCTGGAGCATTTCGTCCTCCAGTTCGGCGAGCTGTTCGCGGCCGACCACGCTGCCATCGCCGTACTTGAGGGGAACGACCCGGCATGCCTGCGCACCCTGGCCCTGAGCGCGGACGGCGAACTGGCCGCAGAACTGCTTTGGCCACTGCCAGGGTCACCCGGTGCCGACGTCGTCGATGGCCCGACAGCCTGCAGCTTCAGAACCGCGGTTCAGGCAAAGTTTCCGCAGGACCCGTTGCTTCGTGATACCGGCGTGGACAGTTATCTCGGTGTCCCGCTGGTTGCAACCAGCGGTGACGTCCTCGGCCTGATCACTTTGATGGGCCGTAAAGCCATCGCCGATGACCTGCTCGCCATCGAAATCGCCACACTGTTCGCGGACCGGGTCGTCGCGGAGATAGAACGCCTGAATCACGATACAACATCCCCCCCCGGCCGGGACCAGCCGGAAAAACGCGTGCGACACCTCGAAGACGAACTGCAAAGGGCCCGCAAGGAGCTGGAAACCTTTACCTACGCCGCGTCACATGACCTGCGTGGGCCGCTTCGCGCCATTGGCGGGTTTGCCGAGACCCTGACACTGGATTACGGCGACCAATTGGACCCTGTGGCACGGGACTACCTGCACCGCATCCGCAACAACGCCAGACAGATGGACCAGCTGATCAACGCCTTGCAGACAATGTCCCGCGTCACTCGCCACGTTCTGCGGCCGTCGCGCGTCGATCTATCCCGGATCTGTTACAAGATTCTGGACCGCCTGCAACAGCAGAACCCTGAACGGCGCATCAGTGTTTCGGTTCAGGAAGAGATTGAAGCCTACGGTGATTTTGAGCTGCTGCAAATGGCGCTCGCGCAACTGCTTGCCAATGCCTGGAAATTTACCGCCAATGTCGATCACGCCCGTATCGAGTTTTCGGCCCGCAATCAGGGCGGGGAGACTGTTTACCGCCTAAAGGACAACGGCGCCGGCTTCAATATGGCTTACGCCGACAAACTGTTTGAGATGTTTCAACGCCTGCATGCCCAGCAGGCCTTTGACGGCATCGGGGCGGGGCTTGCCACGGTCAGGCGCATTATCGACCGCCATGGCGGTTCGGTCTGGGGCGAGGGCGAAGTCGGGAAAGGTGCCAGCATCTACTTTACGCTGCCGCAAGCGCCTGTTGCAGCGTCTTGAAGGGGCTACTCATTGGCGGCGCACTGCCGGACCAGATAGTGTTGCTTTTCAGCCAGCAGCGCGTGGTCCTTGAAAAAGCTGCGCAGCACAGGGGCAAACCGCTCGAGGTCTACCAGGAAGGCATCGTGACCCTGGATGGACGGCATTGCCACGAACTCGACGTCTCTGCCCAGTTCGCACAGCAGATCCGCCAGTGCGCGTTGCTGGTGTAGCGGATAGAGGCTGTCGGACTCCACGCCGATAACCAGCGCACGGTGCGCGGTGATGCGCGCCAGTGCCGCTTCGTCGGTACCGCCCAGTTCCGCAACATCAAACCAGTCCATGCTGCGGGAAAGGCACAAATAGCAGTTGGCATCGAAACCGCTGACGAACCTGCGCGCATTCGCATCCAGGTAGGACTCCACCTGGAACTCAAGACCGAAACCGTGAACATCCCGACCGGGCGGCGACAGGCGGTCGTGCCCGAAACGCTGCCGCCACTCCTCCGCGGAGCGATAGGAAATGATCCCCAGCTTGCGCGCCAGCCGCATACCGTCGACGGGACCGGCTTCGGGGAAGTACCACCCCTGTTTCCACGCAGGGTCGCTGCGGATGATTTCACGCTGCAGTGAACGGATGGCGA
Source organism: Thiogranum sp. (assembly GCA_022340245.1). GTDB lineage: Bacteria > Pseudomonadota > Gammaproteobacteria > DSM-19610 > DSM-19610 > Thiogranum. The sequence continues at coordinate 10,036 of JAJDOI010000092.1, forward strand.
TTGCCGAAGCTTCGGCGCGCATTGCGGAGCTGATGCTCACCAGCTGCTCGACCTGATCGGCAAACTCGATGGCATACGCCAGCGCCGTCATGCCGCCCAGCGACACACCGGCCACGGTGTGCAGGCGTTCGATACCCAACAGGTCCACCAGCGCGTGGGCACTGCGGGCCATGTCCTCTATGCAAAGCTCGGGAAAGTCCGGCCCGTACGGCCGGCCGGTCGCCGGGTTGATGGAAGCCGGTCCGGTGGAGCCGAAGCAACTGCCGAGCGGATTCACGCAGATGACGTGGTAAACATCGGTATCGATCGGCTTGCCGCGGCCGATCATCCACTCCCACCATCCGGGCCGCTCATCCGCCGGAGAAGACGCGGCATGGGCGCTGGGCGACAGCCCGGTGAACAACAGGACGCTGTTGCTGTCGTGTTCATTGCGTTCGCCCCAGGTCTCGTACGCCAGCTGGACCTCGGCCAGGCAGCCACCGCGCTTCATGGCAAAGCGGTCGGCGACACGCATAATTCGGGTTGCGTCTGACATGGATAATAACCTGGCGGCAGAGTCAGGCATGTTCGCAAATGCGCTCAGCGATGTACAGCCGGCAAATCGGCGAGCGCGTCATACCAGGCCACCAGCTCGCCGAGCGAAAACGCCGCGTTCGCGGGGCTCGGATTCGGTGTGACGAAAACCCGGGTTACACCGACGGTCAGCGGCTGCAGCCCCCAGGCGTCGGCGTCAATGACACGCCCGGTACGCCGCAGGAACTGTTTATAGGCAAGCTTGCCGTGAAACCAGGCGACGCTCGGCTGGCAATCCTCGATCAGCGTCAGCAGCCGCGCGGCGCCGGCTTGATAATCGACTGCACGCAAATCGGCCGCGCCGCGGGTCGGTCGCTTCACCAGATCGGTGAAACCGATACCACGATGCCGGAACAACCGTTCCACGGCCGGCCGACCCGGGGTAAGCGGTTCAGTCGTGAGGCGGCTGGCGTTCAGGGCTTTCCAGAAACGGTTGCGCGGATTGGCAAAGTAGAACCCCGCGGCAACCGACGGCAGAGAGGGATTCAACCCGATCGATAACAGCTGCAGCCCGGGTCGCAGATAGTCAGGCAGGGTCTCCAAGCCGGTGGCCGAGGCTAATCCGGCATCTCCTGTCCCCTGGGTACCGGACCGTAGGGTCCATGGCGATGCTGGTCATGATAGTGCATACGGTAGCGCACGAAGCGTGCGAGATCGTCGAAATGCATAAAGGGATTGCCCTCGACCTGCTCGGCCAGCGTCGAGGTAGTCTTTTCGGCATAGTTATGTCCGGGAAGTATGCGCGTTGCGGCCGGCAGCTTGCGTTGCATGTCGCTCAGTGTGTGAAACATCTGCTCCGGGTCACCACCGCGCAAATCACAGCGACCGCAACCGAAAACAAACAGCGTGTCGCCGGTGATCAATTGCTCGCCGATACGGTAGCAGGCCGAGCCGGGCGTATGGCCGGGGGTATGCAGCACCTCGATTTCCGTGTCGCCCAGGGCAATACGGTCACCGCCGTGATGCAGAGTGGGAAGATCCAGGTGCGAGCCCCAGAAGCGGGCCTCGTCCTTGAGCAGGTGCAGCTGTGCGTCGTGTTGATCCAGCACGTCGGTGATACCGTTAATGTGATCGTGGTGGCTGTGGGTCAGCAGGATATCGGTAATACGCACACCGTGCCGTTCGGCCAGTGCGAGCACCTGTGGCACGTCCCAGGCCGGGTCGACCACGGCCGCCCGGCCGCTTGCCCGGTCTTCCACCAGGTAGACAAAATTCTCCATCGGCCCAAGTTCGAGGGCATGGATGGCAACGGGGCTGGCTGCGGACATAGCGACGTCTCCGTTTCGCAGGACTGGCCACTATGAAACCGTAAAAATGCCGTTGAAGCAAAGACCTTGTTGCAGCCACCGCGCCGTCAGCGCGCAAACAGCGCCGCGGCGTCCCGAAATGCCTTGAACTCCAGACCGTTACCACTGGGATCGCGCAGAAACAGGGTTGCCTGTTCACCAACCTGGCCGGCGAAGCGGATATGTGGCTGGATAAGAAATTCCACCTCGCGGGCCGCCAGCCGTTCGGCAAGTGCATGCCACTGCTCCCATTCAAGAACCAGCCCGAAATGGCTCGCCGGGACCTGCCTGCCGTCCACCGCGTTGCTGGCAACATCAGGCATACGCTCACACAAATGCGCGGTGATCTGGTGGCCGAAAAAGTCGAAATCGATCCAGCGCTGGTCTTCGCGGCCCAGGCGACAGCCCAGCACGGCGGTATAGAAATGGCGCGTGGCCTCCAAATCGATAACCGGGAATGCCAGGTGAAATCGCGGTGTTTCGGCCATCCTCGACGCAATCTCCACGGCGACCGGCCGCGCTTGGCGCGGCCCGGGGCAGAACTGTTACTATCATGGCTACGATACCCCCATCAGAACCGTGAAAGCCATGTCTGCCAGGGTCACCCAAAGCCAGTCGGTTGCAGAGTACTGGTTCGAGGAAGGTTGTCACATACAGGAGATCGGCAACACGCCCGACGACCCCGACGTTTCCATCGCGCGGGCGCGCGTGGCGCCCGGCGTATGCACATGCTGGCACCGACTGGAGGGAATTGTCGAGCGCTATCTGGTTATCGAGGGCAGCGGCACAGTCGAGATCGGCGATCTCGCACCGACAGCTGTCGGTGCGGGCGACCTGGTGCTGATTCCGCCGGGTGTTCCGCAGCGCATCAGCAACGACGGGGACGGCGATCTGATCTTCTATGCGATTTGCTCGCCGCGGTTCAGCCCTGACCGCTACCGCGAAGTTGACGTGGAAAAGTCAGGCAGCTGAGCCTATCTAGCTGAACTGCGCGCGCAGTTTGCGCACCGTGGCCGGACCGACGCCGCGGATAGCAACCAGCCGCCGGTCACTGGCAGCCATCAGTTGCTGTGGGGATCGGATTCCCGCGGCAAACAGCGCCTTGGCGATCGCCACATTGACGCCCGCGGCACGCACGCCGGCGAAAAACCGCTGTAGCGCTTCCCCGTCCGGACTGGACTGTGAGCACTTTTCCACAGGTTTAGTCACAGCGACATTCGCAGCCCGCACAGGGCGCATCGGCCGCCAGCCGACATAACGCCCGGCCTTGAGCACCTGCGCCGGAATCCGGGTGTTTTGCGGCCAGGCGTCCAGCGCCTGCCGGAACAGCGCCTGGGCCGCGGCCAACGCCGTCACCGCCGTGATGCCCCTTGCCAGGGAGTCATTCCAGGCCGGCGCCAGCTGGGTAGCAGCACTGTGCAGGGAAAAACCTAGCGCCGTTAGCGACACCAGGACAAGAGCCGTACCCAGCAGGGCAAAACCGAGAGACCAGCCATACGGGCAACATTCGTCGCCTTTTTCGCAGAGCCAGTCCGAGGCACTGCGCTGCCACTGGTCGAACAGCGTTGGATCGGCATAAAATTCGTGTTCGCGCATCGCTACGTACCCTGGATTCTGTCCCGGTGATAAAGTGTGCCCGGACCACTGCCGTCCCGGTGTGAACCGTTTCACAGATCCGGCGATTCCCTTCTCCTGCTTCTGTGTTATCGTCCGCTGCCCGGGCCAATTGAGCTGCGGGCTTTGCCAGTCTGTGTTCTGCGCCCATGTCATTACTGCGTACTCGTCATCTACACCTGAGTTTCGGCCACCGCCCCCTGCTGGAAGCCGTTGATTTTTCTATTGAAGCCGGCGAGCGGGTCTGTCTCGTGGGCCGCAACGGCTGCGGAAAATCCACGTTTTTGAAGGTCCTGGAAGGGAACATCGCGCCGGAGGACGGCAGCGTCGAACGCCGCCAGGGGCTGACGATTGCCAGCCTGGAGCAGGCACTGCCCAAGGGGGTATCCGGCAGCGTGTTCGACTGCGTCGCCGCCGGCATTGGCGAGCTGGGCGAATTGATCCGCCGTTATCACCATCTCAGCGAGCAGCTCGCGCAGCGATCGGAAGATGCACTCCTCGAACAACTCGATGCAACCCAGCACCGGCTGGAGGCACTGGGCGGCTGGACCTTGGAACAACAGGTTGAAAGCGTGCTGTCACGCCTCGCCCTGGACCCGGAGGCCCGGGTTGAAAACCTGTCGGGCGGCGTCCAGCGCCGGGTGCTGCTCGCGCGCGCGCTGGTCTCCAACCCGGACCTGTTGCTGCTCGACGAACCGACCAACCATCTGGATATTGAATCCATCGAGTGGCTGGAGAACTTTCTGCTGGATTTCAGGGGCACCTTGCTGTTTATCACCCACGACCGGAGCTTCCTGACTCGCCTGGCGACGCGCATCATCGACCTCGACCGAGGCATCCTGACCGACTGGCCCGGCGATTACCCGACCTACCTGAAACGCAAGCAGGCCTGGCTGGAAACCGAAGCCACCCACCAGGCAGCTTTCGACAAAAAACTGGCCGAGGAAGAGCGCTGGATCCGCCAGGGCATCAAGGCCCGGCGCACGCGCAACGAAGGTCGAGTACGCGCCCTGGAGAACATGCGCGAACAGCGCCGCCAAAGACGCCACCTCGCCGGCAAAGCCACCATTCGCCTGGAGGGTGCCGACCAGTCGGGCAAACTGGTGGTCGAGTGCATCGATGCCAGTTATTCCATTGAGGGGCGGGCGTTGATCGCGGGGCTGAACACACTGGTTCTAAGGGGAGACAGAATCGGCATTATCGGGCCCAACGGCGTGGGCAAAACGACCCTGCTGCGCCTGCTGCTCGGTGAGCTGCCCCCCGACAGCGGTACCATCCGTCACGGCACCAGGCTGGAAACCGCCTACTTTGACCAGCGGCGTGCGCAACTCGACGAGCAGCAGTCAGTCATCGACAACCTTGCAGACGGTCGCCAGTTCGTCGAAATTGCCGGACGGCAACGCCATGTCATCAGCTACCTGCAGGATTTCCTGTTCGCACCGGAGCGCTGCCACACGCCGCTGAGCGCCCTGTCCGGCGGTGAACGCAACCGCCTGCTGCTCGCCAAGCTGTTCAGCAAGCCGAGCAATCTTCTGGTACTCGACGAACCGACCAACGATCTGGATATCGAGACGCTGGACCTGCTGGAAGAGCGTCTCGCGGAGTACCAGGGCACCGTTCTGCTGGTCAGCCACGACCGCGCCTTTCTCGACCGGGTGGTTACCAGCTCGCTGGTATTCGAAGGCAATGGACGGGTCAATGAATACGTCGGCGGCTACAGCGACTGGCTGCGCCAGCGCGACTCCCGGGCCGCCGACGCACCTCCGGCTGTCGATCAGCCTCGCAAGGCACCGCAAAAGTCGCGGCCGCAGGCAACCCGGCTGAGCTACAAGGACCAGCGGGAACTCGACCAGCTGCCGCGCAGGATCGAGGCACTGGAAAGCACGATCGAAGCCATCCATGAACGCATGGCCGATCCGGCCTTCTATCAACTCCCCGGGGACGCGATCGCCGCCGAGAAGGATCAGCTGCAGAGCGCCGAGACCGACCTGCAAGCCGCATACCAGCGCTGGGAAGCGCTTGAACAGTTGCGGCAGTCCTGATCTCCACACCGGCAAAATCCGCGCAAAGACCGGGTATATTGCAGTCGTCCACGCAGCCTGTGGCACAATAGCAGTGAAAGCTGAGGATCAGGAAACATGAGCGAACCGGAACTTACAACAGAAGAGCGCGTACTGCGGGTCATGAAAAGCGTGCTGACCAGCGTTGCCAGGGATACCGCGACTGAACCCGGCCTGAAACACCCGCTATCCAAACAGACCATCAATGAAATCCGCGAGTGCCTGATGCTCATCACGGTGCGCGAACAGGAACTGGCAAATAAATATCAGCGCAATACCAGCGCCAGGCCGCGCTTCACCGACGAACCCAAGTCCGAGGTCGTGGTATCGCTCGACGTCGCCGCCATGAAGCAGGGTTTGAAAAAAGACAAGGACTAGGCGTTGCGGCCAGGCCGCGTTCGCGCGCGATATCAATTCGATTCAAGTTTTGTCCGGATCGGACCCGGAAAACGCATTGTAGAACTGTTTCGCCGTGCGCCCGCTGCGCGAGGCGCGCGCCATGGCGAACATTTTCGCCGCCCGGTGGAGTGCTCCCCTGTCACCCTGGAAGTCCGGGAAATAGCTGTCGACAATGGCAAGGTAGCCCTGCATATCCGACGGGTAAAAGGACAGCCACAGACCGAACCTGTCAGACAGGGATATACGCTCTTCCACCGCGTCCGAGTAATGCAACTCCCCGTCAGCGACCACCGTGGCCTGGTTGTCCTGCATATACTCGGGCAACAGGTGCCTGCGGTTCGAGGTAACATAGAACAGCAGGTTATCCGGCGGGCGCTCGATCGATCCCTCCAGGACGCTCTTCAGCCCCACATAGGAAGCGTCTTCACCCTCGAACGAGAAATCGTCGCAATAGAAAATGAAACGATAGCCGCTGTCGCGGATGTAATCGACAATGTCGGGAAGATCGCGCAACTCGTCTTTGAACACTTCGATCAGGCGCAGCCCGCGGCCGCGGAATTCATTCAACATGGCCTTGACCAGCGACGACTTGCCCGTGCCGCGCGCGCCCCACAGCAGGGCATTGTTGGCCGGCTGGCCGGCCAGGAAGCGTTCGGTATTGCGCAATAGTTCGGTCTTCTGCGGATCTATTCCAACCAGTTCATCGACCCGCACAGGATCGATTGCCGTCACCGGCCTGAGCAGTGCCCGGCGCGAACGCCACACCGCCGCGTACACCTGGTTCCAGTCTACGTCCATGGCGCCAACATCTTTCTCATGGTTCGCCACCCGCGCGTTCGTAGGCATCGATCAGCTGCCTCGCGGATGCCGCCTGGCGCTCGGCAACGAGCACGCAGGCGAAACCCTGAACAGCCAGTTCGCCGATACCCCCCTGCAGGTAGTGTCCGCCGACATGCGCGTCTATTCCGTGAGCTTCCAGCATGCCCCGCACAATATGCGCCTCGGTAATGTCGCTCGCGTCGTAGACCTTGATCATGCCGTTCAGCCTCGCTGCAGCAGATCCCGCAAATCAATAACAGCGGCGTTGGCACGTGCAATGTAATTCGCCATGGTCAGAGAATAGTTGGCGAACAGCCCGAAGCCGCTGCCGTTTAGTATGACCGGGCTCAGCGTAGGCTGCTGGCTTTCGTCCAGCTCGCGGATAATCTGCCGCAGTGAAATCAGCGCGTTTTTCTTTTTCAGGATATCCTCGAAGTCGTATTCCACGGCCTGCAGGATAGCCCGCAGCGCCCAGGTCGCGCCGCGCGCCTCGTAGAAGACATCGTCCAACTGCAACCACGGGGTTTTTACCTCTACCGCCGCGGGTGTCGCCGTAGACTTTCTCGCGAGGCTGTCGCCGGCCAGGTCGGTGTTGATGCGCAGCTGTCCGACACTGGCACTGAGTCGCTGCGAAAGACTACCCAGACGCTTCTCCACAATCTCCAGGTACTGTCGCAGGTTGTCAGCGCGGGCGAAGAACTGCGCCTGACGCGCCTGCTGATCACCCAGGCGCCGTTCATAGTCGCCGAGCGCACGCAAGCCTTTCCGGTATTCTCGTTCCGTAGCCGGGAACATCCAGGAGTCGTTGCTGAAGTTGAAAATCGGCTCGGCCTGCGCGAGGTCCGGATCTTCCACGGACTGGGACTGGGAGCGGGCAAAATGGTTACGCAGCGCCGCAGCAGCGTCTCGCAACATCACCAGCGCGCCAAACTCCCAGTTCGGCATATTGTCCAGCCAGACGCCGGGCGGCATGACGTCGTTGGACAGATACCCTCCGGGTTTACCCAGCAGCGTCTCGCCAATCCGGACCAGCGTGGCGGTGTACGTCACGCCCACCACCAGGCGGGCCTCATCGCCGCCCACCTGTTTCAGGGCAACCTGCCGGACATCGAACGGTTCCGGTTCGCGGCTCCAGTACCAGCCAACGAACACCGCGATGACCAGCGCGGTGACCAGCAGCAGCAATAGCGAACCGAACAAGCCCTTCTGCCTGAGACTGTCAGGGTGGTAAAGTTCGCGAAGCCGCCATACACGGCCCTTCAGCCACTCGGCGAGTTTCCAGGTCGATGTTTTCGCCTGTTCTTTCCAGTTCATAGCAGCATAGTATCACCGCTCCGTAGTGATGCCGAACCCCGTTGGCCGCGGTGCGCGGCCACGCCGACCGTCGCGGCGCCAGCGCATACGAACTGTGCTAGTCTCTCGGCAACAGCCCGGGCAGGTGAGCATCAGTTGGATCATTCGATTGTCTTTTCCGTATTCCTTATTTTCACTGGTGCCGCGGTACTTGCCACCATGGCGCTGTATGCGCGCCAGTCCATGCTGGTCGCCTATATCGTGCTCGGCATGGCAATCGGACCGTCAGCCCTCGGGCTGGTGAAAAATGTCGGCCTGTTACAGGAACTGTCCCACGTAGGCATCGTATTTCTGCTGTTTCTGCTTGGCCTCAACCTGCATCCGCAGGACCTCTGGCATATGTTTCGCAAGGCGACGCTGGTGACGCTGGTGAGTTCCGCGCTGTTCGCCGGCCTGGGGGCCGTCTGCGCGCTCGGTTTCGGTTACAGCCTGGTTGAAGCATCAGTCATCGGTGCAACCATGATGTTCTCCAGCACCATCATCGGCCTCAAGCTGCTACCGACCACCGTCCTGCACCACCAGCACACCGGCGAAATCATCATCAGCGTGTTGCTGCTGCAGGACCTGATCGCCATCGCGATTTTGCTGATACTGCATGGCCTCGGGGATGGCCAATCGGGTTGGCAGGGGATCACCCTGCTCACGCTGACACTGCCAGGCTTCATGCTGTTTGCTTTCGGTTTCTCCCGCTACGTGTTAACGCGCCTGCTGGCGCGCTTCGACACCATTCAGGAATACATCTTCCTGCTGGCGATCGGCTGGTGCCTTGGCATGGCGGAGCTGTCCGAAGCCCTGCGACTGTCACCTGAAATCGGCGCTTTCATCGCTGGAATCGCTGTTGCGACCGAGCCTATATCGCGTTTCATCGCCGAAAGCCTCAAGCCCCTGCGCGATTTCTTCCTGGTGGTTTTCTTCTTCAGCCTGGGTGCAGCCTTCGACCTGTCGGTCATGGACGAGGTCCTGCTTCCCGCAGCGGCGCTTGCGGCAATCAGCCTGCTGGTGAAACCCCTGGTGTTCAAACAGCTCTGGGTTTATCAAGGCGAGCGGCCAGCGCTGGCTCGCGAAGTGGGCGCCCGCCTGGGGCAGATCAGTGAGTTTTCTTTGCTGGTTGCGGTGCTGGCGACGCAGACCGCTGTCATCAGCATGCGGGCATCCTACCTGATCCAGCTGGCCACCCTGATGACGTTCATCGTGTCATCCTATTACATAGTGCTGCGCTACCCCACGCCCATCGCGGTTTCAGACCGCCTGCGCCGCGACTGAGCGAGTCAACCGGTATAGAAGTATTGCCAGGCGCCCCCGGAGTGCTCCCGCAAGCTATCGAGCAGCTTCTCCGATGGCACCGCCTCGTGAGGATAAACGCCGCCGATCTCCAGGAAAAACCGGCCGAATCCCGCGGCCCGTCGCCAATCCAGCGCATGGACCTGTACGGTTTGACCACAGCGCGCACAGGTGACCGACTGCACGTGGCTGCTTGTGTCAACCTCGCCCGCCGGCGCCCGGCAACCCGGGCAGCGAACCTGCGGGCGCTTCGCCGCTGACAGAAAAGTCACCTCGGGGTACAGGTGATACTGCAGGTGGCAAGCCGTCTGGCCTTCGTCGGCCTCGCCGGGTTCGAGGGCTACCCGCGGCGAACAGCCAAGGAACATGATGAGGTTGATAAACTGCTCTCCGGCCTGAAAATCGCCGCTGCGACCGGCCTTCAGGGTGGTGTCAATCAGTCCGAGTTTCTCCAGCAGATCGGAGAATCGATCCCCGGCGCCGGGGATCCAGCAAGGGTCCGACGGGTGCAGCAGTAACGATGGCACAGGGCGAAACCGCGCGGCGGTCAGCCCTTGGAGCCGGAAATATCCCAGGAGTAGGAGCAATCCAGGTAGGAGCGGACCGACACCAGGCCGACAATACCGTCTTCGACCATGGTGGCGATGGGCGTGCGCTGACGGAACTTGCGGTTCGGTTTGTGCATCCACAACCGTCCCATGCGTTTACTGAAGGGGTAGGTGGTACGCAGTGCGTCGGCAATACAAATCAGGTGCTCGACCCGCTGCATGATCTCCGGCTCATCCGGCAGCGGCCGGCCGTCGCGCAAGCGCTTCACTTCGCGTGCCGGAACATTTTCCATGCCGAGCAACAGCAACTGGTCGCGTGCCTCGATATCCCACTCATCGAGCATATTCAGGATACCCCGGGTCAATTCCAGGCGTTCTTCTTCGCTCATTGCATTCATCGTGCCGTCCTCACAAGATTCTTCCCAAAGTGTAACACGTCGATCGGGACCCCATCCCGGCGCATCCCTTATGGAAATTGGGGGCGGCCGGGCTATCATGCTGCCGGGTAGGGCCATTGCAGCGCATCCATCCGGGTCACGCGACCACCGAAAACACGTCAGTCTTTTTCAATCGGTACATGATTTTAGGGGGTTTGGACCGTGACAGACATTGCCGCTGCCGCTGTTGACACAAAGGACCTCGCTCCATGGGCAGCTCGGCACTGATATTACTCGTCCTACTGGGTCTGCTGGTCTGGTTCTGGCAGGACACTCTGCGGGTGCGCGAACTCGCCCTGGGTGCTGCGCACGATATCTGCCGCAGCCAACAGCTCCAGTTGCTCGACGCGACTGTGACCCTGCAACGCGTGGCGCTGCGGCGTTCGGCGGGTCGCCTGCGGCTCAGGCGCACCTTCCAGTTCACCTACAGCAGCGCCGGCGACGACCGCCGGACCGGTTTCATCATCACTCGCGGAAAGCATGTTGAACAGGTGGGGTTGTGAGTAACCGCTTGCGGCTTGCTATACTTTGCGGGCCTCTTACAAACCATTACAGACAAACAAATGCCCTACTATATTTACAAGATAACGCCCGGCCCGACCGATCTCACCAAATCGCTGGAGAAGCTGGAACAACATGATTCCTTCAAGGAGGCCAAGCTGCGCGCGCGCGGCATGCGTGCCGCCATGGGCGACAGCGACGCCTTCATCATAAAGGTCATGTTTGCCGACAACGAGCTCGATGCCGAAGAGAAACTGATGGAAAAGCGCGAACAGCCGATTCTGCGTGAGTGGGAAAAATAACACGTTGTTATGGTTGAAGAAGATCAGTACCGGAACACCTACCGGAACGTCAATGAGCGCCGCTGCGTATTCGAGAAAGCCATTCTCAGCCGGCGTTGTGACTGCATGTGTGCGACGCGATTTTATCTCGCCGACCGGGAAGGCATCGCCTGTGACGCCTCCTCGGCGCACAATCGTTGCGGCCACCTGATCCGCCTGCTGCGCGAGAATGCCAAGTTCGCGCTGAAAGTCACCGCCATCGAGGGCGAACTACCGCACGCCAAGGAAATCAAGGTGCAGAACGGCGGCCTTCTCGGCCTGCAGCACCTGTTGCGCCCTGATCTCACTGCCGAGAATGTCATCGATGTCTCCGGGCTTGCCACGCTCGGCGAACGGACTTTCGGCTCACTGGAAAAATTCCCCTATCGCGAAATCGTCAAATCGATCGTCGCATTCGAAGGACGCCGGCGTCCCCGTTCGAGACGCTGATAACCCGGGCGGCAGCCCGAGCAGCCTCCCCCCGCCTGTTGCCCATCCACCCGGCCACCCAACCGGCTAAAGACTGTCTGTCGTTTTCCGACATA
>JAJDOI010000096.1 GCA_022340245.1 Thiogranum sp.
GGTGCGGGGGCGAGCGAGATCTTCGACAAGGTCCAGGGCGTGCACATTATCGCCTGCGGTACCAGTTATCACGCCGGCCTGATCGGGCGCTACTGGATGGAATCGCTCGCCGGGATCCCTTGCAGCGTGGAGGTGGCCAGCGAGTTCCGCTACCGTAAACCAGTGGTGCGAAACAGTTCGCTGATTGTCACGATTTCGCAGTCCGGTGAAACCGCCGACACCCTGGCGGGCCTGCAGGAGGCACGCCGCCTGGGCTTTGGCCAGTCACTGACCATCTGCAACGTGCCGGAGAGTTCCCTGACGCGCGCCTCGGACCTGACGTTGATGACCCGGGCCGGCCCCGAAATCGGCGTGGCGTCCACCAAGGCCTTCACCACCCAGCTGGTCGCGCTGATGCTGTTGACGATTGCGCTGGGGCGGCGCTTTTCCATGAGCGAGGAGACCGAACGCAGCTTGGTCGCCCAGCTGGAGCACCTGCCGCGCGAAATCGAAGACATTCTGCAGCTCGACGCCCAGATCACACACCTGGCGGAACATTTCGCCGACAAGCAGCACGCCCTGTTCCTGGGGCGTGGCGCGCAGTATCCGGTGGCCATGGAAGGGGCGCTGAAGCTGAAGGAAATTTCCTACATCCACGCCGAAGCCTACCCCGCGGGGGAACTCAAGCACGGCCCGCTGGCATTGATCGACGCCGACATGCCCGTGGTGGTGGTGGCGCCCAACAACGACTTGCTCGAAAAGCTCAAATCCAACCTGCAGGAAGTCAGCGCGCGCGGTGGCCAGATGCTGGTTTTTGCCGACGAGAATACCGGCATGGCGTCGGATGGCACCAGCACCGTATTGCCCGTCGCGCCAACCGGCGATTGCGTGGCGCCCATCGTGTTTACTGTGCCCTTGCAGTTGCTGGCCTACCACGTCGCCGTTCTCAAGGGCACCGACGTCGACCAGCCGCGCAACCTCGCGAAGTCCGTCACCGTCGAATAGCCAGCAGCCTTTTCGCATCGAGGTGTGCCCGCAGTTCAAATGGGTTCAGAAAACAACAAAAGAATTCCTTGCAGCGCCATTCAAATCGAAGAAGCAGATAATGGCGTTTTTATTGGAGTCCGCTATTTAGAAGGGGGTAACGGTGTTGTAACGCCAGAAGTTATTGAGCTTTATGAAGGGCCGAATGAAGACTTTGGCTTGTAACAAGCCATTCGTACGGGACCGGAGAGTTCCTACGGTTTGGTTGACACCCTGACCTAACCGTTATGTGCCCTAGGGGATGATTATGAGAGTATGGAAAGATATATTCTGGGCTTGCGCACTATTGTTTGTCATCCAGTCGGGTACTACTCCGTTTAGTTCTGCCGGGACGCTATGGGATGTGGCGAGATTGATCATCAGTGGGCTTTCATTAGTTCCTCTCTATGGTTATGCGTACCGAGTAGCAGTAGGAAACAGAGCGATAGCAATTTTAATTTTTGGCTACAACGCGATATTTGTAACTATTGCCTTGCTGTTTGCTGCCCACGTGCTTATAACTGGGTGGAGCTTGTTTATTCTATTTTTGGTATCCCTTTTGTTGGCGCTATCGTTTGTTTTTCTGTATCCGCAGTATAAATATGCGTTTGACTCAGATGATCTCTGGGGTGCAAGCGCATAGCCCTGCGCCCTGTTCGCCCCTGGGGGCCGGGACGCGGAAAAAAGCGCCGTGCCCCTGGTGTGCGGCGTTGCCGCTGATCTTATATTTTCGAGAGCGAGATAGTTATTGAAAAAATCAACGAAAGCAGCTCTATTGTCAGCTTTTGTATTTCCTGGTGTCGGGCATGTCTACTTAAAAAAGTATACGGCGGGAGTTTCGCTGGGGGGCGTTTCATTTGCTGCGATTTATTATTTGGTGGCAAAGTCTGTAGAGACTGCTCTCGAAATCACCGGAAAAATCCAAAGTGGTGATGTCCCATTGGATATCGGAGCGATTACGGAGCTGGTATCACAACAATCAAGTGGCACTGATGCCCAAATGCTGAATATTGCCACGACCGCCCTGGTCATTTGTTGGCTAATCGGTATTGTTGACTCCTATAGGGCTGGTCGTGTGAGAGAAAAAAGCGATGAAGCGTCGGGCAACAGACAAACATAACAAGGCACCCAGGCCGACGCACTGAATAGCGCAGCCGGGCTTGAACGTTGGGTGTAAGAATGAGGTGCAAGCCGTGAAATTACTGCAACCTGTCGTCGCAACCGTATTCGTGCTGGTTACATCGAGCATATCGACAGCGGCCGATGATCCCAGACAATTGGTCGATCTTCCGAAAATGATGCAACAGCATATGATGTCAAACATGCGTGATCATCTGGCGGCGATTAATGACATATTGATGCATCTGGCAAAAGGGGAGTTGGACGAGGCAGCAGGGATTTCAGAAAGGCGTCTTGGGATGAGTTCGCTCGAGTTGCATGGGGCGAGTCACATGGCCAGGTTCATGCCAGAGGGCATGCGCGAGGCCGGCATCAACATGCACAGAGCCGCGAGCCGCTTTGCTCTGAAAGCGCAAGAAGGTGAAGTATTGCCAGCTTACGATGCTCTGTCCGGGATTACATCTGCATGTGTTGCGTGCCATGCGGCGTATCGTATTCGATGAACAAGATGGCGCCTGGCAATGCCACGCGCGAGTCTGTCTGCTACGGGCTCGTTGTGGGTCTATCTGGCCGCTGAATGGGAGGACCTGGTTAACCTGTGTGTCTCCAGGTGATCTATGGCGTGTTTTTGACCGTTCTTGCCGCAACGTCGTATCGCGTGATTATCCTGGGGGCGGAATCGGTGCCAGCGTACGGCCTGAAACGCCGGTCTCACCGGAAATTCGGATTTTTCGGGTGGATCCTGGCATTGTATCTGGTCTACCTGATGGTCTGCATGATACCTGCAACGGTAATTTTTACGATGACTGCCAATCTGGCAGGCTCTGGCACAGCGCCTGCGTGATGGTGATAGAAATCGCAGCATTGTGATTGTCGTACAATGAGTTGGCGAATGATAAGGCGCAACAGCAGCAGCCAGGGCGCCTCTGGCGCACACGCCTCCCCGACCGCGAACCCTATAAAACAACTGCTTATATGGGGTTTAGATAAGGACTATATTCCCTTCATTCACAAGGAAATATGGAAAAACTGTAGCGAAAATGTTACAGTATCGCGCTTGTCCCCCAAGATGTCCGGAAAGTACGCGAGGAGTCAATTTGTGACTAAGGATATGATGTTCTTCTGCATTCCACAGCAGGCCTACATGCGCACGGAGAACTGCTGCAACCTGCGCAAACGTCCTGCCGGCAAGGCTCCTGCTGGCGCGCAGCCCATGCTGCGGGCCTGTGAAAAATGCACCATGTACCCATTGGTCGACAAAGAAAAAGTGCCAACGGTATCACTGGACGCCTACCTTGGTGGCAGTAAGCCGAAAGTGGCGAACATCCACACCGCGGCCAACAAGAAGCTCATCCAGGCCGAACTCAGCGGTTAACAATTCTGCGCCGGCGCCGTATATCGGCGCTGGCTTCTCGTATTTTACTTCCGCCCTGCCGTGACCGGCCTGACCCCGTCCAGGCGCAACGCTTGTGCACCCCGTGCGGCTTTGCCACTATAGCCACGAGTTTCTACGGCACGGTTTAGTGTAATGAGTCCTTACTACGGCGTGCGTCGCTTCGGCCCTTATCTCGGCGTCATACAGGTTATCGACGTGGGCGATGCCTGCGCCTATTCCACCAATGGCCGAACCTGGCGGGTTCGCCAGCAGACTGCGTCCGGGCGGTTTCGCTGGGGCGTTACCCAGGTCTCCGGCGAGGACCTGGGCGAGGTACGCATCGTCAATGCCGATAACCTGGTGGATGCGCTGAAGCGCCAGCCGCCGGTGCCTTTCCCCATACGCGACCGCTTCGAACTCTGGCTACTAAACCGCAAAACCCGCAAACCGCTGGCGTTGCTGCGCACCCGCTACAAGGCGCTCGATATGGAACAGGTCACCGATCCGCACTGGCGCCCCTTTCTGATGACCGATACCGGGTTCGTTTCTCCGACGCTGGCGGCGCAGGAGAAAAACCACCCGCGTAACGGCTGGCCGATCCCCCACCGTGACCAGCTGGAAAGCCAGGTCAATGTCGCCTCCCGTCCCATGCCCGCGGCACAGTGGTTCGAGCGCCACAGCGACGGCAGCGGCACGGGGCGTAGCGGCCTGCGTCTCCAGGACGATGAAGAGGGTCGCACGCTGGTGGCCGAGGAGTTTCCGGAACTGTTGATCAGTGAAGACTGGGACAATGAACTCCAGCGAGGCCTGGTGGATGACTACCACGACTGGTATGCCGCATCGCTGCTGGCCCACCAGAATCTCAGTACCGCGACGCGCGAGCGCCTGGAAAAAGCCGCCTGCAAGCGGCCCAAACCCTTGCTGGCGGTGTATCCGCTGATCCCGGAAATCCTCGACCGCGACGCCATCGACGTGGCGCTGGTCAGCGCCAGATTGATGAACGCGTCCTGATACGCCGCTCGACCCCGTCAGGCGATTGTCACATCGGCTGACAGGTAAACATCCTGGATCGCATTCAGCAGATTCACGCCGTCGGCCATCGGTCGCTGGAAAGCCTTGCGACCGGATATCAGCCCCGTGCCGCCAGCGCGCTTGTTGATGACTGCCGTGCGCACCGCCTGCTGCAGATCGTCCTTGCCCGACGCACCGCCTGAATTGATCAGTCCGGCGCGCCCCATGTAACAATTGGCCACCTGGTAGCGGACCAGGTCGACCGGGTGGTCGCTGGTCAGCTCTTCGTAGACCCGGGGATGCGTCTTGCCGAACTTGATGGCGTTGAAGCCGCCATTGGTTTCGGCGAGTTTCTGTTTCACGATGTCGGCCTCGATGGTGACCGCCAGGTGATTGGCCTGTCCGGTGAGATCGGCGGCCGTGTGGTAGTCAACACCGTCCTGTTTGAAGGCGGAATTTCTCAGGTAGGCCCAAAGGAAGGTGGCCAGGCCCAGTTCATGGGCGTGGGCGAAGGCCTCGCTCACTTCCAGAATCTGGCGGCGTGATTCCGCCGAGCCATAAAACACCGTAGCACCCACGGCGACGGCGCCCATGTCGAATGCCTGGTCAACGCTGGCGAACAGGGTCTGGTCGAAATGATTCGGGTAGGTGAGCAGCTCGTTGTGATTGATTTTCACCAGAAAGGGGATCTTGTGAGCATATTTGCGCCCCACGGATCCGAGGACCCCAAGCGTCGAGGCCACTGCGTTGCAGCCGCCTTCGATGGCAAGTCTGACAATGTTTTCCGGATCGAAGTAAAGCGGGTTCGGCGCGAATGATGCGCCCGCCGAGTGCTCGACGCCCTGATCCACTGGAAGGATCGACATGTAACCGGTGCCGCCCAGGCGGCCATGATCGAAAAGCGCCTGGAGGTTACGCAGCACCCGCGGTCCGCGGTCGCTGTGTGTGACCACCCGGTCGATAAAATCCGGGCCCGGCAGATGCAGCATGTCTTTGGGGATGCCGCGACAGACATGATCCAGCAGCGATCCGGCTGCGTCCCCCAGCAAGCCCTGTATATCCGTCATGATACGACTGTCTCTCGGCGTGGGTCCGTCAATTCGATGTTATTCATTATAGACGAGGCGTCCTGCACAACATTCACCGGGTACGGGTATGCCGCGGAGTTCGGGCGTCTGCGGGTCGGTTATCGACGCAACCTGACAGTGGTACTCAGGTGAAAGGCTTCGCTTTTTCCGACTGGCCCGCCTCGATGGCCGGCAGGCGACGCGACAAGGCCAGGGTGGCTGCGAGTATGGCGACGCCCAGCGCGACGACCGCGGTGACAGGGTGCACCCCCGCCGCGGTGGCCAGCGTATACAGCCCCACCGTCAACAGCATGGCCACATTCTGGAAAAAGTTCTGTACCGCTACGGCCTGGCCGCTGCCGACAGTGTCGTGGCCGATATGCTGCAGTGCGGCGTTGATGGGAACGATGAATACGCCGCCGGCGACGCCGATCAGGAACAACACCGCGCCGGCCTGCGGGGCGGTAGCGACCAGGCTGAACAACACAATGGTGATGCCCATCGCATAGGCCGCCAGCCGGGTACGCCGCAGCTGGTCCAGGGGGATCAGGCGCGGCACCACCGCCGATCCGATCACCACGCCGACAGCCAGGAACAGTACCAGTTCGGAGATGTCGCCCGCGGAACGGCTGGCCAGCACCAGTGGCGCCCAGGCAACCAGCAGCACGCGCAGCACCGCGGCGCTGCCCCAGAACAGGCTGCCGCCGAGCATGGCGAAACGCGCCCGCCCCGAGTGCATGAACACCCGGGTGGTGCGGGAGAATTGCGGCACGGCCCCGTGCAAGACGCCGCCGCGCGGCGCGACCGCCGGAATCAGCAATGTCAGCAGCAGAGACGCGAGGTAGGCGGCAACCACCAGCCAGAAGGCGCCGCTGACACTGTAGTCGGCGAGTTTGCCGCCGACGATGGTGCCCAGGATGATGGCGCCGATGGTGCTGGACTCGATCCAGGCATTGGCTGCGACCAGCTGCGGCCCGCCTACGATCTCGGGCAGGATGCCGTATTTGGCGGGGCTGTAGACCGCGGCTCCAAGCCCGACCAGGGCATAGGCGAGCAGCGGTTCGACGCCGGCAAGAATCAGGCCCACGCCGGCGGCTTTGATGAAGTTGGCGATCAGCAGCACTCGCGGTTTCGACAGCCGGTCGGCAAAGGGCCCGACCCACGGGGCAGCGACCACATAGGCGACCAGGAACACGCTTTGCAGCGCGGGAATGTACCATTCGACCAGGTGCTCGGCGTGCAATACCATGCCGATGGCGGCAAACAGGATGGCGTTGTCGCCAAACGCGCTGAGGAACTGGGCGACAAGCAGGGCAGCCAGACTCCGCTGCATCTAGTCGTCCACGTCGTCCAGCCAGTGGGCGAGGTGTTCGGGCAGCTCGTCGGGATGCACGTAGCGCTCGGAAATCACTTTGTCGCGCACCGATATTCCGGCTGCCCGCACGCTGTCCGGGTTGCCGCTGATCAGCGGATGCCAGTCGTAGAGCGCCTTGCCCTCGGCGAGCAGCCGATAGGCGCAGGTGTCGGGCAGCCAGTTCTGGGTGCGTGCCACCTGGGGGGTGACCTTGATGCAGTCGGGTACCAGCAGCGAACGATCCCGGTAGTGGCGGCAGCGACTCTGGTCGTTGTCATAGTGTTCGCACACCACGTTGGTATAGAAGAGCTGTCCGCTGTCCTCGTCCTCGATTTTCAGCAGGCAGCAGCGGCCGCAGCCGTCGCACAGCGCCTCCCATTCCTCGCCGTCGAGTTCATCGAGCGTTTTGTGTTCCCAGAAACGGTCTTTCGGCATGCGTGTGGCTGTCGGTGTGGTCGGCGCACTCATAATGTAACGTACAGGTCATAGCGTGTCTTCTTGCTTTCAATGGACGAGCTGGGTTTCCGCTCGTTCAACCAGCCGGCCCGCCGCGGCCGCTTGACCACGACGCGACGTCGCGCGCAGCCGAGCGCCACCTCGAGGAGTTCCTGTGAGTCCTGATCGGGGCCGACCAGCTGCTGCACGGCGCGCATGTCCTTTTTCACCATCACGTGGTCCTTGCCCGCCGGGTACATGGGGTCCAGGTACACCACGTCGGGTCGCTGCAGGGTGTCCAGGCGTCGCAGTTCGCAGCCCGCATCGGCGTGGACCAGGCGCAGTCGCCGCTTGACCCAGTCGCTGATATCGGCATGCAGGGCGGCCCGTTGCAGGCCGTCGGCCAGCATGGCCGCAAGCGCCGCCGAACGCTCGCACAAGGTGACCTCGCAGCCCAGGCTGGCGAGCACAAAGCCGTCGCGTCCCAGCCCTGCCGTGGCGTCCCAGATGATCGGCGTAAAGCCCGGCTTGATGCCCACCGCGCGGGCCAGCGGCTGGGCGCGGCCACCGCCGAAACGCAGCCGGTGCGCCATCGCGCCGGCGGCAAACTCGACCCGGACCGGTCCGGGAGCTTCAGGACCGGCCTGGCGCAGCTCCAGGCCCTGTGCGGTCAGGCACAGGTAAAATCCGGTGCCGGGCGGGCGCTTCAGCAAGGGCAGGCCAAAGCGTTCGGCGAGCTTGCGGGCATCGGCCGCAAACAGCCGTTCATCGGTCAGCAGGCCAATTGCTGTGGGGGGCTCGGACATGCATCCAGTTTACATGGTCACGCCACCCGATAGACGCCTCCGGGGCCCTGCCGTGGGGGACGGTTCCAGCACCTCGGTGCCAAAAGCGGGTGCCGTGCAACGGGGCAGGTTCCGACCGGGCTTTCTGCCGGCAACGGCTTCAGCCAGCGAAAGACCGGGGCGGTACCAGACGGGCGCCGGATGCGCCCGGGCCGTATCTAGTGGGGCTCGAAATGTTGCGGCGTGTGTTCCGCCCAGAAGGTCGTCTCTGGATTCTTCGCGCTCAGCTCTTCGGCCTTTCCCTCGGCTTCCGAGTAGCTCATGATCGCGTCGAGGTATTTGCCGGCGCGAAACTCTTTCTTCGAGCGCCAGGCGACAATATAGCCCGGTTCGTCGGGCGCATGGGGACCAATTCCAGCTGACATCACAAGCTCCTTGTCCCCCGTGGGGACGGTTGGTTTCGCCGGACAGTTTCAGCCTAGACCAGGCGGTCGGAAATTAAACCCGCGGGAATTTACGACTATTTATCGCCGCGCGCCGGTGGGCGGCTTTGTTAGAATGCACCCATGGATGTTTCCTACATTATCGACCCGCTGAACGACGCCCAGCGCGAGGCGGTGACCGCCACCCAGGAGCCGCTGCTGGTACTCGCGGGGGCCGGCAGCGGCAAGACCCGTGTACTGGTACACCGGGTTGCCTGGCTGATCCAGGTCGAGAATGTGTCGCCCTACGGCATACTGGCGGTGACGTTCACCAACAAGGCGGCCGGCGAAATGCGTACGCGCATCGAGCAGCTGGTGGGCGTGCCCACGCGCGGTATGTGGGTCGGCACCTTCCACGGGCTGGCGCACCGGCTGTTGCGCGCTCACTGGAAGGAGGCCGGTCTGCCGCAGAGTTTCCAGGTCCTGGACGCCGACGACCAGTACCGGGTCATCCGCCGTATTCTCAAGGCCATGGAGCTGGACGAAAGCCGCTGGCCGCCGCGCCAGATGCAGTGGTTTATCAACGCGCGCAAGGACGAGGGGCAACGCCCGCAGCATATCGACCACCGCGGCGACCCCTTTGTGCGCCAGCAGCTGGCCGTCTACCAGGCCTATGAAGAGCAGTGCCGGCGTTCCGGTCTGGTGGACTTTGCCGAGCTGCTGCTGCGCGCGCACGAGTTGTGGCTGCACAACCCGACGCTGCTGGCCCACTACCAGCAGCGCTTCCAGCATATTCTGGTCGACGAGTTCCAGGACACCAACACCATCCAGTACGCCTGGTTGCGGGTGCTCTCGGGCAGCAATGCGCACATCACCATCGTCGGCGACGATGATCAGTCGATCTATGGCTGGCGCGGTGCGCGCGTCGAAAATCTGCAACGCTTCGAGAAAGATTTTCCCGGCGCGCGCACCCTGCGCCTGGAACAGAACTACCGCTCTACCGGCGTTATCCTCAAGGCCGCCAATGCGCTGATTGCACACAATGACGGACGGCTCGGCAAAAACCTGTGGACCGAGGGCGGCGAGGGCGAGCCCATTCGCCTGTACGCCGCGCTCAACGAGCAGGACGAGGCCCGCTTTGTCATCGAACACATCCGGTCACTGATCGACGGGGGATCGGCGCGCAGCGATATCGCCATACTCTACCGGTCCAACGCGCAGTCACGCGTGTTCGAGGAACGGCTGCTGCAATACGCCATTCCCTACCGCGTGTACGGTGGCCTGCGCTTTTTCGAGCGGCAGGAAATCAAGGACGCGCTGGCGTACCTGAGACTGTGCGCAAATCGCGAGGACGATGCCTCCTTCGACCGCATCGTCAATCATCCGCCACGCGGGATCGGTGAGCGCACCCTCGCCGAAGTCCGCGAGCGCGCACGCCTCGACAAGTGTTCACTGTGGGCCGCCGCCCATGCGTTGCAGCGCGGCGATGCGCTGACTGGGCGGGCGCGCAATGCGCTGGCTGCGTTTTTCGATGTTACCGAGACGCTTGCAGAGGCCATTGCCGAGCTCGAATTGCCGGAGCAGGTCGAGCACGTTGTCGAGTGCGCGGGGCTCAAGGACTACTACGCGAAGGAAAAGGGCGAAAAGGGACAGGCACGCCTGGAAAACCTCGACGAGCTGGTGAACGCGGCGCGCGAATTCGAGTATGAGGTGGAGGAAGGCGAGGAACTCGAACCGCTGGCGGCGTTTCTGTCACATGCGGCGCTCGAAGCCGGCGAAGGCCAGGCCGAGAAGTGGCAGGACTGCGTGCAACTGATGACCCTGCACTCGGCCAAGGGACTGGAGTTCGACAACGTGTTCCTGTGTGGTCTGGAGGAGGGTCTGTTTCCCCACCGACGCTCGAGCGAGGAACCGGGGCGGCTCGAGGAAGAACGCCGGCTTTGCTACGTAGGCATCACGCGCGCGCGCCGGCAACTGACATTGTCCTATGCCGAGCACAGGCGCCTGCACGGCAGTGAAAGTTACTGCATGCCGTCGCGCTTCATTCACGAAATTCCCGCAGCGCTGGTCGAGGAGTTGAGGCCGCGCATCCAGGTCAGCCGTCCCTATGCGGGATATGCGGCGCCGAAATCCCTGGAGCCGCCACCCGCCGACGGACTGGGTCTCGGCCAGCGGGTCCAGCATCGTACCTTCGGCGAAGGCGTGGTGCTGAACTATGAAGGTCAGGGTGCGCACGCGCGCATCCAGGTCAATTTCGAATCGGCGGGCACCAAGTGGCTGGTGGTGGCCTACGCCAACCTGCAGCCGGCCTGAGTTGCCTGTGACCACCGGGCGGGGGCCCGCCGCCGCTGCGGGCCGAACTCAGAACAAGGGATAGATAAACGGTGCGACCGCACGAGCCGTGCGTCAGCACCCCAGGCTGCAGCATGATGAGGCAGTTCAAACTCCAGGAAAAGGCTGATGAATTTTGTCACCCATCGGTCTACGGTTACCGCAGGAGCGCCGCCTACATGGCGGACTTCCTGATCGCTAAAGGTCTGCAGCCGGCCCGCGGGGAAGTACACGCCGCAGCCAGAAATAGCCGAGCAGCGCCGAAATGAACGAGCCGCCGAGTATGCCGATGCGGTCCTGGTGAAGATAAGGTGACTGGGCGTCCTCGAATGCCAGCGAGCCGATGAACAGGCTCATGGTAAAGCCGATGCCACAGAGGATGGCGACACCATAGAGCATCGACCAGCTTATGCCCTGGGGAAGCCTCGCGATACCCAGTTTTATGCCCAGCAGGCAGAAGGCGAACACCCCCAGCTGTTTGCCGATGACCAGCCCCAGCGCAATGCCTACCGGTACCGGCCCGAGGATCTGCTCGGCGCCCATTCCCTGCAAAGACACGCCGGCATTCACGAACGCGAATAGCGGCAGAATCACGAAGGACACAGTGCCATGCAGATCGTGCTCCAGACGGTGCAAGGGCGACCAGCCGCCATTGTCGGGGTCTTTCTTCATGGGGATGAAAATCGCCAGTACCACCCCGGCGAGGGTGGCGTGTATACCCGATTTGAGCAGTGCGACCCACATCACCAGGCCGACCAGCACGTACAGGGTTATGCGCATAACGCCGCGCCAGCTGAGGAAGGCCAGTATGGCAATACAGCTCATGGCGATGCCCAGGGCGGTGACCGACAGGTGGCTGGTATAGAACAGGGCGATGATGACAATGGCGCCGACGTCGTCGAAGATTGCCAGCGATACCAGGAACACCTTGAGGGCATTGGGTACACGGCTGCCGAGCAGTGCAAGGATCCCCAGGGCAAAGGCGATATCGGTGGCCGCCGGGATGGCCCAGCCGCTGCTGGCGAGCGGGTCGCCTCGATTGACGAGGAGGTAAATGACCGCCGGTACCGCCATGCCGCCGATGGCGCCCAGTGCCGGCAGCACGATCTTTTGTGGTTCCGACAGTTCGCCTTCAACAAATTCGCGCTTGAGTTCCAGGCCGATGACGAAAAAAAACACTGCCATCAGGCCGTCGTTGATCCACAGCAGCAGCGGCTTGGCGATTTCCAGGGCGCCGACGCGAATGTGCACGGGGATATCCAGCAGCGCCTGGTAGTGATCCGACCAGATCGAGTTGGCGAGCACCAGTGCGACAATGGATGCCAGGATCAGCAGGATGCCGCTGGCGCTCTCGAGCTTGAGAAAATCCCGAATGGCGATATACATGGGGGCGATGATACACCGAGTGCGGCCGGCTTTTTAGCACGCCGTGGCCCGGCTCTCCGGGGGACAGACTGCGGCGGGGCGCTGACTACCCGGAGCGCTGCGCTGCCCGGGCCGGTTCAGTCGGCGTGACCGGACGCCAAGCGCGGCTGTGCCGGCAGCCGGGTGAGGTTCATCAGGGCTTCGCGAGGTTTGCCGATGTAGTTGCCCTGGGCGTAGTCCACGCCGTAGTCGCGCAGCAGTTCCAGGGTCGCGGCGTTCTCGACATACTCGGCGATGGTCTGTTTGCCGAGGGCGTGGGCCACCTGGTTCATCGACTGGACCATGGCCTGGTCGATCTGGCTGGTGGCCATACCCTGCACGAAGGCGCCGTCGATTTTGAGTTTGTCGACCGGCAGGTTCTTGAGATAGGCGAACGACGAGAAGCCGGCGCCGAAATCGTCCAGCGCAAACTGGCAACCCATGCTCTTGAGCGCCGAGATGAACTTCTCGGCTGCGGATAGTTTGGCGATGGCGGCTGTCTCGGTGATCTCGAAGCACACCCGCGACGGGTCGATGCTGGTGTTGTCTAGTACCTCCTGGATCATGGGCAGCAGCGAGGCATCTTCAAAGGCTTTGCCGGACAGGTTGATCGAGAAACGCACCTCTTCGCCCTGTCCGTGCAGGCGGGCCAGCTGGTTGAGTGCGCGGTTGACAATCCAGCGGTCGACGCTGTGGATCAGCCCGAAACGCTCCGCCGCGGGCATGAAACCGCCCGGAAGGATGATTTCACCGTCGTCGCAGACCATGCGTACCAGTACCTCGTAGTCCTGCACCTGGTCGCTGTTGAGCGCCATGATCGGCTGGTAGACGAGCTGGAAGCGGTCGTGTTCCAGCATTTCGCGCACCCGCGAAGCCCAACCCATGTCCTCGGCCATGCCGGCTTTGTCGCTGTCGGCGGGGTTGTAAAGATGGATGCGGTTACGGCCCTGGGCTTTCGCCAGGTTGCAGGCGATATCGGCGTGTGACAAGGCTTCTTCGGCGGACTCGACGAAGGCATCGACTACGGCCGCGCCGATGCTGCAGCTGATGTTGAAGCCCTTGCCATCCTGCATGAAGATGTAATTTTCGAACAGCCGGTGGAAGTGTTCGGCCGCTGACATCACGTCGGCTGCGCGGATGCCATACAATAACAGGGTGAATTCGTCGCCACCGAAGCGCGCCAGCAGATCACCATCGCGCACATGGCTCAGCAGCAGCTGGGTGACTTCCACCAGCAGGATATCACCGGCCGCGTGCCCGAGGGTGTCGTTGATGTACTTGAACTGATCGAGGTCGATGTAGAACAGGGCGCAGGCGTTCTCAGGGTTGCGCATCACGCGGGCCACGGTGCGCTCCAGTTCCTGCTGGAAGTAGTGGCGGTTGAATAACTTGGTCAGGGCGTCGTGTTCGGCTTGGTAAGTCAGTTGCTGGTGGAAGGCTTTCTGGTCGGTGATATCGCGCGCCGTGCCGCTGATCTGCATCACTTTGCCGTCCTCATCCAGGTGCGCCTTGGCACTGAAGCTCAGCTGGCGGCGGTTGCCGTCCTTGTCCAGGTGAACGGTTTCGTATTGATAGAGATCCTTGCCCGCCAGTAGCTTCTGGAACGCCTGCTGGTCGGCCTCCAGCTTGTCGCCCGCACAGAACTCGGCCGCGCGGCGACCCAGCATGTCTTCCGGTTCCCGGCCATAGATCATTCGCGACGCGGAATTCAGATAACTCCAGCGCCCCTCCGGGTCGACGCTCCAGACCAGGTCGTGCGCCGTCTCGACCAGCGCCCGGTAGCGTGACTCGGCCTCCAGCAGTTCGCTTTCTGCGACTTTTCGTTGGGTGATATCGGCGACCAGGCAGGTGAACATACGTTTACCGCTGATGGACATTTCCGAAACCCGCAGGGATATCTGGATGGTTGAGCCGTTGCGGTGTTTTCCGGCGACCTCGCGTTCTTCGACATGGGTATCAATGCGCTGCCTGACCTGGAACACGTCGGGCAGCAGCGAGGCCAGGTGACGGCCGCGGATTTCCTGCGCGAGGTAGCCGAACAGGCGTTCGGCGGCAGGGTTGAAGGTGTCGATAAGCCCGTCTTCGTCGACCACGATTATGCCCTCCGCGGCGGTATCGACGATGGCGCGCATGTGGGTTTCCTGGTCGCCGAGACGCTGGAAGACTCTGCCCAGGGTCTGGGTCAGGTGGCCGATTTCATCCGTCGAAGCCGGGCGCAACTGCGCCAGCTCTTCGTGGGTGGAGGCGCCGCTGCGGCTGAACAGGTCATGGAACGGTTGCAGGGCCTGTTGCGTGGTGCGTATCGCCAGGAAGCTGATGGTCAATGTCAGCAGCCCCAATGCCGCCCAGGTTACCAGATAGCCGCTGTCCAGCTCACCGGTGTGCAACCAGTTGTAGTGCGCCAGCAGCGCGTAAGAGAGCAACGGCACCACGCCGGCCAACAGCAGCGTACGGGACTTGAGGCTTACATGGATGCTTTCCAGGCTGAGATGGCCGGCGAGTTTGCCCAGCTGGTGCAGGCCGAAAAGAAACGCCGGGGTGCCGACCAGCCCGGTGGTAACCAGCTGCAGCAGCGCAAAGTGCAGTAACGGCAGGCGGTTTCCGGTGTTTATGCTGCCATCCATACTCCAGAACACCAACACCGGACTGACGACGACGTGTATCGCCATCAGTCCCCAGAAGTTGTGGCTATAGCGACTGACCAGGCGGTGCAGGTGGTTGGGCGCGTTGCCACCCTGCGGATTCTGCAGCGCCCAGGTGATCAGCGGCGTAATCAGGCGCTGCAGCTGAAACAGTGAGAAGAATACCAGCAGTACGGAAAACACCGGCACCACGCCGCCGGCAAGTACCAGCTGTAACTGCCAGACGGGAAGAATGCCGAAAAGAACCGCCGCTCCATAGCCGATGACGGGGGTTAGC
This sequence comes from Thiogranum sp., assembly GCA_022340245.1. GTDB lineage: Bacteria > Pseudomonadota > Gammaproteobacteria > DSM-19610 > DSM-19610 > Thiogranum. The sequence continues at coordinate 15,225 of JAJDOI010000096.1, forward strand.
AGAAACCCGAGAAACAGGAGAATCGAAAAACGGGCGCCTGTGCGCTCGGGTGCATCGAGCATAGTGTCCCTCGAAAAAAAGAGGCAGGGCTCAGACCGCTTAGCCAGTGATTTTTAGTGCACAGCCCTACAAATATCTTATTTTGCAGGGCACTACAACTGATTTCGTATAAATTACGCAGCATAATGGCATAACCAAATAGAATTGCAAGAATAAATTTAATCGCCAACCCTGGTTGGCGGATTCCGTAAAATGACCGGCTGAAAACGCGAACAACTACCGGAGGAACTCGTGGAAAGAAGACATTTTTTGGGGCGGCTTGGCAAAGGCGCGCTGTTGGCCGGTGCCGGTTTGACGGCGGCCTGCAAGCCGCAGCAACGGGCGCCGAAGGCCGCTGCGGCGGGCGAGACCCGCAGTTTCAAGCCCGTCAAATGGAAAATGGTAACCACCTGGCCGAAGAACTTCCCCGGTCTGGGTACCGGCGCGAACTACCTGGCCGCGCTGATTACCCGGATGAGCGGCGGGCGCATCGAGGTGAAGGTCTACGGCGCCAAGGAACTGGTGCCGGCATTCGAGGTGTTCGACGCAGTTTCACAGGGCACCGCCCAGCTTGGCCACGGTGCCTCGTACTACTGGAAGGGCAAAAGTGAAGCGGCACAGTTTTTTTCCGCGGTACCTTTCGGCCTGACCGCCGACGAAATGAACGCCTGGTTGTATCACGGCGGCGGCATGGAGCTGTGGCAGGAAACCTATGCGCCGTTCGGCTTGGTGCCGATGGCCTCCGGCAACACCGGTGTACAGATGGCGGGCTGGTTCAACCGGGAAATCAACACGCTGGACGATCTCAAGGGCCTGAAGATGCGCATCCCGGGCCTGGGTGGTGAAGTGCTGGCGCGGGCTGGCGGCGTGCCGGTGAATCTGCCTGGCGGCGAACTGTTTACCTCCTTGCAGTCGGGCGCCATCGACGCCACCGAGTGGGTCGGTCCCTACAACGATCTTGCGTTCGGTCTGTACAAGGCCGCCAAGTACTACTATTACCCCGGCTGGCACGAGCCGGGCACCACACTCGAGTG
>JAJDOI010000151.1 GCA_022340245.1 Thiogranum sp.
GAACCCCTCTCTCGGCGTTCAGTACGCTGTACAACCCCGCCTTTGCACCAATGACCAGGCACAGGCGGCCGGGTCTGGCATTCGTTGGCCGGAACATCACCCTTCAATTATTTGGAGCAACAGATCATGACGAAAGAACGAAGAAGTAACAGGGAAGAAAAGAAGAAGCCGGCCATGACGCCGAAAGAAAAGAAGGCTGCGAAGAAGTCCCGGAAGGAACCCAGGGATTTTCTGGGTAATGACCGGACTCGTTGAACCGGATCAGGTGTTGGAGTATCAACCTGATCAGAGAAACGTCAGCCGAAGCGGCTGGTGTGCGGTTGCGCCGCGCACTTTCGAGGCGGGTGCCTGCGATCATTGGCATCCTCGTTTTGTGAACGGCGCTATTAACCCGGCGCTTTAGCAAGCTGGTGGCAGGCTTCAGCCGGCATGTCACCAGCTATTTGTCCATGCTATTGGGCGAGAGGTAGTTTTCTGCAGGGTTACGGAAACTGTGAAGGATGTCTGCGTCGGCTATGCACCGGACCTGCTTCGGTGGCAGAGCTGAATGATTAAGGATCGCCAGGCCGATGCAGGGCTGGTTCGACTGCCAAGCGAACCCGTCGATAGGCTGACCAGGCCGATCGCACAGTTCCCGGGCATCGAGGACGCCGCCGGGGCGGTGCTTCTGTTGTTCACTCTCGCCGCGCTGTTGCTCTCCAACTCGCCGTGGGCTCATCCGTTCCTGAGCGCCTGGGAGACGCCGGTTGGTTTGCATATCGGCCAGCTGGAGTTTGCCCGTTCCTTGCGGGACTGGATCAACGACGGCTTGATGACGCTGTTTTTCTTCCTGGTGCCCTTGAGCTCAAACGGGAACTTGTGCTGGGCGAGCTGAACAATCCGCGCATGGCCGCGCTGTCCATTGCGGGTGCCCTGGGCGGCATGCTGGTGCCCGCAGCGCTGTACCTCATGCTGCAAGCCGGCCATCCCGGCGAGAGCGGTTGGGGCACGGTCATGGCAACCGACACCGCCTTTGTCATCGGCGCTCTGGCGCTTCTGGGTCCGCGCATTCCGCAAAGCCTGCGCGTGTTCATGCTGTCGCTGGCGATCGTTGACGACTTCGGCGCCATTCTTGTTGTGGCCATCGGATACAGTAGCCATATTGACTGGCGCGCTCGCGCTGCGCGCGTTCGGCATCGCGATATGCCCCGCAGATCTTGATTGGAGGTTGCTGGCAGGTGGCGGGCGTCGCGCTATTGCGCAGGGTGTCCGGGTCGGGAAGGCATGCTGACACGGCTGGCCACTGATGCGGCCATGTACAGGCGTTGCCCAGTGAACTCTGGCGATTGTCCGGGGCGGTGGCGTACAGAACCGGTCTGCCAGTCGGTGCATAATATAGTCCTCGGGGACCGGCTGACACGGCGCTGCACCAACGGCTTTGCGCAACAATCACCGCCGGGAGCAGGCGAGCGACGGGTCTGAAAACCTGTGCTACAAGTCTTAGACAGACGCATTTCATAAGCCCGGTGCTGCACGGGTCGCCCGAGGTTCGGGCCAGGAGGATCTCATAGTCACCAGAGAGTTCGGGATTTCGACGCGCATACGCAGTGCGCTGCGCAACGAGCGCGATACCGAGTTGCTGCGCTCGGAGTTGTTCAGTATCGAGCAACTGAAGCGTCACGCGGTAACGCTGGCCGGCCAGCACAGTCTGGATCCGCACCCGGGGGCCGACCGGTTGCTGCCGCGCCTCGCGGACAATGCGCGGGTGCTGCTGGCGGCGTATGACGTCGTCACAGCGGCAGCCACGTCGGGGCAACGGATTGCCCCGGCAGAGGCCTGGCTGCTCGACAACTTCTATCTTATCGAACAGCAGATCGGTCTGGCGCGGCGGCACCTGCCGCGCGGCTACAGCCGGCAGTTGCCGCGACTGGCTGATGGCCTGTCAGCCGGCTTCCCGCGTATCTATGACCTGGCGCTGGAGTTGATCTCTCACATGGACGGTCGCGTCGACAGCGACAACACCACTCAGTTCGTTGCCGCCTACCAGAGCGTTGCCCCGTTGAAACTGGGCGAACTATGGGCATTTCCGATCATGCTGCAGTTGGCGCTGCTGGAAAACCTCCGTCGCGTCGGCTTGCGTATCGCCCGCCGCCGGGAGGAGCGCGACGCGGCTATCGGCTGGGCAGACCGTATGCTCGCCACGGCTGAAAGGGAGCCGAAACAGCTTATCCAGCTGCTGGCCGAGTTTGCGAATGCCGATGTACCTCTGACCGCGGCATTTGTGGAGGAGTTTTACGCGCGGCTCCAGGCGCAGGGGCCAGCCATGGCCTTCGTTCAAACCTGGGTCGAGCAGAAACTGCTGGAACAGGGGGTGACGGCGACGCAGTTGTCGGCGGCGGCGGGCCGAACGGCCGCGACCAACCAGATCTCCATCGCCAACAGTATCGGCAGTCTGCGTTTTATCGGCGCAATGGACTGGAGGGATTACGTCGAGTCGCTCAGTGTCGTCGAACAGACACTGCGAGAAGACCCGGCGGGGATGCATGCCAGCCAGGACTTCGCCACCCGCGACCGTTACCGACATGTCATCGAAGATATCGCGCGGGGAAGTTCACGCAGTGAACCGGCGGTGGCACGCGAAGCCATTGTGCTCGCGCGGGCTGCCGCAGAGCGATTGAGTGCCAACGACCGCAGCGCGCATGTCGGATACTACCTGGTCGATCACGGGCGTCGGAGTCTGGAACGTGCGGTCGCTTGCTGTCCGCCGTGGAAATTGCGGATCACCCGCGCGAGCCGGCATTTCCGCCTGTTCCTGTACCTCGGGCCCATCCTGTTGCTTAGCGCACTGGCAACCTGGCTCGTGCTTGTTCCATTCGAAGGAAACGCGTTCGCGGACTGGCGGTACTGGTTTTTTTCGCTCACCGGCCTCATCGGCGTCTCGGCGCTGGCCGTCCCGCTGGTTAACCAGTTCGTCACGCTGGTCCTGCCGCCTCGGGGGTTGCCACGCCTGGATTTTTCCAAAGGCATTCCATCTGTTCACCGCACGATGGTGGTTGTCCCCACCTTGCTCGGCAGACCGCAGGAGATCGACGAGCTAATAGAAGCCCTGGAAATTCGCTATCTCGGAAATCGCGATCCGAATCTGTTCTTTGCCCTGCTGACGGATTTCCGTGACGCGCCCGAGTGCACGCTGCCGGAAGATGCGGCCTTGGTCGCGCGCGCGACAGCCGCTGTCCAGGCGCTCAACGAGACCTATCGCGACGACCGTGCCTGCATCTTCTACCTGTTTCACCGTCCCCGGGTGTGGAACCCCTATGAACGGGTGTGGATGGGCTATGAGCGCAAGCGTGGCAAACTGGAGCAATTCAATGCCTTGCTGCGGGGCGGGGAGCAAGCGGCATTCTCGGATATTGTCGGTGATGCATCCATCCTGCCGTCGATCAAATACATCATCACTCTGGATACCGACACGCAACTGCCCCGTGACGCGGCACGCACCCTTGTAGGCAACATCGCGCACCCGCTCAACCGGCCCGTCTACGATACCGAAAAGGGACGCATTGTCGAAGGCTACGCGATCCTGCAACCACGCGCATCGATCAGCCTGACCAGCGCAGGCCAGTCACGCTTTACGAAACTGTTTGCGGGTGAGTCGGGGATCGATCCCTATTCGCGCCAGGTCTCGGACGTCTATCAGGATGTCTTCGGTGAAGGGTCGTTCATCGGCAAGGGCATCTACGATGTGGATGCGTTTCGTCAGGCAGTCGATGGACGCTTTCCGGAGAATCTCATTCTCAGTCACGACCTGCTGGAAAGCGGTTATGCACGCTCGGCACTGGTGACCGATGTCGAGCTCATTGAAGAACTCCCGACCGGGTACGCCATGGAGGCCAGCCGGCGACACCGGTGGATACGCGGTGACTGGCAGCTTGCCGGCTGGCTGCTGCCGCGTGTACCCGGACCGCCAGAGCCGAATGGGCCAAACGGATCGAAGGCGCGACGGCAGCCGAATCCGCTCTCCGCCCTGTCGATGTGGAAACTGTTCGACAACCTGCGACGCAGTCTCGTGCCGCCGGCGCTGTTTGCCCTGCTCGCGGGCGGCTGGTTGTTTGGCCCGGGAGCGGCGTGGTTCTGGACCCTGCTGGTCGCAGGTGTGGTGTTTCTGCCCACCTTGCTGGGAGCGGCGATCGAGTTCGTCCGCAAGCCGGAAGAACGTGACTGGCAGGTGCATCTTCTCCTGACAGGTAAATCGACGGGCCGTCCCATAGCGCTCGCCTTGCTGGCGCTGGTCTTTTTGCCCTATGACGCACTGATTTGCCTGGACGCGCTGCTGCGCTCGGGTGTGCGGATGCTGTTCACGCGACACGGGTTGTTGCTCTGGCAACTGCGCTCCTATGCAGGTCGCAACGCGTGCCGCACGCTGGCCGATTTCTTTATGGAGATGTGGAGTGCGCCTGTGGTGGCGGTGGCGCTGGCCTTTGCGCTGTGGCAGGCCCGCCCGGCGGAGTGGATCTTCTGGGCGCCGGTGTTGTTGTTCTGGCTGGTGTCGCCCGCCATCGGCTGGTGGATCAGCAGGCCGCTGGTATCCCGCGCACCGGACTTGACTCTCGAGCAGCGGGCGTTCCTGCGCGCATCGGCCCGGCGAACCTGGCGCTATTTCGCGGAGTTCGTCGCTCCCGAGGACAACTGGCTGCCGCCCGATAATTTCCAGGAATATCCGGCGCCGGCAATCGCCTCGCGTACTTCGCCCACCAACATCGGTATGGCGCTGCTGGCTAACCTGGCGGCGTACGATTTCGGCTACATTGGCGCCGGAGAACTTCTGCGTCGCACCGGGAACACGCTGGCCACGATGGAGAAGCTGGAGCGCTATCGCGGCCATTTTTACAACTGGTACGACACGCGCACCCTGCAACCGCTGCGCCCGCAATACGTTTCTTCGGTGGACAGTGGCAACCTCGCCGGCAGCCTGCTCACCCTGCAGGCGGGCCTGGCCGAGTTGAAAGATCAGCCGGTGTTGCCGGCCCGCGCGTTTCAGGGGTTGCAGGATACCCTGCGCGTCCTCGCCGAACACCTGCCCTCGTCATCCGTCCCGGACCTTGCGCAGAAAATACGCCTGCTGCAGGACAAGCTGGACTCACTCACGCAGAACGGGCCGCCACAGACACTGGTCGCCGCCGATGCCATGCTGGATGAGATGCACCGTATCGGCGGGGAGCTGGTCGCATGGCTGCCCGCGGACATTGATATCGATGGCGAGCTGTATTACTGGGCGGATGCGTTCGACCGGCAAGTCCGCGCGCTTCGAGAGGACCTTGACTTTCTGGTGCCGGAGCCGCGCTACGCCAGCAACATACCCACGCTGGCGGCGTTGGCCCGAGGCAGCGCATTTGGCGCCGAAGCGCGCTCGTCGGTCGGGGCAGCCGCGGTGGCGGTGCCCGGTTATAAGGGCGCGGTGGAGCGGCTGAGGATAATCGATGATCTGGTGAATCGCTGCCGCGAACTCGCAGTGATGGATTTTGAATTTCTCTACGACACTTCACGCGGGCTGCTGGCCATAGGCTACGACGTCGGCGAACGGCGCCGCGATCCGTCCTGCTACGACCTGCTGGCATCCGAGGCGCGCCTGGCCAGTTTTCTGCTGATCGCGCAGGGACAAGTGCCACAGAAGCACTGGTTCGCACTCGGGCGCCTGTTGACGAGTCATGGCAGCGACGTGAGCCTGATTTCGTGGAGCGGCTCGATGTTCGAATACCTCATGCCGCGGCTGATCATGCCGAGTTACGACAACACCTTGCTGGAACAGACCTGCAAGGCGGCGGTGTCGCGTCAGATCGAATACGGCCGGCAACGGGCTGTGCCCTGGGGAATTTCCGAGTCCTGTTATAATGCCACGGACATGCACCAGGTCTATCAGTATCGGGCGTTCGGCGTGCCGGGGCTCGGCTTCAAGCGCGGGCTGGGGGACGACCTGGTTATCGCGCCTTATGCCAGCGCACTGGCGCTGACAGTGATGCCACTGGAAGCCTGCCGCAACCTGCAGCGGCTTGCCGCCGATGGTTTCCTCGGCGTCTATGGGTTCTACGAGGCAATCGATTACACGCCATCGCGTGTGCCGCGGGCGAGGAATCACGCCATCGTGCGTACCTTCATGGCCCATCACCAGGGCATGAGCCTGTTGGCCATTGAGCATGCTTTGCTTGACCGTCCGATGCAGCGTCGCTTCATGTCCGACCCGCTCGCGCGGGCGACGGAACTGTTGCTGCAGGAGCGTGTGCCGAAGCAGGGCGCCACCCTGCATCCGCACGCGGCTGAAGTGAGCGCCGCGGCCCGCCCGCCCGCCGCGGAAGCGGGCGCGATCATGCGGGTGTTTACCGACCCGAACACGCCCATACCAGAAGTTCACCTGTTGTCCAACGGCAGGTACCACGTCATGGCGACCCAGGCCGGTGGAGGCTACAGTCGCTGGCGCGATCTGGCCGTGACGCGCTGGCGCGAGGACGCCACTTGTGATGGCTGGGGCACATTTATTTACCTGCGCGAGCGCGACACCGGGCATTATTGGTCGGCGGCGTATCAACCGACACTGCGCAAGGCTGATCACTACGAGGCGATCTTTGTGCAGGCGCGCGCGGAATACCGGCGTCGCGATCAGGCGATCGAAACGCACACCGAGATCAGTGTTTCACCCGAAGACGACGTCGAGATCCGCCGTGTCACGCTCACCAACCTGTCGTCGCGGACGCGTGAGATAGAAGTGACGAGCTATGCCGAGGTCGTGCTGGCGCCATTAAACGCCGACCTGGCCCACCGCTCCTTCAGTAACCTGTTCGTTCAAACCGAAATCCTGCCCGACCGGCAGGCGATCCTCTGCACCCGGCGGCCCCGTACGCCGGGGGAACAGGTGCCGTGGATGTTTCACCTGTTGGCGGCCCCGGGTGCGACCGCCGACGAGTCGTCTTACGAAACTGACCGCGCCAGATTCATAGGGCGCGGACGAACGGCGGCCAACCCGGCGGTACTCGACAGCAATGACAGCCGGTCGGGCTTGTCGAACACGGATGGCTCGGTGCTCGATCCCATCGTGGCGATCCGCCGCACCATTACCTTGTCACCCGACGAATCGGCGACCGTGCAGATTATCTCCGGTGTCGCGGACACGCGCGAGGCGGCACTGGCTGTACTCGAGAAGTATTGTGACCGGCACTTTGTCGAACGCGCCTTCGAAATGGCATGGTTCCAGAGTCAGGAAGTGCTGCGCCACCTCAATGCAAGCGAAGCCGACGCACAGGTCTACGGCCGCCTGGCCAGCTCGGTTATTTACGCCAGTGCCTTGCGCCGCACCGCACCCAGTGTCATTGCCCGCAACCAGCTTGGGCAGTCCGGGCTATGGAGCTTCGCCGTCTCGGGCGATCTGCCGATCGTCCTGGTACGCATCGGTGACATCAACCGCCTCGACCTGGTAAAGCAGGTGCTGCAAGCTCACGCCTACTGGCGGATGAAGGGGTTGACTTCCGACCTGGTGATTGTAAACGAGGATTTCTCGGGTTACCGGGCGGTTCTGCAGGACCAGATCATGGGGCTCATCAATGCCGGACCTGAAGCGCAGACCATCGACAAGCCGGGCGGGGTCTTCCTGCGGCGGGCTGAAGATCTGTCCGAGGAGGACAGGGTCCTGTTCCAGACGGTTGCCCGTGTGGCGCTCACCGATTCCGCCGAGACGCTGGTCGAGCAGGTGGAGCGCCGCGCGTCGGCAGAGCGCTTGCCGAGCCCCCTGGAGCCGTCGCGGCAACCGGCGGTTGAACCGGCTCACGCGCTTTCGGTGCGTGAGCGCGTTTTCTGCAACGGCCTGGGCGGCTTCACGCCAGACGGGCGTGAATACGTCGTTACCATCGAGCCCGGTCAGAGCACGCCCGCGCCGTGGGTCAATGTCATCGCCAGCCCCCACATCGGCACGGTCGTCAGCGAGAGCGGGAGCGCGTACACCTGGGTGGAGAACGCGCACGAGTTCCGCCTGACCACCTGGCACAACGACCCGCTTAGCGACAGCAGCGGCGAGGCGCTGTACATCCGCGACGAGGAAACGGGTGCATTCTGGTCGCCGACGCCATTGCCCGCCTGCGGGCAGTCGGGATATGTGTGCAGACACGGGTTCGGGTACAGTGTGTTCGAGCATTACGAAACGGACATCTCCTCGGAACTGTCCGTCTACGTTGCCATGGACGCACCGGTGAAGTTTGCGGTCTTGAAGTTGCGCAACCACGCGAGGCGCCCCCGTCACCTGTCTCTAACGGGCTACTGGGAACTGGTGCTCGGTGAGTGGCGGCACGCTAATTTGATGCATGTTGTTACCGAGACGGATCCGCACAGCGGGGCACTGTTCGCACGCAATGCTTACGGGCGCGAATGCGCGAATCGGGTCGTGTTTGCTCAGGTCAGTGAGCCGGAGCGCACGGTATCCGGAAACCGAACCGAGTTCATTGGCCGTAACGGTTCGCTGGCCAGTCCGGCGGCCATGCGCCGCAAGCGCTTGTCGGGCAGAGCCGGCGCGGGTCTTGATCCATGCGCTGCGATACAGACCCGTATCGAACTGGCCGAAGGGCAGGAGCGCGAAATCGTTTTCGTGTTCGGCGCGGCCCGCAACAGCGACGAAGCTCAGTATTTCATCCAGCGATTCGGCGGACCGGCCGGCGCCCGGCAGGCGCTGGAAGCCGTGTGGGAGCACTGGAACCGGACCCTCGGCGCGGTACACGTGGAAACGCCGGATCCCGCGTTGGACGTGTTGGCCAATGGCTGGCTGGTCTACCAGACACTGTCGTGCAGGCTATGGGGTCGGAGTGGCTATTATCAGTCCGGCGGTGCCTACGGCTTCCGCGACCAGTTGCAGGACACCATGGCGCTGATCCATGCCACGCCGTGGCTCGCCCGCGAACAGTTGCTGCGTTGCGCCGGGCGCCAGTTCCTGCAGGGCGACGTGCAACACTGGTGGCATCCGCCCAATGGACAAGGCGTTCGCACCCATTTCTCCGATGACTATCTGTGGCTGCCGTATGCAACCTGTCGCTATGTGCTGGCGACCGGCGATACCGGTGTGCTCGACGAGTCAGTCCATTTTCTGGAGGGTCGCAAGTTGAACCCGGAAGAGGAGGCCTACTACGATCAGCCGCAACGTTCGGCTGAAGCGGCGAGCCTGTATGACCATTGCGTGCGTGCAATCAAACACGGTTTACGCTTTGGTGAACATCAATTACCGCTCATGGGCTGCGGCGACTGGAACGATGGTATGAACCTCGTCGGGCGTGACGGCAAGGGCGAGAGCGTCTGGCTGGCGTGGTTCCTGTTCGAGAACCTGCAGCTGTTTGCGGGCCTGGCGCGTGGCAGGGGCGACGCCGCCTTTGCCGAACTTTGCACCGGGCAGGCGGACCTGCTGCGCAGCAATATCGAGGCCCATGCCTGGGATGGCGGCTGGTACCGGCGGGCCTGGTTCGACGATGGCACGCCGCTGGGCTCGACCGACAACGAAGAATGCCAGATCGATTCGATCAGTCAGAGCTGGGCGGTCATTTCCGGCGGCGGTGATCCGGCGCGGTCCCGCCAGGCGATGGCGGCAGTGGACAAACGCCTGGTGCGGCGCGATGCGCAGTTAATCCAGCTGCTCACGCCGCCGTTCGACAAATCCGACCTTGAACCCGGTTACATCAAGGGCTACGTGCCCGGTGTCCGCGAGAACGGCGGACAGTATACCCACGCCGCGATCTGGACCACCGCGGCGTTTGCCATGCTGGGCGACAGGGAACGCGCCTGGGAGTTGTTCGCCATGCTCAATCCTGTCAATCACGGCAGTCAGGCGGAGCAGAGCGAGCGCTACAAGGTCGAGCCGTATGTCATGTGCGCGGACATTTACGCCGCGCCGCCACACACAGGCCGGGGCGGTTGGGCCTGGTACACCGGGGCCGCGGGCTGGATGTACCGGCTGATCGTGGAAACACTGCTGGGCCTGCAACTGGAAGTGGACAGTCTGCGCATTGCACCCTGTACTCCGGGTCACTGGGAGTCGTACAAAATCCATTATCGCTATCGCGAGACGGTGTATCACATTACCGTCAGGCGCGTTGGTGAGAAGCCGGAGCAGGTTAGCGGCGTGACCGTAGACGGTGTTGCGATACAGGGCGTCGGGGTCGACGCGGCAGGGCGATCGCCGGGCACGATCCCTCTGGTTGACGATCGCAGGGAGCACCACGTCGAAGTGGAGTTGAGCTGACGGCATTGGTGCTGAAAAGGGCTGTGCCGCGCTCGGGCGAGCTCAGCACATAAGCGCAGTTAATTTGCGTTCCGGGTGCGATGAGAGGAAACTGCGTTAAGCACTTCGTGTGTAAGTACGCAAGTCCCTCTATGCCGCACAATATTGACCGAACGGTCATTATTGCCCGTCACACGCCTTTCTCGCGGACTCCGATCTGCCAACCGCTGTTGTGCCATAACTTGCCCCAGGCAGGGAACAGGCCCCCGGCCCCGCATGCAAGTCACCCAGGATAACCCTATGACACAATTCACAAGCAACGCTCAGGACTCCGAAACATCCAGTCTGTACGCCGATATTCGCCGCGCGGAACTGCGCGACCAGCGATGGAATCGGAACAAATCCGTGGCCTTGGCGAAACGCGAAGGAATCAGCTTAAACGACGAGCACTGGGCGGTGATCGTCTACCTGCGCAGTTATTATCTGGAACATGGCCTGCCGAGATTTGCGCGGACAACGGCCAGCGCGCTCAAGCAGCAGTTCTCCGCCCAGGGTGGGTACAAATATCTGTACCAGCTTTTTGCCGGTGGCCCGGTTACCCAAGGCAGCCGCCTCGCCAACCTGCGGTTGCCCGCAAACGCCACTGACGTCTCTTTTGGCACCAGCTATTGATGGCCGCAGACCCCCGGGCAACACAGGGCAGGTCCGCCCGGGATGACAAACCCCGAAAGGCGACTGTAGTAACTGTGACACCGATTCCGGATGACCGCGGTCCCGGTCACAATACGCTGGGTAAAACAGCGGAACAGGCCGATCGTCAAGCTATAGAACGAAGCGAAGGCGATGGAATGATCGTTCATCACAGCGCGACCTCGGGCGCGCACAACACCGGGGATCGCAATGCCATCTAATCCCTGGGGCAGTGGGGCCGGGTCCGATCCTCCCGATCTTGAGGCTCTGGTCCGGCAGGGGCAGGATCGGC
>JAJDOI010000166.1 GCA_022340245.1 Thiogranum sp.
TAACCCGACATACAAGCAGGTTTCCGCCGGCGGCACCGGGCACGTCGAGTCAGTCGAGGTCACCTTCGATGCTGACAAGATCACTTACCCGCAAATCCTGGACTACTTCTGGCACCATATCGATCCGACGCGGGATGACGGGCAATTCTGCGACCAGGGCTCGCAGTATCGACCGGTGATTTTTTACCGGGACGAAACCCAGCATCAGCAGGCCCTGGCCTCCGAAAAGCAGATCGCCCGGACCAAACCGTTTGCGCAGCCGCTGAAAGTCGAGATTGCCCAGGCGGGCACCTTCTACCCGGCCGAGGAGTATCACCAGGATTACTACCGCAAAAATCCGGTGCGCTATCATTTCTACCGTTACAATTGCGGGCGCGATGCGCGTGTCGAGACATTGTGGGGCGAGTCTCATTGAGGGGCGCACAATACTGCCAGACCGGCTGATCGACCCCGACCACTAGACACCCCCGTCGCGCGGCCCGGCCGGCCCGGTCACACCAACGCTGTTTGCACTGGCAGCCTGTTTGCGGCGCGGCCGCCTCAACGCCCGTTCGGCGCGGTCAGCCTGGACTGATCTCCGTCGTCCGCGAACTCAGGTCGTACCGGCAGAATCGATCTCCACCAGCACATCCTGCAACGGGCGTGGTCGCTCGATGCCGAAGCCCTGGACGAAATCGATGCCACACTCCTTTGCTTCACGCAGAATTTTATCGTTCTCCACGAATTCCGCAATGGTCTTGAGACTCATGACCCGTCCGCTGTGGGCGATGGATTCCACGATGGAAGGGCTCACGGGATTACTGGCGATGTCGCAGACGAAATGGCCGTCGATCTTGATATCGTCGACCGGCCGGTTGCTGAGATAAGCGCAGGAACTCAGGCCGCTGCCGAAGTCATTCAGCGAGCGGCATCAGTGACGCGCTGTTATAGTTGGCCCATGCGCAAGCGCAGCATCACACTAGGGGTGCTGGCCGTGGTCACCGGATGGGGGCTGGGCTGGTATACGCACGACCGCTGGGGGCTGCGCCCGGACGCGACGCGTGCTACCGCGCGGATACTGTCGCCGGCGTCTTCGAGTTCTGCGCCGGCGACCGGCGTGGTCACTGCGCCACCGCGCAATGGCAAGGGCGATATGGCACAGCTGCTCGAACGCAAGGCATTTGCGCGCGCCGTCGAGCGCTACGAGGCGCTGCAGGGGCAGGCCGATGACACCATGGTGCAGCGTGCCAGGGAGCAACTGCTGGCCCACGCCCGCCGACTGGTGGCGCAGGGCGATTACGGGTCGGCCATGCAACTGTTGCAGCGCTATCTGCAGGCCGACTATCGCGATGTGCAGGCGCGCATGCTGCTGGCAGAGGTCTACCGGGGCAGGCACGAATTGCGCGCGGCTATCGACCAGCTCTACGAGGCGAAAGGCCAGGCCTGGCGCCCGCAGGTGCTGGAGCGGCTGGACCGGCAGATTCGGGCGCTGGTGGTGGAGTATGCGCAGACTCTGAAGCAACGCGGCGACAACAGCGGTCTTCTGGCACTCTACCAGGATCTCACCCAGCTCGAACCCAGCTATGCGCCGTATTTCATCGGTCTTGCCGTCGCCCAACTGGCGTTCGACGATAGCGACGCAGCCCGTCAATCGCTGCTGCTGGTGGCACAGGACTCGCAGGTTGGCGCGAAGGCGCGGGAGTTGCTTGAACGCGTGCGTGTCGCCACGGTCGAACCGCAGCAGCCGGAAGCGTCCGCAGCGGCGAGCGCGGTTGCGGGTATACCGTTGCTGCGCAGCGGCAGCCATTTTCTCGTCGAGGCCCGCCTGGGCGGGACACAGCCGGCGCGCCTGCTGATCGACACCGGCGCCAGCCTGACCATGCTCACAGCCGACGCGCTGAAACGGCGTGGTATCGGCGCGCATGCCACGGGCAAAACCGGCACTTTCAATACCGCCAACGGCCGTGTCAGGGCGCCCATCTATCGCCTCGACAGCCTGTCGGTCGGCGACTGGCAGGTGAGCGACCTCGAGGTCGGCGTGCTTGAACTGGGCGACAGGCGCATCGACGGCCTGCTCGGGATGAACTTCCTCCGGCATTTCCAGTTCTTCATCGATCAGGATGCAGCTTTGCTGCGGCTGTCGATTGCCACTGAGCCCGGCTAGCGGGCCGTTCAGCCAAGGAACAGGTTGGCAGACAGGGGGCCGGAGAACCCGGGAAAGACAATGCCCGCGTCGCTGCCCCCCAGCCTTTTGCCGAGCAGCTCGCTCAGCACGGTGCGCAGGTCCGTCGTGATCTTCAGATCCTCGCCCATTTCCAGGTTCGCTGTTGCCAGGCCCGGCCAGCTGCTGACCACCTGGCCGCCGTTGACACCGCCGCCGAACAGGTAGGCCAGGCTGCCGGTGCCGTGGTCGGTGCCGGCGGAGGCGTTCTCTGCAACGCGCCGGCCGAACTCGGTGTGTACCAGCACGACAATGCGTTGCATCTGCGCGCCCATATCAGTATGGAAGGCGCTCACGGCATCAGCAAGCTCGGCCAGCGAGCCCTGGATATAAGTTGGCAGATTTTCGTGGTGATCCCACCCGTCGGCGTCCAGGCAGATGACCTCAACGGGCAGCGTCGACTTGATCAGCTGGCCGACCTGCAACAGTTTCTTCCCCAGTGCAGTGTCAGGGTAGACGGCGCCGTTGTCGGGTGTAATGGCGGACAGGTTGGCCGCCTGCAATTCGTCCATGGCCGACAGCGCCGCCTCGGCGGTGGCTGAGAACGGCACGGGGCTGCGGAACAGGTTGGCGAGCACCGTGGGGTAGCCGGAATCGATAATGTCCTGATCGAAGCCGAAATCGTTGAGGTTGCTGATAGCCAGTGGCTCGTTTGCACCCGTCAGTGATACCGGCACGTTGCCGCTGATGGCGACGACACGAAACGCTGAATTCGACGCCGACGCCAGCAGCGACAGGTGCCGTCCCAGCCAGCCGCTGGTTGGTCCGGCCTTGTCGGTCACGCCGCGTTCCACGAGACCTTGTGCGGTGAAGTGCGAGCGCGAGCCGTGGGGCATACCGGTGGCATGAACCAGGGCCAGATCGCCGGCGTCATAGATGGGTTTCAGCGGGCCGAGTGCCGGGTGCAGACCGAAAAACCCGTCCAGGTCGATGGCGCCACCGGCCATTCCCGGGGCCGGTACAGCAATGGTGCTGCGCCTGGCGTAGTAATCGCTGTCGCCGTACGGGACCACGGTATTCAGGCCATCGGCCGCGCCGCGCTGGAAAATGCACACCAGTATGTCGCGGTCTGCGGGAAGGGTCGCGCTTGCGGGAAATCGTTGCGTGCCGCCATTCACCATGATGATCTCCTATCGAAGCTGGAAATAGGCCGAGCTGAGCAGCACAGCAGTCACCAGTGGTGCCACCGCTTCCGGGGTCCCCAGGGGCAGGGCGGCGTCTGCCGCCTGCCCGTATTCGCTCACCAGCCAGTCGAGCAGGTAAGCCCTGTCCGTGTCTGACAAGGGACGCATCAGGATGCTGTCGGTCAGGGCATCGACAATGCCCGCGAGCGTATCCGCACCATTGAGCAGGTCCGCATAGTCGAGCTGGATGACATCGATGGACGGGATCAGGTTGGCAAAGCTCAGGAACGACAGGCGCCAGCGGTTCAGGAGGCCGCCGGTGCTGTCCCAGTAGCTCTGTGTGTCCGGGTAGCCGTCCGGTGTCGGCCAGTAATAGGGCACCTGTCCCATGATGGCCTGGGCGAACAGGAACAGCTGTCCGTTGTCTGTGGGGTAGGGGGTGTCCGGCGCCAGGGCGCGGATCACGCCGGCCAGGTACTCGGACGGCCGGCACAGCTTGAGATCGCTACTGCTGCGGAAAGCCTCAGTGGCAAACAGCGCCCGCAGAGCGGCTTTGATATCGCCGCTCGATTGCGTGAAGGCGGCTGCCACGGCATCGATGCTGGCTGCGTCGGGGTTGTCGCGGATGAAACGGCGGCACAGCTTGGTGGCGATGAAGCGCGCGGTCGACGGGTGCGTTGCGAGGAAATCCAGCACCTGTTCGCCATCGCTCTGGCCGCCGCCTGCGGGGACCGCCTGCTGCAGCACGACTTTGGCGTTATTGTCGTGCAGTGCGGGCACGAAAACGAACGTACCGTATTCACCGCCGGGGTCGCCGGGAAATCGAATCGACCAGCCGGTAAAGCAGCGCGCTACCTCCTTGACATCCGATTCGCTGTAGCCGCCATCGACGCCCAGCGTGTGCAGCTCCATCAGCTCGCGTGCATAGTTCTCGTTGGGCGCGGCTGCCTGGTTGAGAAAGTTATCCAGGTAGAACAGCATGGAGGGACTTTTCGCCGAGGCGTGCAGCAGGTCGCGGAAGTTGCCCAGTGCGTGTGTGCGGATCACCTGCCGGTCGTCTTCGGGTTTCAGCGTCGGGCCCAGGCCATTCAGCAGGTGGATATTGAAATGGTCGGTCCAGAATTCCACCATCACTTCGTAAAGCTGGCGGCGGCTGAATATCTGCCGGTACTGGACGGCCGCGATCATCTGCTGTGCGACGCCGGCGATATTGTCGGGGAAGCCACCGACCAGCTGCGCGGGGCTTTGCGTGGTCAGCGGGAAGAGTGTCTGTATGCTGGCTTCGAGGTCGCCGTCGTCGATCCGGGTGTAGTCCAGCTGTTGTTCCAGGTAGGCGTCGATACCAAGTGTCTCGAGCGTGGCGAGTGCATCGCGGCGCGCGCCGAAGCTGGTACGTTTCAACACGGTGTACCCGGCGGAGGCCTGCGGTATCACCGGCGCCGGTGGCTGCTGTATGGGGTCACTGCCACCGCCACCCCCGCCACAGGCTGTCAGGGTTGAAGCCACAGCCGAGTAGCCGAGGCCCTTGCCGAACAGCTTGAGAAAATCGCGACGCCGGCAGAGGCGATCGAGGATGGTGCTCAGCTCACGAGGATCAGGTTTGATCATGTGTCCAGGTCTACTGTCTCGCCGGGGGCTTGTGCCACGGCGGCTTGATTACGGATATTTCGCGGGCACGGCAGCATAATACGCGCATGGCCCTGACCGGAATAACGGCAGCCTGAGACAGGTCCACAGGCCAGGGCCAACGGGAGCGGCCGGTTTGTGAGATAATCGTCTTACCATCCAGCTACTTACAAGAGAGTCCTGCCGATGAAAGCAACCGCAGAACTGCAGATCGTCCCGATTGGCGACGGTGTTTCCGTGAGAGAGGAAATTACCCGCGTTGTCGAGCTGCTCCAGGGGCATGACTTTGTACTGGAGACCCATGCTTCCGGTACCAATATCGAAGGCGAGCTGGCCGCGATTCTGGCCGCTGTCGGCGAGATCCATGAAGCCCTGCACCGCGACGGTTCGATCCGCCTGGTCAGTTACCTGAAACTGGAGACCCGCACGGACAAGACGCCAACGCTGGCCGGCAAGCGGCTCCAGGCGCCAGGCCGTATCAGTCCAGGCTGAGTATCAGCTTGCCCACGGGATGCCGCTGTTCCAGGCAGGCCTGCGCGGCGGCGGCCTGATCGAGCGGAAACCGCGCAGCAATGGCGATGCGCAGGTGGCTCTGGTCAAACAGCGCTGCGCAACGGTGCAGTATATCCGCCTGATGACGCTTGGCCGACTCGAGACCGAGTAGCACCGGCGAGAGCATCAGCTCCATGCTGAAACGCAGGTTGCGGGTGCGTGCTTCGCCCCACTGCGTGTCCGCGGTGGGGGCCAGGATGGTGACCACATCCCCGTAGGGTTTCGCGCAGCTGAAGCAGCCATCCAGTACCTCGCCACCGACGGTGTCGAAGGCGATGTCCACGCCCTGCTGGTCGGTCCAGGCCAGGACGGCGGCGGCCACGTCTTCGTGCCGATAGTTGATTACGTGCTCGGCGCCCAGTTGCCGGGCAAAGGCTGCCTTGTCATCGTCGCTGACCGTTACGGCCACCCGCGCGCCGGCCTCCCTGGCCAACTGTATGGCGACGTGCCCCACGCCACCGGCGCCCGCCTGAATCAGCACCCGCTGGCCGGCCTGGATGCGCGCGCGGTCGTGCAGAGCCTCCCAGGCGGTGATGAGCACCAGTGGTGCGGCCGCGGCCTCTTCGAAAGACAGCGAGGCCGGCTTGTGCGCCAGCAGCGCCGCATCCACGGCGACCGCTTCGGCGTAGGTGCCCTGGCGACCCATGAAGCCGGGCTGGGAGAAATACACCTCGTCGCCGGGTGAGAAGGCAGTCACCGCCTGACCCACGGCTTCCACCACACCGGCGCCGTCGCAGCCGAGTATCGCCGGCATGGTGAGCGGAAAACGCTCGGGTGCGCTGCGTATCTTGGTGTCGATGGGGTTGATGCCGGCGGCCTTCAGGCGCACCAGCGCCTGGTCGTCGCGCGACAGCACTGCGTCGGGCATGTCGCCGGCACGCAGCGCGTCCGTGCCCCCGCCCTGCTCGATAAAGATGGCTTTCATGGCCTGTTGCTCATTCAGCTCGTGCCCGTCAAGGGCGTGTTGGAAAGGACGAGAAATCCTTCCGGTGCGAGGCTCGTCGCCAGCATCACCTCGTTGATATCCCGGTGCTCAATCCAGGCGGCGGTACGCCAGCGTTCGGGCGAGCGCCAGAAAGACTCGATGTCGTCGCGCAGGCTCACAAAGTGCATCAGCGACCGGAGTTGTGTGCGCACCCGCGAGTCGCTGTACGGGCGGCCGGCGCCGCTGATGACCGCCTGCCACATTTGTTCCACGGCGTGCAGGCCGATCGCCAGCCCGAGTTCGCGAAATGCAAGCCGGTGTTCCCCGGGCATTTGTAACTCGCCGCCACGGGCATAGTACTTGAGACCCATGAGCGAGGCGCCGAGCAGCGTGTCGAGCAGGGTCGCATCCGGGCTCTCTGGCAGGCCACCCTGCGGCGTCAGTTGCGCCACGCGAAAGGCATCGGTCAGCAGGCCGCCGAGGCCGAGCGGGTCGGCGGTGGCCCATTCGCCACGCCTGATCATTGCCGCGTACTGACTGGTCTCGGCTTCCAGGTCAGGTTCAGCGGCGGCTTGCGCGAGCACGGCCGCGCTCGCGCGTAGCTCGATAGCGGTGATATAACCGTCCAGCGGGTCATGCTGGCCCATGGAGGGTACCAGCGGCCGGGTCAGATCGATGCTCATCTTCCAATACATGCGGCGCGGGCCCCGGGTGCCGGCGGGCAGGTAACTGAAGGCGTGAAAGGCGCTGTGGGCGAGTTCCCGTGCCCACAGGTTGAACCGCGCATGCTGCGTGGCGCGCGCGGCCTGGTCGAGGGCGTGCATCCACTTGCTCAGGTAATGGAAGTACTGGCCGTCGCGGTCCCACTCCTGGCGCTCATCGAAGTTCTCGTCCGCAGCGCGCTCGGGCAACGGTTTGCCGATCCGCAGCCCGCCGCGGGTCGGGTGGGTTTCGCCCTCGGCCAGGCTCAGCCCGCTGATCCATCCTTCACGCCGATCACCCTTGCGGTGTTGACCGAGACAGTGGTGCACCCGGTCTATCAGCTCCAGTGCGAGCTCTCTGAGCTGGCGTTTCCCGGTCGCGCGTGCCAGGCCGAGAAAGTTGCACACAGCGAACGCGTCGGTCCAGAGATAACGCTGCATCTCACTGCCGGCGGCGATTCCCGTGCGCTCGGCGAAATCCTGCATCAGCGTGACAGCCGCATCTATCCGTGCATCCGGCATGGTTCTGGACTGTGATTGTGCGCCAACGTCCGCATCGGTGCTCATCGAACCGAACTTCTGAACATTCCGGCACCTTCAGGTTGCAGTGAGTCGGGATCATTCCTGAGTGAATTATAGTGGATGGGCCGCAGATGTTATGACTTGACCCCATCACTTCGGCGGCATAGTTTGAGGTAATGCACCTCAGCACCGAACTTGAAATCTATTACCACCTTGGCGTTGCCCTGGCGATCGGGCTGCTGATGGGTGTCGAGCGTGGCTGGAAGGAGCGCGAGGCGGAAGAGGGCTCGCGGGTCGCGGGCGTACGCACCTACGGTCTGATCGGGCTGCTCGGGGGCACCGCGGCGCTGGTGGCCCAGCAGCTCAATACGCTGTTGCTGGGTTTTGCATTCCTGGCGCTGGCGGGGATCATGACCACGGCATATATCGTCACTTACCGCCGCTTCAACGATGCCAGTATTACCGGCGTGGTCGCCGCGCTTCTGGCGTTTTCGTTCGGCGCCATGGCGGTACTGGGCGAAGCGGTGACGGCTGCGGCCTTCGCCGTGGTGGCGACACTGCTGCTGGCTGTCAAGCCGGTGCTGCACCGCTGGATACGTGCACTGGAGGCCGAGGAGCTGCGCGCGGGCATCAGGCTGCTGTTGATCTCGGTGGTGCTGCTGCCCATTCTGCCTGACCAGGGCTATGGTCCCTGGCAGTCTCTGAATCCCTACACCATATGGTGGATGGTGGTGCTGATCGCGGCGATCTCTTTCGTCGGCTATTTTGCCGTCAGAATTGCGGGCGCACGCAAGGGTACGATGTATACGGGTTTGTTTGCGGGTCTGGCTTCCTCGACTGCGCTGACATTGCATTTTTCCCGCATCGGGCGCAGCAGCCCGATCATGACACCTATGCTCGCCACCGGCATCCTGATGGCCTGCGGAACCATGTATCCGCGCATGTACCTGATTGCCGGCCTGGTAAGTCCGCAGATGTGGCGACCCTTGCTGGTACCTGTTGTTGTCATGTCCCTGCTGGTCTACGCCATGGCATTGTATTCCTACTGGCGTTCGCACGCCGAAGGCGAAGGCAAAACCGTGGCCGCGTCGATGCACAACCCGCTCGATCTTGCGCCCGCCCTCAGCTTCGGCGTGCTGCTCGCGCTGATCATGTTGTTCGCCGAGGCGCTCAGGCGCTGGACGGGCGACGCCGGCGTTCTGGCGCTTGCCGGTGTCTCCGGTATCGCCGACGTCGATGCTATCACCCTGTCATTGTCGCGCATGACAGGAGGCGATCTGGCCGCCCATATAGCCGCCAGCGGCATTGTTATCGCGGCGTCGGTCAACAGCCTGGTGAAGGGTGCGCTGGCGGCGACTGTCGGCGGTGGCAGGCTGGGTCTCTGGGTGGGCTTGCCGCTGCTGACCGCTGCCATCGGCGGCCTGCTGTCGATACAGTGGCTTGGCTGAGCAGCCGGGTGCTGTTTGCCGCCTCGGCCGGTCGGCGACACAGCGGCTGAGGCGGCGGGCCCCTTGCCGTGCTTCGCGGCCGGCTTCGTGGTGCGCCTGTCGACGCTCAGGGGCACGGATTCGGATGAGACTGGTGGATACGCTCGATACCCTCGATGAGCTCGTCAGTTAAATTGACGTTGATGCTGTCGATGTTGCTCTTCAACTGTGCCATGCTGGTGGCGCCCACGACGGTACTGGTGAGAAACTTGCGACTGTTGACGAAGGCCAGCGCCATCTGCGCGGGGTCGAGGCCATGTCTTGCAGCCAGTGCCACGTAGTCGGCGGTGGTCTTTTCCGCGACTGGGTTGGTGTAGCGGGTATAGTCCGGATACAGACTCAGTCGCGCGCCGGCTGGACGGGCTCCATCGAGATACTTGCCGGACAGCACGCCGAAACCCAGCGGTGAATAGGCCAGCAGGCCGCAACGCTCCCGCCACGACACTTCCGCCATACCGATCTCGTAGCTTCTGTTCAGCAGGTTGTAGGGGTTCTGCACGCTGACCACGCGCGGCAGTTTGAGTTGTTCCGCGGTCTGCACAAAGCGCATGACCCCCCACGGGGTTTCATTTGACAGGCCGACATAACGGATCTTGCCCGCGCGGACAAAGTCGTTCAACACCTCCAGTGTTTCGGCCACGGGTGTAAACTCGTCGCGCGCCCCGGGCGCGTAACCGAGCTTGCCGAAGAAATTGGTGTCGCGCTCCGGCCAGTGCAGCTGGTACAGGTCGATACGGTCGGTCTGCAGGCGTCTGAGGCTGCCGTGCAGCGCATCTTCCAGGTGCTTGCGGTTGAAACGCGTCCTGCCGTTGCGGATGTGATCCACCCAGCCGACACCGGGACCGGCGATCTTGCTGGCGAGTATTATTTTTTCCCGGTTGCCCGTCTTGCGCAGCCAGCTGCCGATGATCTCTTCCGTGCGTCCATAGGTTTCGGCCCTCGGTGGAATGGCGTAGAGTTCCGCGGTGTCGAAGAAGTTCACCCCCTGCGCCAGCGCATAATCCATCTGTTCGAACGCCTGGGCCTCGGTATTCTGCTGTCCCCAGGTCATGGTGCCCAGGCAGATGACGCTGACGTCGGTCGCGGTGTTGCCGAGTTTTCTGTACTGCATAGCTTGCGGGTCCGGTTGATTATCGCAGGCTGAATGGTACCAAAAAGAAACCTTCGACCCCGCGCCTCACGGGAGGTTCATCGTTGAGTGCGCGCAAGCCCCGGGTTTTTGCGTGGCTTTGCCATACTGCCCGGGGTGTGCCTGAGCCCGTTGCAGCCGGGCTACAGGATATCGGATACAATCGTGCGCGAGGCAATTCCGCCTTGTCGGGACAAAGCTCATGCGAGCGTTTTCAGCGCGAATTTTCGCACGCTGGTTTGTGTGGCTGCCATTGCTGGTTGTCGGCGTTACGGCGGCGTATTTTCTCCGCCCGGCGGAACAGGCAGCGCCTGCCTACAGTACTGTCGAGGTCGGCCGCGGCAACCTGGTCGCCACGGTATCGGCAACCGGCACCCTCAGCCCGCTGATCACCGTGCTGGTAGGCAGCCAGGTCTCGGGTACCATCGAGTCCCTGTCGGCGGATTTCAACCAGCCCGTCAAAACCGGTGAGGTGGTCGCCCAGATCGAGCCGTCGCTGTTCAAGGCCAATGTCGCCGAGGCTCAGGCCAAGTTCAAGAGCGCCGAGGCCTCGCGCGACAAGGCCGCGGTCGCGGTCAACGAGGCGCGGCGTAACCTCAAGCGCGTTGCCAGCCTGGAGTCGCGCAAGCTGGTTTCCGACAGCGATGTCGATGCGGCGCGCTTCGCCCTGGAGGCCGACCAGGCGGAATATCGACTGCAGGTCGCGGCGGTTGCCGAGGCGCAGGCGGCGCTGGATCACGAGCGTTTCAACCTGGAACACACTACCATTCGCGCGCCCATCGACGGGGTGGTGATTTCACGCAATGTCGATGTCGGACAGACGGTGGCCGCGAGCCTGCAGGCGCCGACCCTGTTCACCATCGCGCAGGACCTTACCCGCATGCAGATCGAAACCGATGTCGACGAAGCGTTCATCGGCATGGTCAAGCAGGGCGACCCGGTAACTTTCACGGTGTTCGCCTATCCACGCCGCACTTTCAACGGCACGCTGGGACAGGTGCGCCTGGAGCCGAAAATCGAAGCCGGGGTGGTCAAGTACAATTGTATTGTGCACGTGGATAACAGCGACCTGTCGCTGAAGCCGGGCATGACCGCCACCGTGGCCATCGAGGTGGAACGGCGCGACGACGTGCTCAAGGTACCGAACGCGGCGCTGCGTTTTGTGCCGCCGATCCCGGCCGCCGATATTGCCAGCCTGCGCAAGGAAATCAAGCCGGGTGAAGCGGTACTCTGGACACCCGGTGCCAACGGGCTCGAGCCGCGGCGGGTGAAGACCGGGCTGGTGGGCGAGAAGCAGACGCAGGTGCAAGGCGAGGACGTGACGCCGGGGATGCCGGTGGCTGTGCCGCTGCGCAAGCAGGACGAACCGCGCAAGCGGCGTGGTTTCAGCCTGTTCTAGCCTTGCGTGAACATGATAGGGCGCATTCTCGGCTTATGAGCACCCCCGTCATCCGCATGGCCGGCGTGCACAAGACCTATGCCATGGGTAGCGTGCAGGTGCACGCGCTGCACGGCATCGACCTGTTGGTCGAGCCGGGCGAGTTCGTTGCCATTATGGGCTCCTCGGGCTCCGGCAAGTCGACATTGATGAATATTCTCGGCTGCCTGGATGTGCCCGATGACGGGGACTATACGCTGAACGGTGAAGACATCACCCGCCTGGATGCCGATGCGCTGGCGGGCATTCGCAACCGCGCCGTCGGCTTCGTGTTCCAGAACTTCAACCTGCTGGCGCGCACCAGCGCGCTGGACAATGTCGAAATGCCGCTGGTATATGCGGGTGTCAGCAAAGAGGAACGTTACGAACGCGCCGAGGCGATGCTGCAACGCCTGGGGCTCGGTGACCGACTGCATCACCTGCCCAGTCAGCTGTCGGGCGGCCAGCAGCAGCGGGTCGCAGTCGCCCGCGCGCTGGTGACGCGGCCGTCGTTGCTGCTTGCCGATGAACCGACTGGCAACCTCGACAGCGCCACCAGTGGTGAAATTCTGGCGTTGCTTGACGAGCTTAACCGTGACGAGGGGCTGACTATTGTGCTTATCACGCACGAACCGGAGGTCGCCGCCCATGCCCGGCGGCAGCTGACCATGCGCGACGGGCGACTGGAGGGCTGACATGATCTGGGATATTGCTTTTCGGTTGGCGTTACGCGCGCTGTGGCGCAACAAGGGGCGCGCCATGCTCACGGCGCTCGGCGTCATTATCGGGGTTGGCGCGGTGATCGCCATGCTGGCGGTCGGGGCGGGCGCGCAGCAGCGCATCGCCAGCCAGCTGGAGAACATGGGCAGCAACAGCCTGGTGGTGCGTGCCGGCAGCGTCACCCGCGGCGGTGTGCGTACCGGTGCCGGCACCACTTCCACCCTCGTCACGGCCGATGCCGAAGCCATTGCGCAGCTGCCGGGGGTGGTGGCGACGGCGGCCAGCGTGCGCACCAGTGCCCAGGCGCGTTATCGCGGCACCAACTGGGGCACGGCGGTGGAGGGCGTTAGCGAGGATTTTCCCACGGTCAAAAACTGGCCGCTGGAGGCGGGCGAGTTTTTTACCGACCGCCAGGTCGTGTCGGCCGAACACGTCTGCGTACTGGGACGCACGGTGGCACGCGAGCTGTTCGGCCTGGTCAATCCTGTGGGTGAAACGATTGTGCTCAAGGGGCTGGCCTGCCGGGTCATCGGAGTACTGAGCGAAAAGGGCGCCAGCGCCTGGGGACAGGATCAGGACGATACCATTGTCGCGCCACTGACCACGGTGCAACGTAAATTGCTCGGTATTAACTACATTCACCGTATCGAGGTGCAGACGACCGGCAAGGAGGCCGCGTCGCGTGTCTATCGCGAGATCAAGCGCCTGCTGCGCGAGCGGCACCGGCTGCAGCCCGACGAGGACGACGATTTTCGCATGTACAACCGAGCCGAACTCGCCAAGACAGCCGAGGAGAGCGCCAGCGTGTTTACCTGGCTGCTCGGTTCTATCGCCTCGGTGTCGCTGCTGGTCGGCGGTATCGGCATCATGAATATCATGCTGGTGTCGGTGACCGAGCGCACCCGCGAAATCGGTATTCGCATGGCGCTCGGTGCGCGCCGTCGCGACATCCTCTGGCAATTTCTGCTCGAGGCACTGGTGTTGAGCGGCGTAGGCGGCGTGTTCGGCGTGCTGTTCGGCGTCGGTGTTGCGGTTGCGCTGGCACGCTTTTCCCAGTTTCAGGTGGACATCACGCCCTGGTCGATCATGCTGGCGTTTTCCTTTGCCGCGATCGTCGGGGTGTTTTTCGGCCTGCACCCGGCGCGCAAAGCGTCGAGCCTGCAACCCATCGAGGCGTTGCGTTACGAATAGCCGTGAATGAACCGCTGCGGCGTACCCGCGACTAGAACTTGGCCTTGTACCCCAGGCTGACAAAATACGATGACTGAGTCTTGTCCTCGGTGGGTATTTCCCGTGTTCGCCACTCGCCCCCGGCTTCGATTTTGAAGCCATATCGGTCCCGCCAACGGTATTCCATCTTCACGCTGGGCGAGGTCACCCACTGGGCCGTCTGGTCGAGTGCATTGTCGCGGTAGTCGGCACGCAACCGCGGGCTGACATTCCAGCGTCGGTTGATGGCATATCGGGTGTCAATGGCGGCGGAGGACACCCGCGAATAGTCCGTTACCCGGTGGCTGAAGTCGAGCATGTTGCGATCACCGGAGAACATGAGGTCATTGCCCGTCAGGTTCAGGTGGTATAAGTACTCACTGGCCGGTTCGGCCGTGGCCCCGCCATTGGCCTGGTTCGAGGCGTCCAGAACGGCGGCACTGCCGGTCATCTTGATGTGCTGGGAGAACGCATGTGTCAGACCGAGTGCCAGCGTGGTGACGCCCTCGGACTGGTCCGCGGTGAAATGCTGGATGCGGTCTGCGGGCAGTATCCAGGTCCAGCCCTCGGTCGTCGCCATGCTGCGCTGCAGGTATTTCTTCTGGCGCGCGTGGATGGGACTGTTGCGGACATCAATGGTTGCGCTGATGGTGGTCCGGTAGGGCAGTTTCCAGGCACCGGCTGCGGTAAACGCGCCGAGCGAGTGCTGGACAACGTCATAGTCCACAAACAGCAGCAGGGAGCGTTTCGGCCGCAAATAACGGACCGCGCCGCCGACCGTTCGGCTGGTGGCCTTGCCGTTGCTCTGCTGCTCGATGAGGTAACTGTTCAGGTCCCACGCCCGGGCAAACCTGGGAATATCCGCACTGAAACCGAAGACCTGGCGGGCGACATTGAATTTGTCCTTGTCTGACAGCACCGGGTAGCCGGCGACACCGTTCAGCATCAGGCCACCGGTCAGGCGGTAATCCACGCGTACGCCGTCGAATTCGCCGAGTATGCCGCTGCCGGTGCCCATGCGGCGGCCGAACTTCAGCGACAGGCGCCGCTGCGCGTCGGACGGATCGTCACAGGGCTGGCTTGCGGCGTTGTCCTGCGACTCGTCGCCGAGGAAACTGCTCAGACAGGGAATCTCCGCCGCCGGCCCGCTGTCAGGGGGCGCGGCCGCCGGGGCCGGGGCGGTAGCGGCGACCGGTGTTTCTTCCGCCGGCGGCTCGGCGGGCCGGGGCTCGCGGGCGACGCCGGAAAAATCGGGTAGCGGTTCGGTGCCCGCGATCAGCGGGCTTGCATTGGTGACGATTGCGCCGGCCTCGGGCGATACCAGCAGAGTGCCCGGCAGGAGGCCCAGGCAACAGACAATCAAAACAACAGGGCTGCGTTCCATACGGCGATTTATGACTGCTGGCGTTTCCGCCACGGATTGTCGGTCCAGGCTAGGATAATATACAGACTTGTCGCAGATGTCTCGAAAAAACTTGAGCAATGTGACAGATCTCTCTGATTCAATTGTGAACTGTGTCACATTATCCGCCGTTCGTGTAGGCCCTGTTCTGGTTAGCGGCCGTCGCGGGTGGAATCTGCAGGGCTCGGGGAGGGCCACCCGCGGGTTCCCGCGCGGGGAAACCGCCGGGTCAGCGGCCAGGGGGGCTCGGCGGCGGGCCCAGCCGTCTGTTTCCCGCCCGCGGCTTAACGGACACCGGGAAAGGGGTTAGGATGGGCGAAAAAGCGGCGGGGCGCGTTTCGGTATGAAAAAACTCAAGCACGAAGCAGAGCTGGTGAAGGAAGCGATCCGCGCCGGGATGAAGTATGGCGAAGAGCGCGGTGTCGTCGAGTTCGAGGCGACCGATTCGGCGAATGAAAAGATTGAATATATCTACCGGCTGCTGGTGCACGACAAAGTGATACAACCGCTGCCGGAAGAGCAGGTCTCACAGAAGGCGATGCGTCACCGGCTGGCGGTGTGGGTTTCGAGGCAACTGCCAAAAGATCACCCGTTTCTGAGCTAGCGCCCGGTGTCGGCCGTGCGTCCCGATGGAGGTCCCCGCAGTGAATAAGCTTGCAGCGCTCGGCAGGTCGCCCTGGTACTGGCTGGTGTTGCTGTTGCTCGGGCTGGCAATGGAGGGAACGGCGCTGTTTTATCAGCACGTTCTCGGTTACGGGCCGTGTGTGGTGTGCATTCAGGTGCGGTTGTGGGTGATGGGGCTGATACTGGTGGCGCTGGCGGCCCTGGTCATGCGCCGCAGCTGGTTTGGCCTGATTGCCGCGCACGCACTCAGCGCGCTGGTGCTGGCGGGCATGCTGGAGCGCGCGTGGAAGCTGCTGGGTATCGAACGCGGCACCGTGGAAGGCGAGTGCAGTTTTGACCTGGGCTTGCCGGCATGGCTGCCGCTGGACCACTGGTTCCCGCCCCTGTTTCAGGTGCAGGAAGCCTGTGGTTATACGCCGACGCTGCCGTTCGGCCTCAGCATGGCCGAAGTATTGCCGGTGTTGAGTGCCTTGTTGCTGCTGCTGAGTGTTGCCCTGCTGGTTGCGTCTCTGGCGTCCAGACGTCCGTCGGTCTGAGGCTCCTAGCGTTTGAAAATCCAGACGTTCTTCAGCCTGAGTTTGGTTTTGTTGGCGTCGCCGTAGGCGCTGGCCTGGTCGCGGCTGTCAAAGCCGCTGACCTGCAGGCGCCACACGGGTTTGCCCTTTACCAGGGTCCGGTTCTGTTCGACCGGGATGCCCATGGAGTTCGCCTGCTGCGCAAACCGGTCGGCCGCCGCCTGGTCGTAGAGTGACATCAGGTTGATGACCCAGGGACCCTTTTGCGCCGGTTTGTCGACGGGCGGAGGCGTCGCTTCAGACCCCGAATCCACCTGCACGGTTGCCGCGCTCTGGTCGGCGGCCCGGTCGTGCCCGGGTGGTGCGTCGGCG
>JAJDOI010000169.1 GCA_022340245.1 Thiogranum sp.
CGCATGGGCGTGTGTCGCGACTACACCCACCTCGCGATCACCTTCTGTCGCTGCATGAATATTCCGGCGCGTTACTGCACGGGCTACCTGGGTGACATCGGGGTTCCTGCCTCGTCGGATCCCATGGACTTCTCCGCCTGGCTCGAGGCCTACCTTGGCGGCCGCTGGCATACCTTCGATCCGCGCAACAACATACCGCGAGTCGGGCGCGTGTTGA
Organism: Thiogranum sp.; assembly: GCA_022340245.1. GTDB lineage: Bacteria > Pseudomonadota > Gammaproteobacteria > DSM-19610 > DSM-19610 > Thiogranum. The sequence continues at coordinate 218 of JAJDOI010000169.1, forward strand.
TCGCCCGGGGCCGGGATGCGGCGGATGTGCCACTCAGTAACACCTTCGGTCCGAATGTGCTCAAGAGCTTCAAGGTGTGGACGGATGAAGTGAGGGGGCGCTGAGGGTGCTGATGCGTACCCTGCACACGCGCGGCGCATCGCGCACAGATCCGCGCTGATGGATTCGGATACTGGCGTATCGACAGCGCTGTTGCTGGGGTCCGACGAAGCGCCCCCCGCCGAGTTGGTCAATGCCGACGGGCGGAGTAGCGCCGTGCTTGTATGCGATCATGCCTCCAACAGAGTTCCGCGACAACTCGGCACGCTCGGCCTCGACACGGTCCAGCTGGCCGATCATATCGGCTGGGATCCGGGTGCGGCCGACGTAGCGCGCAGGCTGTCAATTCTTCTCGATGCCCCCCTGGTATTGAGCGGCTACTCGCGTCTGGTCATCGACTGTAATCGACCGCTGCGCAGCGCGGGATCCATTGCCGAGCAAAGTGACGGCGTGCCCGTCCCGGGCAACTGCGGAGTGTCGCCATTGGATAGAGAGCGCCGCATCAATGCCCTGTACCGGCCTTACCACGATGCCATCGATCGGCTGCTCGATGTCCGCACCCGGCGGCCGAGTCTGCTGCTCAGCATTCACAGCTTCACGCCGGTTCTGAACGGCCAGCCGCGACCCTGGCATATCGGTGTTTCCCATTGGCGCGACCGGCGACTCGCCGCGCTGATGCTCGGAGTGCTCGCCCGCAGCGGGGAATTCACCGTCGGGGACAACGCGCCCTACCCGATCGACTCTGATATCGACTACACGATCCCGGTGCACGGCGAGGGTCGCGGATTGCCCAGTGTCATGATCGAGATCCGCCGGGACGGGATTAAAACAGCAGCGGGCGCCGCCGCCTGGGCGGCACGACTGGCGGAGGCCTACCGGCTGATCGAAGCCGGGGCGCTGCGCATCCTCGGGTCTTCGTTTAGTGTCAGTTCCTCATCGGACCCATCATAGTCAAGCTTCGTACGCACAGCCCGCTCTTCGGTCATCTGCCGGGGAAATCGACGGGTTGTTCCCGTCTGTGGCATTTCGCTGTGAACGACCGGACGAGGCAACCCTCGTGAATGGCGGCTATCGTCACGACAAAGGAGGCCAGGATTGGGGTTGGTCTCCTCTCTCTGCTCCGCAAGGAACTCCAGGCCAGGAACATCGCGCTGGAACAGCCCATGATCTCCATCGAACGGGACAGCGACGGCACGTTCAACTTCGAAAAACCGGATGCAGCCGGAGCAGCTTCCCCCGCGCTGTCCCTGGCGAAGCTTTCCCTTTCAGACGCAAGTTTTCTCTACGCGGACAAACAATCCGGAGAAGGGTTTGAGGTCGGGGATTGCAGCCTGGTTCTGCTCCGTCTGCATCTTTCGAGTGGGCAGAGCCGGGACCTTATGAAAGACCTCTCCTTCATGGTAGCACTCGCCTGCGGAGAGATCCGGGCCAAACGCTTCGCTGCATCAGAACTGAAGGTTGCAGCCGAGGGAAGGGATGGGGTGTTCGACTTTAAGCCGGTCACGATGGATGTCTTCGGAACCCAGGGATCGGGGAACATACGCGCGGACTTTTCGGGCGCGGTCCCAGTTTACAGCGTCCGCTACTCGTTGCCAGAGTTCCATATCAAGGAGGCATTTAAGACACTGTCGCCACAGCAGGCCGCGGAAGGGACGATGGATTTCTCCGCAACCCTGTCGATGCGGGGAAAGACCGCGCACGGGATGAAACGGACCCTGCGCGGGCAGATCTCGCTACAGGGCGAAAATCTCACGCTCATCGGTACGGATCTCGATAAGACATTCTCCCGATTTGAGTCCAGCCAGAACTTTAACCCTGTGGATTTGGCTGCTTTTTTCTATGCCGGGCCGTTCGGCCTGGTGGTCACGAAGGGGTACAACATTGCAAGTATTTTCCAGGGGGCTGAGGGCAGCAGCATTCGCAAGCTCGTTTCCAACTGGAACGTCGAACACGGCCAGGCACAGGCCCAGGACGTGGCCATGGTGACGGACGAGAACCGCATCGCTCTCCAGGGAAGTCTCAATTTCGTCAATGAGACCTTCGATGATGTGATTGTGGCACTGATCGACGCCAAGGGCTGCGCCATGGTCCAGAAAAAAATGCATGGCACCTTCCATAAACCGGTGGTGGAGAAGCCGAATATACTGCAGTCCCTCAGCGGGCCGGCCCTCAAGCTGCTCAAGAAGGGAAAGAATGCCTTGACTGGCGCAGAGTGCGACGTGTTCTACACCGGTTCACTGGCTCCGCCAAAATGAATAGATTGCAACAACCCCGGCGTACTATCGACACGGCTGGCTGGTCATATGAACGCAGGAGAGGAAGCGACTGAACAAGAAATACATTGAGGTGATTGCTGTTGCAGATGGTGCCAACACGGTTTCGGTAATCCAGGAAAAGCCTGGAGTTTCCGATATCCGCGTCGGTGTAGTAGGTAGATAACATCGTTCAGCATCCCAACGCCGGCACGCCTGCCCGGTGGTGGCTGGAGCCTGGATATGACATTCCCATGTATGGGGTGCATATCCCACCCTGCTGGCATCTGATCTGCCCGTTCGTTCTGTTCGCGGTGGTTGTGCCTGAATCCGGGTATTTTCTGGGGATAACTTTTCGCCAGGAGCCGGTGCCGGACGAGACTACGATCCTCAACTTCCGGCATTTGCTGGAGCAGCATGGACTGGGCGACTCGCTGTTTCAAGCAGTGGGCGAGTACCTGCAGGAACGGGGTCTGCGCATTGCCGGCGGAACCATCCTGGACGCCAGTACCATAAGCGCACCGATCTCGACCAAGAACAAGGACAAGGCGCGCGATCCGGAGATGCGTTCCACACGCAAGGGCAAGCAGCGGTACTTCGGGATGAAGGCCTACATCGGCGTGGACAGCAAGAGCAAACAGATTCATTCGGTGGTGGCCACGGCGGCCAATGTATATGACTCGCAGGTGCTGGAAGACCTGCTGCACGGGGAGGAAACGCGGGTGTGGGGCGACTCGGCCTATACCGGCCAAGGCGAGGTCATCAGCCGAACGGCTCCCGGTGCGCAGGACTTCACTCACGAGAAAGGCCGTCGCAAGGGCGCGATCCCGATTTCCGGGTCATGCGTAGACCTCTGGGACCAATGAATTTGCTTGTTTTTTCAATTGGTTCCATCTTCCTGCTTTCCAGTAGCAGCGAAGCAGGAGTATGGCCTCTGCGTTTTCTTTGCACCAGAAA
>JAJDOI010000201.1 GCA_022340245.1 Thiogranum sp.
CGATGGAATGATCGTTCATCACAGCGCGACCTCGGGCGCGCACAACACCGGGGATCGCAATGCCATCTAATCCCTGGGGCAGTGGGGCCGGGTCCGATCCTCCCGATCTTGAGGCTCTGGTCCGGCAGGGGCAGGATCGGCTCAGGCACTTAGTCCCGGGTGGCGGCCCGGGTGGCGTCCTCGTTGTTGCCGTCCTCGCTCTGGTCGGCCTGGGCGCATGGACGGCCTACTATACCGTGCCGAGTGATTCTGTCGCTGTGGTGCAACGTTTCGGCAAGTATCTCAAGGACGTTACACCGGGACTGCATTTCAAGCTGCCGCTGGGTATTGACAAGGCGACCATCGTTCCCGTGAAACGGCAGTTGAAGCAGGAATTCGGTTTCACGACCCCGGGCGCCACCGATCCGTACCAGAGTCCTCGTGGCGGAGAGCGGGAAACAAAGCTGGAAACGGAGATGGTGACAGGTGACTTGAACGCCGCACTGGTGGAATGGGTGGTTCAATACCGCATCTCCGATCCGGTTAAGTTCCTGTTCGAAGTTCGGGAGCCGAGTGAAACGCTTCGCTACGTTTCGGAATCCGTCATGCGGGAAGTGGTCGGCGATCGTACCGTGGACGAGGTGATTACCATCGGCCGACAGGAAATCGAATCGGAAGCGCTGACCAAGATGCAGGCGCTCTCAACCAAATACGCCATGGGGATCAGCATCGACCAGGTGCAATTGAAGAACATCAACCCGCCGCTGCCGGTGCAGGAATCCTTCAACGAGGTCAACCAGGCCCAGCAGGAGAAAGAGAAGTTGATCAACGAAGCGCGGCGCGATTACAACAAGGTGATTCCGCTGGCCGAGGGCGAGAAAGATCAGCGGATCCGCGAGGCCGACGGCTACCGACTCAAGCGAATCAATGAGGCGGAAGGCGATGTCGCTCGCTTCAGTGCCTTGCTGGCGGAATACAGCAAGGCCCCGGAGGTCACTCGCCGTCGTATCTATATCGAAACCCTGCAGGAGGTCATGCCGGGCATACGTTCCAAGATCATTGTCGATGAACAAACGCGCAGTATCCTGCCACTGCTGAATCTCGATACCCGGAAGGGAGATCAGCCGTGAAGATCGGGCAAATTGCCACCCTGGCTGTTCTGGGTATCGGGACGTATGTTCTGATGAGTTCGGTCTATACGGTGAGCGAAGTCGAGCAAATGATTATCACCCAGTTCGGCAAGCCTGTCGGCGCTCCTGTGACTTCCGCCGGTCTGAAGATCAAGGTGCCGTTCATCCAGGAAGTCAATCCAATAGACAAGCGGGTTCTCGAGTGGGACGGCAATCCGTCGGATATGCCAACCAAGGACAAGCTCTACATCTCAGTCGACCTTTTCGCCCGCTGGCGGATTACCGATCCGCTCCAGTACTTTCTGCGGCTGCGCGATGAACGCAGCGCCCAGTCCCGCCTGGACGACATTCTGGGCAGCGAGACCCGTAACGCGGTCGCCAAGCATGAGCTGATCGAGATCATCCGTACCACGAAGGATCGTGTGCCGCTGCGTGACGCCCTCCTGACCGACGCGGAACGCAAGCTGGATATGGGATCACTGGTACCGATCCAGAAGGGACGCAAACAGGTCGAGCAGGAGATCTTCGCCGCGGCTGCCGAGAAGGTTCGCGTGTTTGGCATCGAATTGCTCGATATCCGCTTCAAGCGGATCAACTACAATGAAAGCGTGCGCCCGAAGATCTACGATCGAATGATCAGCGAACGCCGGCAGATTGCGGAACGCTTCCTGTCGGAAGGCAACGGCGAGGCCGCCAGAATCCGCGGAAATCGTGTGCGCGACCTTAATAAAATTCAGTCTGAGGCCTACCGGCAGGTCGAGGAAATCCGCGGCGTGGCGGATGCCAAAGCCACCGAAATCTACGCCGGGGCTTACAATCAGAGCCCGGAAGCGGTGGCGTTCTATGAATTCACAAGGACCATGCAGTCCTACAAATCCATCATCGCCGAAAACACGACTCTTGTGCTTTCCACGGACAGCGATCTGTTCAAGTTTCTGAAGAGTATGACGCCGGGTGGCGACGTCGATCCGGTTCAGACGCCGGGTGCCCGGCGATGAGGTTGAACTTTCCGAACCCAAGCCGCAGCTTCGATGCCAGTCGAAGCCGTGTCTGTTTTTGGGGATACGATAGCGCCATCGAAGTTTCCTTCTTCGTGGAGTCGGGAGCACTCCAACGGCTCTGTCCCGAAATGAGTGGCGCCGAAACGGGGCTTCTCGAGGCTTTCGATGCCGCAAGGAGCAGGATCCACGAGGTTGCGGACAAAGTCTATGTGCGCGGTGGCAAGGGTGTCTGTGCGTACAGTCTGGTGGCTGAGGATTTCTGAGGGTTGTTTCCCGCTGCGGCTACCAAGGCAGCAACGGGAAGGTCATGGTTTCCAGCTCGTCCGTCGCCGCGCTGAATGCGCCGTTTGGCCGGACGGTGCTGAATTCCTTCAAGGCACGGCGCATCTATGCTGTTGCTTGCGGTATGGGTGGTCACATTGCCAGTCGTTTCCGGAATAATCGAGGTGAGCGTGCTCCGGCACCTCCACAGCGATGCAAGCCTGGTCGACCGCTCGAAAGCCGCGATCGCACTCCCAACCGGACCGGTACGACGATTCCGTCAAGTAGCCGTTCGCCGGTACCGTGATGGCGACGCATGCCTCGCCGACCGCTCTATGCCCGCGATCGCACTGCCAGTCTGATCCGTATGACGATTCGGTCAGGTAGCCGTTCGCCGGTACCGTGATGGCGACGCAGGTCTTATCGATCCGGCGATATCCTCGATCGCATTTCCATCGATCGCCGGAGGCGTCGAGATAGGCGTTGGGAGGCACCTTGATGGAGATGCAGGCTTTATCTACCTCTTGATAGCCCCGACTGCACTCCCAACCCGTTCCGTAGGACGTATCTGTTGGATATGCATTGGCAGGCACCCTGACGGCTGCGCAGGCCTCCTTGGCCTTGCGATAGCCAGGGTTGCATTCCCAGCCGCTACCGTAACGCTGCACGTGCGCATTGGCGGGGATCGCTACGGACAATATGTCCTTGGCGAACAAAAGGCCGGGGACAGCGCCCGCAAGCGCCAGAAGAAACGCGCCGCAAACGGTAGTGACCCCCGGTCGTCGCGTACTACTCATGGGTCAGCTCCTGTTGGGAATGTCGCGCCCGCTCCGGGTTTGTTGCGGGCACGATGGAGCGCGCGGATGGCCGCCTGGTAAGATCCTCTGCTGTCGCGGTTGAATGCGTATCGCTGGTACGGGAAGACTGTCTATCCGGACTCTCAACCACCACGGTCATCGCTATCCGCGGCCGGGTAAGGCAGGCGCAGATTGGGATGGTTTAGCGGCATGAGCTTATAGGAATTGCGGCTCGCCTCGGTTTCGAAATAGATGGTAAGGTTGCCATCCACCGTGGATGGATGGCTCGTGACGTCGTCGATATCGTTGCCCGTCATGGGGTCGATCGTGGTGATGAGGTGCTGCGGCTCGTGCAGCCGGTGGCTCTGGGTCTGGTCGCGCGGCAGTGGATCGGCAGCGAGCCAGTTCAGACATTCGAATTTGACGGTGGGTGTGGCCCGGGAAGGGGAGGGTGTCAACATGGCGATCTCCTGTGACTCATCGCCTGGCGCTTGTATGGCTGCGCGTTACGCGCTGCTCCTTGCGGAAGCCCCATCCTTATCTGAAGGCGCCGGTTGGCGGCAAAGGGTCTGGCGATGGTCAGACAACCACTATAGGCCCTTTCGCAGGAAATAGCTGATCATATTTTAATTGATGAGGCCGACGTGCTCCGGCCGGGACGTGCACGGCGTGGCATCACAACGCCACAATCCCCTCGGCGTTCGATGGTATGTGTTCGCCGACCGGACAGTGCTCGCTGATGTCGATCCTGTCGATACCGCTCCTTCCGGTTACACGCCCGATCAAAGCCGGCCCGGGAAGGCGCCCGGGTCAGCGAATGTAGCTCCCGTCAGGCACGCTGTCCCAGGACTTCATGCTCGCGCGCAAAACTCGCCGTCAATCTTCGGTGAGTGTCAGCAGGATGTCGGGGTACCAGGCGCAGTTCAGTCCCAGGGCCTCGTCCAGGTTGAGGCTGCGTGTGCCGACGTCGAGCCGAGCCGAGTGAACGCCGAGCAGCCTCCACGGCAGGTCGCCGAGCGCGGCTGCCTGCCCTGATGCGCGCATCACGACCGGCGCCCCGCTGGTGCCGCGGTGGGTACGGGCGTCGGTCAGGAAGTAGCCCGCGCCCTTGAAGCGCAGGCCGAACGACGACGCCACGATTGCCTGGCGCACCACCGGCATGTGGTGGAGTGTGTCATGGAAGCCGAGCGGGAAGCCAACGACCAGCAGCGAGGTGCCGACCTCGACCTGGTCGAACCGTTTGGGCAGGTGATCCGGTGTGAACGCGCGATAGACGGTGGTAGGGGGGAGTGCGGCATGATCGATCTCGATTACCGCGACGTCGATTTCTCCGGCGGTGTCGAGTCCCTGGCGCCAGACGCGTTTGCCGTCACGGTAGAGCGGAATGGAGAATTCGGTGGATTCGGCCAGGTTGTCCGGGTCGACGTGCAACTCGATTTCGATGCGGTCCGGAAAGTGCCCGCTCGGCTCGTCTCTCATCACGTGCCGGCTGGTCACCAGAAACAGCCGCCCTTCACGCTCGAAGAAAAACCCGCTGGCATTGGTCAGTCGCCGCTGTCCCTGAAAGGTGTACACGTGCGCCGCAGTGAGCAGAAGCGATTCAATCACCCGCGTGCTCCATCGTTCCGGCGCCAGGCAGGCGGGCTATGCCTGTCGCCGGGTTTGCTGCCGTCCATAGCCGGGGAAGCTTCTACGGCAGTTGTCGGCCGGTCCGCAAAACCCCCGGTTACCCGTAGCCATCGCCGCTTTCAGCCTTCGTAGCCTTCCGGCAGCTTGTGGGCGATGCCCTTGTGGCAATCGATACAGGTCTCGCCCTTCTCCCGCATGTGTTCCTCGGTGTGTTTTTTCCGCGCACTCTTGTCCTGGAGGGAAAGCGCCATGGCCTCCAGAGAATGGCAGTTGCGACACTCCCGGGAATTGTTCGCCTTCATGCCCGCCCAGACGTGTTCCGCGAGTTCGAGCCGCGCGGCCTCGAATTTCTCGGGTGTATCAATCGTACCGAGAATCGTTTTTGGAAGTTCATTGAAGCTCGCTTCGGTTTTGCGCACCATCTTTGGGACCCATTCTTTCGGCACGTGGCAGTCGGGGCAGATTGCTCTTACGCCACTTTGATTCTGGTAATGAACCGATTTTTTGTACTCTTCGTAAACCGTGTCCATTTCATGGCAGGAGGTGCAGAACCCGAGCGAATTGGTGGCTTCGACAGCAGTGTTGAAGCCGCCCCAGAATATGATACCGGCCAGAAACATCAGAAAGCCGCCCAGCGGGATGCCGAACAGGAACCAGACCCGTGGCCGTCGCCACAGCCCTTTGCAGTCTTTGTCGTTGTCAGTCTCTGCCATGCGAGCAGTCTCCCTGTCAGGTGTTCATGTGCGCTGCCGGCCGGTCCGCCGGTTGCCGGGGGTTACTGGAAGCTGCCGTAATACTGGATCAGTGCCTTGATATCGTCAGCGCTCAGTTTTTCGATTTTGGGCTTCATCTTCTTGGTCATTGGGCGCTTCCCGGTCGTGTATTCCTCGAACTGGTCTTGCAGGTAGGGCATCCACTGTCCGGCCAGGATGCCGGCATCGTCATCCGACGAGCTGCCGCCGTCTTCGTGGCATTTCTTGCATTCGAGGGCATGGATGCCCTTGCCGACCTTCGCCAGTTCGGCATCGAAGCTCTGTTTGGCGCGCACGAAAGGCTTACCGGCATAGTGCTCGGCAACGAGTCCGGATTCCTCGTCTGAGAGATTCTTGGCGACCTCGCACATATTGGTGGTTTCGCCCTTGTGCTTGCCGGCCGGATACTTGACGTCCTCACACGGCCGGGTTTTATCCCGGTAGACGGCCAGGGAGTCGGTGATGTAGATGGCCGAGTAGCCGCCGATAGTAGGGATCTTCGGCTCTTCGCTGGCACCGTCCTTGCCGTGGCAGTCCTCGCACGGAGCGATGAGGGTGGCGATATCTGCAGCCGCGGCGTCCATAAGGAAACCGCCCGCAAGCAGGGTACCCAGGAACGGGAATAGCAAAATGCGGGTGTTTGTTTTCATGGTGTGTCCTCCTCCGTGTGCGGGTTATATCAGTATTTGGTTGAATTCCAAATTATTCGGGGCCGTTTTGTATTGATTTGCGTCAACACCGGGCACATTAGGTGCGGGTGCTGGCTCAAATAGCTTTACCTCGGTAAGCGCTTGATCTATACGTCAGTCTATACGTTAGCACGACATGGTGCGAAACGACAGAACGACAATAAACGCAGGGTTTGTCGAGGCGCGGGCAGGTGGTCTCGACAGGCATGGCAGCAAAAAGGACGACGGCCTGGCTTGCCGAACGTCCCCGGGAGGAAAATCAGTGAATCAGTCAAAATCGTTGGGCCTGTGGTGCAGGTCGGTATTGGGAGCCTCGGTGCTGGTGTTGGGCCTGGCGGGATGTGGCAGTGATGGCAATGACGGCGCTACGGGACCAGCCGGACCACCTGGACCCCCCGGCGCCCCCGCACCGGCCAGCGCGACTTCACTGAGCATTACCGTCGACAGCGTCACGATAGCCAGCCCACCCGTCGTCAACTTCACTGTGACCAACCAGGACGGTTCCGGCGTTCCCGGGCTTGCCGACTCAGATCTGCGTTTCAACATCGCCAAGTTGATCCCCGCCAGTGCCTCACCCCACGGTAACAGCCAGTGGCAGGACTATATTGTCACCGGCGGGTCGGCCATGCACGGTTCGCAGGAACGTTTTCGCGACCGCCCGACCGACGTATGGGGAGAACTTGTCGATCACGGTGATGGTACCTACACCTACACCTTCGAGACCGACATTACCAATGTGGCCTGCCCCGCGCCCTGCACCGAAGCTGACGGCACGCCACTGGATCTGTCCTATCAGCCTGGTTTGACGCACCGCGTAAGCATCCAGCAGGGCAATCGTGACCTGCCGATGGCCAATGCCGTATACGATTTCGTGCCGGCCGGCGGTCCCGTAAGCAGCGAGCGCGAGATCGTCGCGACCGCCAACTGCAACGAGTGTCACGACAAGATCACGGCCCACGGCTCGCGCTTCGAGACCAAGTTGTGCGTGACCTGTCACAACCCGGGTTCCTGGGCGGATGCCGACACAACGGTCGACTTCAAGGTAATGATCCACAAGATCCACCGTGGCGAAAACCTGCCCAGCGTGGAAGCGGGCGGCAGCTATGCGGTCGGTTCGCATGATTTCTCGGATATCGTGTTTCCGCAGGATATCCGCAACTGCACCAAGTGCCATGACGGCAGTGATCCCGAAACCCCGCAGGGCAATGCCTGGCAGACGCCGAACATGGCGGCCTGTGGGTCCTGCCATGATGATATCGATTTCTCCAAGGATGGGGCCGTAGATCCGGCCGGCCACCCGGGCGGCATCGTCTCGGACAATACCGAGTGCACTACCTGCCATGCGGAAAATCGTTTTGCCGGCAGCGTCGCGGCATCGCACACTATCCCGGGCAAGGCCGAGCGGGCGCTGTTCCAGTTCAACATTCTGGAGGTCTGCGGCACGGCCGTTGGCTCGAATCCGACCTGTCCGCCGACGACCAATCCGACCGTCAAGTTCTCGGTAACGGATCCTACGGGCGCGACGACACACGAGTATGGCAATGCCTACAACGTCAAGTCCACGGGCACCGACGAGGAATTCAGTTCGAGTGCCGCATCCCTGAATGTGCTCATCGCCTGGGATACGCGTGACTACACGAACGAAGGCGGTACCGGTACGCGTCCGTCGCGCACGGATTCCATCAACGTGCGTACTTCCACGGCGGTCGCCGACAATGGCGACGGTACATTCACTCTCGATGGTGCAGCGGCGAGCCCGGTCGAAGTGATCCCCGCCACCGCAGCGGGCACCGGCGCCATCGCCATGGAAGGTCACCCGGCCGCGGACGACGGCACCGGCGCCTTCACCGTGCGGGTGCCGGTCAACAGCGAGGTTTCCTATTTCGCGATTACCGACAGCACGCCGCAACCGCGGCGCCAGGTGGTGGATGTGCCGACCAAGTGCGACCGCTGCCACGATGTGCTGAACGTGCACGGCAGCAACCGCAACAACAACGGTCAGCTGTGTGTGCTGTGCCATAATCCGAGCAATACCGATGTCAGCCAGCGCCCCAAGGACGGAACCACGGGCCTGCCGCTGGTCTCCCCGGTGGATGGCAAGCAGGAGGAATCGATCGACTTCAAACGGTTGATCCACGGTATTCACGCTGCCTCGGCAAGCAATTTCGATGGCACGGATGCCCACGGGTTCCGCACGAACGGGCTGGTGATCTACGGGTTTGGCGGCAATGCCCATGACTTCAGCGACGTGCGCTTCCCCGGCGTGTTGTCGAAGTGCGAGACGTGCCACCTGCCTGATACATATACCCTCGCAGACCGCTCGGCCGATGGCGGCGGCAACTGGGAATTGCCGGCCATGAACGGCATCAAGGGCAGCACGGTGAATTCCTTCCCGAACGCCCTGGCGGACGGTACGGACTTCGATGCGCAGCTGATCGACCAGTCTGATGACTGGAAGTACTCGCCGATTGCATCGGTATGTACGGCTTGCCACGATGGCACCCTGGAGCAGCAGCATATGCTGAACAACGGCGCTATCCTGGGTGGTGCGGGTTCCGAGCAGGTGGTTCAGGAAGGTAACATCGAATCGTGCCCGGTCTGCCACGGTCCCGGAAAACTGGCGGATGTGAAACTGGTGCATGACGAGGCGTTTGCCAATTTCCTCGGGGAGTTTATTCCGTAGCCCATTGAGGTTCTGCCTTGCATCGTTGCAACAGGGCCGGCATTATCTGTGATGCGTCAGAACAGTAATGCCGGCCCGCAACAACCCTAAGCAGCCGTGGTGTCTATGAGAAAAACAAGAAGCCTGCCGTTCGTCCTGCCACCACTTCTGTGGTGCCTTTTGACAGCCGTTATTGCTCACGCCGCACCGACCGGCGAATCCGCAGGTGCCGACAAGGCCGGTTCGGACGCCGCGCCGGCCGCGGTGAGCGCCCTGGAGTATTCGAAGAAGGGCGCCGACACCTGTATCAAGTGCCACGACGAGGACTCGGAATATCCGGTGCTCGACATCTTCAAGACCAAGCACGCCATGAAGGCGGATTCGCGCACACCCTTTGCCGGGCTGCAGTGCGAGGCCTGCCATGGGCCGGGTGTCGGTGGGGCCTTGTTCATGGAGCAGGCCCTGAGGAACGGCAGTCACGTCGGCAAGGTTCGGCCGGGCGAAAAGCGCCCGCCAATTATCAATTTCGGCCCCAAGTCCGACGAGCCCGTGTCAGTCCAGAATGGCATGTGCCTGCAGTGCCACCAGGGTAACCACCGCATCGAGTGGCAGGGTAGCGCGCACCAGGCCAACGACGTTTCCTGTGCCAGTTGCCACACTATCCATACCGCGCATGATCCGGTGATCGACAGGGTGACCCAGCCCGACGTGTGCTACAAGTGCCACCTCAAGGAACGGGCCGACTTTTTCAAACCCTCCAATCACCCGGTGCGCTTCGGGCAGCTGGGCTGCAGTGATTGTCATGCCGTTCACGGCGGCGGGACGTCCACCTTGCTGCTGCGGCCGACGCTGAATGAAACCTGTTACACCTGTCACGCGGACAAACGCGGACCTTTTCTGTGGGAGCATCCGCCCGCGTCCGAAGACTGCACACTGTGCCATACGCCGCATGGCTCGATCCACCCGGCGCTGCTCACCAAACTCCCGCCACTGCTGTGCCAGCAGTGCCACTCACAGCTAGGGCACCCGAGTGTGGCGCGCACCACGCAGGGCTTGCCGAGTGGGAATCCTTCGGGATTTCTGCTGGCGGGGTCCTGCACCAACTGTCATTCGCAGGTGCACGGCTCGAATCATCCTTCAGGCGTGAAGTTGATGCGCTAGCGCGGCCGGCGGCGCATACGCGTCGAATGGGGTAAGGCAATGAGGAAACCTGACATGAACATGACTACCACCGGCGGACGAGGGCTGCTGGTGACGCTATGTCTGCCGTTCTCGATGTATGCGGTTGCAGATACGCCCGCTCCGGGGGTGCCGCCCGGCGTCGATACCTCCCGCTGGGAGTGCGAGTACTGTGTCTTCGAGGAGGGTTTCAGCGGCGAGGTGGAAGCCGGCGCCGGCTACGTCTCGGACGACTCCTACAAGTTCGGTGAGTACAACGGTCTTAATGAAGAGGGGGCTTTCGCCATTGGCAATGCCACGGCACGCTATCGCGATAAAAATGCCAACTACCTCGACCTGAAGCTGCGCAACCTGGGTCTCGACACGCGCTCGGCCGACATCGCGGGCGGCCGGCAGGGCAAGTACCGGCTGTTCCTGGACTACCGCGAGCTCGCGCACTATGTTTCCGACACAGGACAGACGCCGTACCGCGGCAACAGTACGCTGCAGTTGCCGTCCGGGTGGGTAACTGCGGGCTCCACCGCCGGCATGACAGACCTGAACGCCAGCCTGCAGAGCGCCGACCTGAAGACCAAGCGCAAGCGTCTGGGTGTCGGTGTTTCCTTCATCCCGGCATCAAAATGGGAGACCGCCGTCAGTTTCCGTCATGAGGTGCGGGACGGGGAGAAGGGTACCGCCGGTTCCTTTTTCTTCAACAGCGCGCAACTGGTCGAACCGGTCGACTACGTCACCGACGAGGTCGAGGCATCGGTCGCCTATACCACAGGGAAATGGCAGTCGAAGCTGGCCTATTACGGCTCCTTTTTTAACAACAAGCACCAGTCCCTGACCTGGCAGAATGCCTACAACCCGATCGGTCCCGGCGCGGACGCGGGCCAGCTTGCCCTGCCGCCGGATAACCAGTTCCACCAGGTGCTGCTGTCGTCCGGCTACCAGGTGAGTCAGCGCACCCGGGTCAGTGGCGATATCGCGCTGGGCCGGATGGATCAGAACGAGGACCTGCTGGCGGCCACCATCAACCCGAATCTCGCAACGGCGTTACCGGAGACGTCCGCGCATGCAAAGGTCGACACCCTGACCGCCAATCTGAAAGTTGACTCCACGGTGACCGACAAGCTGCGCCTGAATGCGTCCTATCGCTACAATGACCGGGACAACAAGACGCCCAGCGAGGTTTGGAACTGGGTGACCACCGACAGCTTCGCCTCGCCAGCGCGCACAAACCTGCCCTACAGTTTCACGGACATCACGGGAAAGCTGGGTGCCGACTACCGGCTCACCAGGGTGGCGAAACTCAGCGGCGGATATGACTACCAGAAAAAGGAACGCACGAACCAGGAAGTCAACCAGACGACCGAGGACACCTTCTGGGGCAGGCTCAGCGTGCGTATCCGCGAGAATGTCGATCTTGCGATCAAGATCGCGCACGCCGATCGTAGTACCTCGGACTACAACCCGGTTCCCGATACGGAACCGCCGCAAAACCCGCTGATGAGAAAATTCAATATGGCCGACCGCACCCGGAATACCGGCAGTGTTCACGCCGCATTCACGCCACACGAACGGGTCAGCATCGGAGTTGGAGTCGAGCTATCCAAGGATGACTATTCAAACTCGGTGCTGGGGCTGACCCAGAGCAATGAAGCCGATTTCAACGCAGATGCCTCGCTGCTCCTGACGGAAACGACCAGTATGCATATGTTTGCCAGCTGGCAGCAGATCAAGTCCGAGCAGGTCGGTAGCCAGACCTTCTCGACCCCGGACTGGACTGGAAAGAACAACGATACTTTCAGTTCTGTCGGTATCGGCGTGAAGCACCAGTTGATCAAGGACAAGCTCGACGTCGGCGCCGACTACGTGCTGTCGCGTTCGACCGGTAAGGTCAATGTCGAAACCGGCGCGCCGAACGGGGATTTTCCGAACCTGGAGACCGATCTCAATTCGGTGAAGCTGTATGCCGACTACCGCCTGAAGGAAAATCTTACCCTGCATGCGGCGTACTGGTATGAGCACTACAATTCGAAGGACTGGATGCTGGATGGCGTCAACCCCGACACCATTCCCAACGTCATTGCTTTCGGTCAGGACAGCCCGGACTATGACGTGCACGCTGTGATGATGTCGCTGCGCTACCGGTTCTGACCACCGGCGCTGCGTGTGGCGTGCGGGCGGAAACCCGATTGAGCGAGGAGCAAGCGGATGTCTAGAAAACTGGAACAGGAAGAGTACTTGTACCGGCGGGCGATCGATATCATCGAGTCTGTCGATACGGACGATGACAAGGAAAATTTACTTTTCCAGGAGGTCTGGCTTCCCCTGGCGGAGCTGTACAAAGACCGGATTACCGCCTCCGAGCCAGAAAGCCATTAGCGTTGACGACACGATTTCGCAGCCGCGGCGATCCGCCACGGACAGGTGTCACCGGCGCTTCTGATTGGCCTGTTTGATGACCTTCGCGCGGATCTTCTCGCAGGAGCGCTTATCCATCAGCTGTATGTACTGCTCGCAGGCCTTGCCAAGGTAAAACTGTGCCGCCGATACCGGCATGGGTTTGAGCGGCAGCGCCTTGCGGTGTCCCATATTGTCCAGGCGTTCGGACAATGACGGCATGGTGCTATGGGGATTACTGCGTCTGCCTGCAACGCGCTTCAACAGCACCGTGATTTCTTCGGCCGGGAGACCACCCTGAAACAGCTCCGCCATGCGCGCGTGCGGCATCTTTTCCGGCTTCATCGACGAGGACGCGGCTGCGACAACATCCGGCCAGAACACGCGCGTCAGATAGTCATCGATCATGGCCTGGCCACCGATGGCGCGCACGGCGTCGCGGTCGTTGATGGCCTGCATGGCGTAGAGATCGGCTCTCAGTTCGCTCCGGCGGGCCGCGCCCAGGGCCAGCGAGCGGTAACGCGGAACGTACCAGCGATAGAACGACCACAGCGGTCGCGCCAGCCAGGAGTGACACTTCTCGAAGTGGCTCAGATATTGTACCCACAGGTCTCTCAGATAGTACAGCCAGCTGTTGATGCGACTATTCCGGCCCGCGAGTTGCCCGACGCGCCGCGCCACCAGCGCGTGCACGTCAATCGGAGACAGCGTCAGCAACAGCGGCAGACCGATGACCAGCGTGTGGGTGGTGGTAAAGGAAAACCCGCTTCGCGGTGTTTTTACGATACGCACATCGAAGCGGTCACGCAGAATCACCCGGTCAATGCGCGGATTGCCATACAACTCACCGAGTTCCTTCAGCAGTTCGAACAAGCGGGGAAAGCCGCGCTGGTCGAGTTCCAGACCTGAGGGTGCGGGGAAGCGCATGGTCGCGATGGTGACAGTACCGGCGGCGCCCAGCAGCGTCAGCAGCAGCTCATTGACGATGGCGAACCACTGCAAGGGTGTGACCGCCGCGGGCAGCGAAAAGTACAGCGCCACCGGCATGCTCACGAGCAATGTCGGAAAAAGCAGCAGAAACGCGTAGCCGCCGCTCGCCGCCAGCAGTGTCAACAGGAGGTAGGCATTGGGGTGATAGCGGGAAAGCCGCAACGCGCCGCGACGGTTGAACGGGTTGATGTAGTTGTCGAAAATCGCCAGTTTATTGCGCAGTGCCAGGAACATCGGGCGGATTCCACCTGTCAGTATGTCGATACATTTATTTAGCGGCGGTTTGCTCCAAAACCGAACAGAAAAAACGCGTTTTATTTCAATTGGAAAGGAGATCGCCGGGTGACCAGCACGGCCGTTTGCCAGGCCGATTCAGCGCCGGCGGGCAGGGCTGCGCTGTCCGCCTGAGTGGCACCGCACGGTCGGCGGCTTTCGCGAAGTCCTGCGCAAGGGACGCGCGGTGGCCCGTTATGGTAGATGCAGGGTAAAACGACCGCCGCCATCAATGCCTTCATTGGTTGTCGTGATGTAGCCGGTTTTGTCCTGATGGCTGTGCATGCGTGCGATGGTGGAAGTAAACAA
>JAJDOI010000008.1 GCA_022340245.1 Thiogranum sp.
GTGCCGGCGCACGTCCCTGAGCGCCTGGAAATCAATTTTCAGCAGCATGGGCAGGATCATCAGCCACACCAGCACCGCCACCGGCAGATTGACGTCGGCAACCTCCAGGGCGCCGACGCGCGCAAACAGAGAGGGAAACAGCTGCCCGAGCGCAATGCCGGCAACAATACACACCAGCACCCACAGGCTCAGGTAGCGTTCGAACAGGCCCATCTGCGCACCCGCCGCCTGCTTTGCCACGGTTTCACACTGTACGCTCACGGCTTCGCACTCGCGCCCAGGCGTTGCAGGAGATCGTCCACCCGCTGACGGATAACGTCGCGGCTGGCACGGAACACGGCCATCACCTGCTCTTCACTGCCGCTGGCGCGCGCCGGATCCTCGAGCGGCCAGTGCTCCTTGCGGGTGCCTGGCGGCAACACCGGACAGTGCTCGTCGGCGTGGCCGCACACGGTCACTACCAGGTCAGCCGCATGCAGCATGTCCCCGGTTACCCGCGTCGATGGCTGCGCGGCGATGTCGACGCCGGCTTCCTGCATCACGGCGATAGCCCGCGGGTTCTTGCCGTGCGCTTCAATGCCCGCGGACTGTACCTGGAGGTCATCGGCGCCCAGCGCGCGCGCCCAGCCCTCGGCCATCTGGGAACGGCAGGAATTGCCGGTGCACAAAAACAGTATATTCATGAGTCGATTTCCACGGTGTAACCGAACCGGCCCCACCGGCGCGGGCGGCGGTTTCAATGAGAGCGAAGAATATACGCAATAGAAGATATATGTTCAACCATATATATCAACCCGGGCGCCAACACGTTTCCGGCCATACCCCGCACCCGTCGATCGAACGGAACGCTCTAGAACACCAGGTTCATCATGATCATCTCGACCACGAGAAACAGCAGGGTCATGATACCGCCGGCGCGCATGAAGTCCGGCACGCGATAGCCCGCGGGCCCCATGATCAGGGCGTTGACCTGGTGGGTGGGAATCAGGAAGGAGTTGGACGTGGCGATGGCCACCGTCAGCGCAAACAGCGCGGGGTCGGCGCCCGCCCGGATGGCGATATTGACGGCCAGCGGCACCAGCAGCACGGTCGCACCGACGTTCGACATCACCAGGGTAAAGAAGGTCGCCAGCACGGCGATAGCCAGCTGCAGCGTCCACACCGGCACATCGCCGAGCAACGTCAGGGTACGGTCGGCGATCCACGCCGCGGTACCGGTGCTTTCCACCGCGAGACCCAGCGGTATCAGGCTCGCGAGCAGGAAAACGGTTTTCCAACTCACCGCGTCATAAGCTTCCTCTATGGTCAGTACACCGGCCACGATCATGCCGACCGCACCGGTCAGCAGGGACACTGACAGGCGCAGGTCCGAGAACAGTACCAGCGACAACGCAATGAGAAAGAACACCAGCGCATAAATCACCTTCTGCGGGCGCAGCTCCTCGTGCGGATATTCGGTAGTGACCACCACGAAGTCGCGGTCCTTGCCCAGGCGCGTCAACGCATCCCAGGTGGTGTGCACCACCAGCGTGTCACCGGCCTGGAACGGCATGTCGCGCACACCTTCCCCCGCGAGGTAGGTCTTGCCCACACGGTGCATCGCCATCAGCGAAACGCCGTAGCGCTTGCGCAGCCAGACGTCGCGCGCGCTCTTGCCGATCAGCTGCGAACCCGGTGGTATGACCACCTCGGCGATACCAGCCTTGGCGGCCGACAGCGCATCGGCGAAATTATCCAGTGCGGGTGCGACAACCATCCCGTGGCGATGGGCGAACGCCTCCAGGTCCTTCGGCGAACCCAGCACGCCCAGCACCGCACCCGCTTCTATCGCGGTATCCCGGGCCACGCCCCCGGCGCCGATAGCAATATCCTTGTTGGTGCGAATCGCGGCGATCACCCGCAGGTGCTCGCTGTGCTCGATGTCCTCGAGAAGCTTGCCCACCAGGTCGCTCGAGGACGGCACACGCATTTCGCGCAGCACATAGTCCAGGCCATAGGTATCGCGAAAGTAGTCCATGACGTCGCCGGCGGTACTGCCTTCCGATTTGGTCACGGGCAGTACCAGGCCTCCGGCGACAACGAAATAGACAATCCCCGTGACCACCAGCGCCAGGCCTACGGGGGTGACCGAGAACAGCGACCAGGTTTCCATCTGGCGCTCGGGCGGCAGCGCGGTGTTGGAGGTCAGGATCAGGTCGTTCAGCAGAATCAACGGGCTCGACCCTACCATGGTAACGGTACCGCCGAGAATGGCGCAGAAACCCATGGGCATCAGCAGACGCGACATGGGCAAGTGAGTGCGCGCGGAAATGCGCGAGACCACCGGCAGAAACAAGGCGGCGGCGCCGACGTTCTGCATAAAGCTGGAAATCACCGCGACCGTGCCGGCGATAATCGGGATGATGCGCTTCTCGGTACTGCCGCCGGTTTTCAATATGAAGGATGCGACCTGGCTCATGATGCCGGTCTTGTCCAGACCGGCACCGATGATCATCACCGCGATAATGGACATAACCGCGTTACTGGCAAACCCGTCGAACAGGTGGGTGGTCGAGACCAGGCCTTCCTCCAGCCCCATCACCGGCGCAAGCAATGTCGTCAGGCCCAGCAGCACCATGATCGACACCGCGGCGACATCGACGCCGACGATTTCCAGTGCGAACAGGTAAATCGTCAGCAACAGAAACGCGGTTACCCAGGCGATCTCTATCGTCGGCACCTGGGTCGACGCGAACAAGCCGACGCCGAGAAAGATCAGGGCAACGACAAAATTCTTTAGCGAGAGGGTTCTGGCTTTATCCGGCACAAGGCGCTCCTGTTGTGTGCGGCACGGTTGTCGCACCAACCGGCCGAGTGGCCGCAAAGGCGCGAGCTGATATTACCAGAAATGTTAATATATCGTTATGTTTTCGTTAAGTGTCGCTTCCGTTTAGGCGCCGGCGCCCACTCACTTTATTTTTGATAAGTTACACCGATTCCGATAAGAACAGCAGGCTGAAACAGGTGCCTGCCCCGAGCTCGCTGCTGACCTCGAGCCGCCAGCCGTATCTCAGACAGATGCGTTTGACCAGCGAAAGCCCGATACCCTCGCCCCCCTGGTCGCTGTAAAACGGCTTGAAGATGTCGTCGAGCTGGTAATCGGCGATGCCCACGCCGGTATCGATGACGCGGATACCGGTCTCGTCCAGCACGATCGTGACCCGCCCTTCGCGGGTGTAGGAAAAGGCGTTGCGTATCAGGTTGCCGACAACAATGCGCAACAGGGCGCAATCCACCGGCAACTCCGGGTTGGCCATGACGTCGATGATGACCTCGACCTGTTTGCGATGCAGGATCGAGCGGTGATTATCCACCACCTCCCGCAGCACCGCAGCGACATTGCAGCCGCTGGGTGCGTCGCCGGTGACCCGCTCGCGCGCCAGCTCCAGCAGCGCTGCGGTGGTCTCGGCCATTTCCTGCACCGCGCGCATGATACGCCTGACCCGCCGGCGCTGATCCTCTTCCAGGCGCTCATCCTCCTGCAGCACCTCGGCGGCGCCCTCCACCACCGCCAGCGGCGTGCGCAGCTCGTGACTCACGTCGGCGGTGAACGCCTGTTCGCGTTCGATGAACGCGTTCAACCGCACCTGGTAGTCGTCGAAGTTCTTTGCCAGCACCCCGACTTCATCGCGGGAAAACTGCTCCGCGAGTTTTATCTGCGTGTCGCCGGGCACCAGCCGCCTTACCCGCCGCGCGAGCTCACCGACCGGTGACACCACGCGTCCCGCGAGCCAGTACCCGAGCGCCGCCGACAGCACGGTCATGATCAGCACGCCGCTGGCCAGGAAGACCCTGTACTGGTGCTCGCGGCGGCGAATCTGGACGTCGTTGTACAACACGACGATACGCCGGTTCGCGCGCTCGACCACCTCCGCGAAGTAATGGTTACCATCGAGCTGCAAGCGGTGCAATCCGGGCGCCAATGCCAGCAATGGCGCCGGTACACCGGCGCTGTCGCCGTTGTCAATCAGGTAGGACCGCATCACCGTGCTCGACGGTCCGCGGCTGTCAGGGTCCCTCGCGTAGCGTTCGAGGTAATCGCCGACTTCTGTGGCGAGCGTTTCGGCGACCAGGCGCTGCTCCATGCTGACGGTTTCCCTGTACAGGAATACCGCCAGGGTCAGGCTGACAAAGGCGCCGAGCAGAGTAAAAGCAAAAGTAACGCGGTAGCGGAGGCTAGTCCTGAACTTCATCGGGTTCAGCCAGCTGATACCCCATGCCGTGCACGGTGCGCAGCAGGTGCGTTTCAAACGGCTTGTCGATGGCGCTGCGCAACACATGCAGGTGGGTACGCAGTGCGTCGCTGTCGGGGCGTTCATTGCCCCAGATACGCCGTTCCAGTTCGCGCTTGGGTACCACGCGCGGTGACTGACGGATCAGCAGGGCCAGCATTTTCAGGGGAATAGGCGGCAGGTTGATCACCTTGCCCGCGCGCTCGACCCGCAGGGTATCCGGGTCGAATAACAGGTCGGCGACACGCAGCTGTTCCCGTCCCTCCTCGCAACGCGCACGCCTGACCAGCGCCCGGATGCGCGCGTCCAGCTCCTGCAGGGCAAACGGCTTGACCAGGTAATCGTCGGAGCCGGCGGAAAAGCCCTCCAGCTTGTCCGCGAGCGTGTCGCGCGCGGTAAGCATGAGTACCGGTGTGGTGTTGCCGGAATCGCGCAGGCGCCGGCACAGCTCCAGCCCATCCATGCCCGGCAACGTCAGGTCCAGAACAATGACGTCGTATTCCTTGTCCTGGGCGTACTGATAACCGGTACGGGCATCGTATGCCGCATCGAGCACGTAACCCTTTGGCTCGAGGAAATCGTACAGGTTGGCGACCAGATCGGGGTTATCCTCTATAACCAGGGCATACATTCTCACCTACCTATGTGTTGTCACTCAGACGTGGAATGGACGCACATTCGCGGAATATGCGCTTGTCGCAGCGTTGGCATATGGTCTTGTCCAGCTTCTGGAAAATACCGGTGATGCCGGCTGTCTTGGACTGGAATACGTTGTTCGGCCCGATCGCATCCAGACAACCGCAGCTCTCCAGGGACTCCCACAGGCCTTTCTTGACCTTCATGAGATAAAGGTTGCCCCCGCGCGCCTTGCGTCTGCTGGCTTCCTTGACCAGGATGGCACCGCCGGTGATATCGGCGAAGTTGATACCGTCGGCGACGATGGCCAGGTGCTTCTGCTCGGGATGTTGTTCGTCGAGGTCCGCGAAAGCCTCCTGAACGTGGTTGATGGAACCGAAAAACAGTGAGCCATCGACGCGCAGGATATGCAGCTGGGGGCAGCTGGGCAGCGAGGCGTCGGTGTTGAATTTGCGGCCCGGCAGGCGCGGATCGGGCACACGGGAAATAATCCGCGGCTTGGATACCCGCATGAGGTACAGCACCAGCGACAACAACACACCGGCAAAAATGGCGAATTCGAGTTCCAGGAACAGGGCGCCGAAAAACGTCACGCCCATGATGCCCGTCTCCCGTCGGCTGGTCTTGAGTACGTGGCCGATTTCATGGAAATCGATCAGCCCCCAGGCCACCAGGAACAGAATGCCGGCCATTGCGGCGTTGGGCAGGTAGGCCGCCAGCGGCGCGACCAGCAGCACGATAAAGATCAGGAACAGCCCCGCGCACATGGCCGCCAGCGGCGTCTGGGCGCCGGCCTGGTAGTTCAGGCCGCTGCGGTTGAACGAACCCGTGGCCACGTAGCCGGAGAAAAAGCTGCCGGCGATATTGGACAGGCCCTGGCCGATGAATTCCTGGTTCCCGTCGATGCGCTGGCCGCTGCGCGCACCCAGTGAACGGCCAATCGATACCGCCTCGGTCAGGGCGAACAGCGTTACCGCCAGTGACGCCGGCGCGAGGTTCTTGATGGTGTCGAGCGAGAAACTCGGCGACGACAGTGGCGGCAACGAACTGGGCAGCGCGCCGACGGTGGCGATGCCCGTGGTCTCGCTGCCGAAGATCTGGTTGATCAGCAGGGACACCACGCTGCCCGCCACCATGGCGACGATCAGGTAGGGTAACTTCGGCATCCAGCGCTTCACCGCGATGCCCGAGAGCAGCGTCACGGCCGCAACCACGGTGACATAGCCGTTGATGTGGGCGATCTCGCCCCAGAAACTGATCAGCACATCGTGCAGATGCCCGCCGCGCGGGATTTCCACACCGAAGAAGTTCTTCAGCTGCTTGCTGGCGATAAGGATCGCCGCGCCGGCGGTGAACCCGACGATCACGGAATGCGAAATAAAGTTGACGAGTGCCCCCATGCGCGCCAGGCCAAGTCCCAGTTCGATCAGCCCCACCATCAAGGTCATGGTCAGCGCCAGCGTCACATACTCGGCCGAACCCGGTTCGGCATACACACTCAGAGAGGAAAACAGCACAATCGAGGCGGCGGTGGTCGGTCCGGACACCAGGTGCCAGGAGGAACCGAAAAGCGCCGCAATGATGGCGGGCACCATGCCGGCGTAAAGGCCGTATTCGGGCGGCATACCGGCAATGGTGGCGAAGGCCACGCCCTGTGGCAGGACCACCACGGCACCGGTGATACCGGCTATGACGTCAGATTTGACATTCTTGCCGTTGAGCAGCGGCCACCAGACGAGAAAGGGAAACAGTCGAGTCAGTGGATCTGAGCGAGTGCTCATGTGGATCAATTCTCCGTGAAGATTGGATTACGCGAGCGCGCACCCTAACATGACATATATAAAGAAAGTGTTAAGTTGATTCGCTTCGCACGGCGCTATACCGCCGAAATATCACTAAAGGCTTATTTAATCTGTGGATTCCTCCGGTGACTGTTCACCGGCCAGATCGGACCCCGGCGGTCGAAAACCGGCTGATCAAAAACCGCGCGATTGTACGCTATCCGCCGCCGCTACACCATGCGATGGCGAAACAACCAGGCCGCGAGCGCCAGGGTCACGACCCCGATCACGGCCATCGGCCAGTATTGGTCCACCAGCAGCCGGTAGTCATTGCCTTCGAGAAAAACGCCGCGGAGGATTCTGAGAAAATAGCGCAACGGGTTCAGATAAGTCAGTTGCTGGACCAGTGCGGGCATATTCGCGATCGGCGTCGCGAAACCGGACAGAATCACCGATGGCACCAGGAACAGAAAGGCCCCGAGTATGCCCTGCTGCTGGGTCACCGCGAGCGAGGAGATCATCAGGCCGATACCGACAGCCGACAGCAGGAACAGGAACATGCCGAGATACAGCGCCGGCAGGCTGCCACGCAGGGGCACTTCGAACCAGAACACCGCCATCAACAGGATAAAACTGCCCTCTATCATACCGATGATGATACCCGGCAGGGATTTGCCGATGAGTATTTCCACCGGCCGCATGGGCGTGACCAGCAACTGGTCGAAGGTACCCGCCTCACGTTCGCGCGCCACCGACAGGCCGGTGACGGTGATTGTCACCACCAGGGTCAGCAGCGCGACGATGCCGGGTACGATAAACCATCGTGACAGGAGGCTCTGGTTGAACCAGGCACGCATCTGCAGCACCGCCGGCAACTCCGGCAGTCCCTGCTGCCGCGTCCATGACTGGTTGAAGTCCGTAACAATGCTGCGCAGATAGCCGAGCGCCAGCAACGCGGTGTTGGAGTTGCGGCCGTCGAGAATGAGTTGCACCGGGGCCTGCCGACCGTCCTTGAGGCGCTGACTGAAATGTGGACCGATGTGCACCACCAGCAGAACATCCCGGTTGTCGATCAGCGGCGCGATCGCCTGATCACTGTCGATGGTGGCGCGCAAGTTGAAGTGCGGCGAGCCGGTAATATGTGCGATCAGCTCGCGCGACGGCGCGCTGCGATCCTCGTTGTACACCGCCACGGCGATATCGTTCAGGTCAAAGCTCGCCGCGTAGCCGAAAACAAACAACTGCAGCAGCGGTGGGACAATCAACACGAACCGGCTGCGCTTGTCCTTGAGAATCGTCAGCAGCTCCTTGACCGTCAGGGCCAGGATGCGGTTGAAGGCCTTCATGCGTCGAGTCTCTTGTGCGTCTTGCGGCGGGCTATACCGAGAAAAATCACCGCCATGACCAGCAACGCGGCGCTGTTGGCCAGGATGATGGGCCAGATATTGCCGGCCAGAAACACGCTGTGCAGGATGTCCACAAAGTAGCGCGCCGGGATGACGTGCGTAATCACCTGAATCGCCTGCGGCATGGAACCGATTTCAAAAATAAACCCGGACAATATGAATGCCGGCAGGAAGGTCGCGACAATCGACAACTGGCCGGCAACGAACTGGCTTCTGGCAACGACGGAGATCAGCAGCCCCATCCCCAGTGCGACCATCATGAACAGTGCCGAGGTCAGCAGCAGCACCCAGAAGGAACCCCGCAGCGGCACGTCGAACACGTACAGGGCCATGATCACGCTGAGCAGCATGCCGCCCATACCGAGAATGAAATAGGGCAGCAGCTTGCCGAACGCCATTTCCCCGATGCGGATCGGGGTCACCATCAGTGCTTCCATGGTGCCGCGTTCCCATTCCCTGGCCACGACCATTGAGGTCAGCATGGCGCCGATCAGGGTCATGATGACCGCGATCAGCCCGGGCACCAGAAAATCGCGGCTCCTCACCGCCGCGTTGAACCAGATCCGCGGCTCGAGGCTGACCGCGGCCAGCTCCGACACCCCCTGCCCGCGCAGGTAATCGACCAGCCAGGTCTGCCAGACGCCTTGCAGATAGCCTTCGGTAATGCGCGCCTGGTTGGCGTCAACACCATCGACAATCACGCCGATATCCGCGCTGCCGGCGCCCACCAGCCGGCGGCTGAAATCGTTGCGTATCCATACAATCGCCGACACCGCGTGTTCATCCAGCGCGCGTTGTGCGGCCTGAATCGTTCGATAGGGGGCAGGACGGAAGTAAGGGGACCGCTGGAACGCCCCCGACAGGCTGGCGGTGTTGGCATCGGGCTGTTCGACGACGATGGCCAGAGGAATATCGCGCGCATCCAGCGACACCCCGTAACCGAACAACAGCAGCAGCACCACCGGCATGACGAACGCAATGGCGATGCTGGACGGGTCGCGGATGATCTGCAGGCTCTCCTTGCGCAACATCCCGACAAGGCGCATGCGCCGCGCGGCCGCCGGCGTCATGCCGCCGACTCCTTGCCGGCCGCGTGCGCCTCGATGAGCGCGATAAAGGCATCTTCCATGCTGGGCTCCGGCAGCGCAGTGCTGCGATGTGCATCCTTGAGCTCGGCCGGGGTGCCCGCGGCGAGCACTTCGCCGTCGGCCATGATGACCACCCGGTCGCAATAGTTGGCCTCGGCCATGAAGTGTGTGGTCACCAGCACCGTCACGCCCTGCTCGGCCAGACCGTTGATACGCCGCCAGAACTCGCGCCGCGCCAGCGGATCCACCCCGGACGTCGGTTCGTCGAGAAACAGGATGTCCGGTTCGTGCAGGACGGCCGCGGCCATTGCCAGGCGCTGCTTGTAGCCGAGCGGCAGTGTACCGCTGTCGGCACCGGCATACTCAGCCAGCTCGAACGCCTGCAAGGCCCATTCGATACGTTCGCGTCGCCGGCCGCCCTCGAGCCCGTAGGCGCTGGCGAAGAACTGCAGGTTCTGTAACACCGTCAGGCTTTCATACAGCGAGAAGCGCTGCGCCATGTATCCCAGCCGTCCGCGCGCACGCGCCGCGGCCCGCCGCAGGTCCAGGCCGGCCACGCGCACCTCGCCCTCGGTGACCGGCAGCAGGCCGCACAACATACGGAAAGTCGTCGACTTGCCCGCGCCGTTGGCCCCCAGCAGGCCGAAGATTTCCCCCTCGCGGGCGCTGAAGCTCACGCCCCTGACGGCATAGAAGTCGCCGAATTTTTTTTTCAGCTGGCTGACTTCGATGACCGTGGACCGTTCGGCCAGCGGCTGTGGCTTCTCCGCCTGCGCCTGTGCCTGCGCCGGCTGATCGACGGGCTGGGCGTGCGGTGCAGACAGCTTCGCCATGAAGGCATCTTCGAACACCGGCTCGACCGCCGTGAAGCGCACACCGTCACTTTCCTGGAAAGTCGCGGACAGGCGCTCCGCAGGCGTCCCGTCGGTGACGCAACGCACGTGCTCACCCTCGACGATGCTGTCGATCACCCCGGCCGTGACGTGCAGGCGCGCCTGCAGTTGACGCTTGCTGAGGCCGCTGGCCTCTGCGCGGAACACCCGTCCGCGCATGGGTTCGCTGAAACTGCGCGGTGGACCCTGTCCGAGCAGCCGGCCGTTGTGCAGCATGATCACCTCGTCGCAGCGGTCGGCTTCGTCAAGGTAGGCCGTGCTCAACAACACGCTCATGCCGAGTTCTTCGACCTGCCGGTAGACGATGCCCCACAGTTCGCGCCGCGACACCGGGTCAACGCCCACGGTCGGTTCGTCGAGCAGCAGCAGCCGCGGCGGCCGCAACAGCGCGCAGGCCAGCCCCAGCTTCTGTTTCATGCCACCCGAGAGGCGACCGGCCAGCCGCCGGGTAAACGGCGCCAGTCCGGTCATATGCATGAGTTCGCGGTAGCGCTCGGGCCGCGCCGGTTTTTCCACTGCCTGCAGGTCTGCATACAGGTCCAGGTTCTCCTGCACGCTCAGGTCCTCGTACAGGCCGAAACGCTGCGGCATATAGCCGACCGAGGATTGCACCTGCAGCTGCTCGCGCACACTGTCGAACGCCAGCACCGAGACCTGTCCCTCGTCGGGAACCAACAGGCCGGCGCCAAGCCGCATCAAGGTGGTTTTGCCGGCACCGTCGGGACCGATCAGGCCGGTGACCCGGCCCGCGCTCACCGCGAGGTCGACACCGTCGAGCGCCGAGACCAGCTGCTGCCGTTCGGTGCGGAAACGTTTGCTGACCCCTTGCAGGCGCAGTACGGGCTGCTCGTCCCGCTCAGTCATCGGCCTCAGTCCGCGCAGTCCAGGCTCTGAAGTGTGTGTTGGGCGGGAGACCCACTGATATCCATGCTGACGGTTGC
>JAJDOI010000049.1 GCA_022340245.1 Thiogranum sp.
CCGGCCTGGACATCAGTGAGCTGGAGAAACAGCTGGCATTCCCGGAGCTGCCGGGCATCGAGAATGTTCCCATACAGGGACTTGATGCCTGGCTGTTGCCACAGGTTGAGGCCGCCATTTCGCGCGGCGACCTGCCCGAAAACGCCCTGCGGCCGCTGGTGCTTGGTGCACTGCTGGCGATGCTGCTGGGCGTGCCCCTGACCCTGCTGGGCTCCGATCCGGCGCGCATCGCATCTGCATATCGCCAGCAACTGGCGCTGGTGCTGGCGGGTATCCGCGCCACCGCCGGCGCGCGTTGACCGCGACAGCCGGCCGCTTGCGTCTACCCGGTCAGAAAGTACGGCGTGTAAACTGGTGTCTGCGCCCGTAGCCGTTGACGGAGAAAACATGCATTACATCGAAGCCTTGCCCGCGGACGCCCGCCGCCTGCACAGTGCGCGCTACAGCATGCGCTGGGTTGACATGGACGCTTTCGGGCACGTGAACAACGCGACCTATTTCACCTACTTCGAACAGGTCCGAATCGACTGGCTGGCCGCACTGGGCGAGGTACACGAAATGGTGCTGGCGAATGTCTCCTGCACCTTCTTGAAACCGCTGGTCTATCCGGGCGATATCGAAGTGACCCTTTACGCCGGCAGGATCGGGCGGACCAGCATGGACAGCTACTATGAAATCCGGCGGGTGGCGCATCCCGGCGAGCTGTACACCCTCGGTCACGGCACCATAGTCTGGTTCGACCACAGTGCCGGTTCGTCTATCGAGATCCCGCCTACTGTGCGGCGGCAGCTGGCGGATGCAGGAGCCGACACCGGATGAACCACGCTGCCCTGGAACTGGTCGACACCCATTGTCACCTGGACGTGTCGGAGTTCGACGCCGACCGCGACGCGGTGATCGGCCGCGCCCAGGCGGCCGGGGTCTGCCAAATGGTTGTGCCGGCCGTCGATGCGGCGCACTGGCAGGGACTGGTGGGCCTGTGCCGCAGCCGCGCGGGCCTTTATCCGGCGCTGGGAATGCACCCGGTTTACTGGCAGCAGCATCGGCAGGAACACCTCGATGCCCTGGCCCAGGACATTGAAACCTGGCGGCCCGTGGCCGTGGGCGAAATCGGTCTGGACTTCTATATCGAGGGGGCCGACCGCGAGGTCCAGCGGCGACTGTTCGCGGCGCAGCTGGATATTGCTCGCGATGCCGGTTTGCCGGTGATCCTGCATGTGCGCAAGGCGCACGACGACGTGCTGGCCATGCTGAAGCGCCACGGCGTCAAGGGCGGTATCGCGCATGCCTTCAATGGCAGCCTGCAGCAGGCGCACAAGTATCTGGAATTGGGGTTCAGGCTGGGCTTCGGCGGTATGCTCACCTACGAGCGGTCACGAAAAATCCGCGCGCTGGCAAAAGCGCTGCCGATGCAGGCGATTGTGCTGGAGACCGATGCGCCGGACATGACAGTGGCCTCTCACCACGGGGAGCGTAACAGCCCGGAATATCTGCCCGAGTGCCTTCAGGCGCTGGCCGAGGTGCGTGATGAGGCCCCTGAGCTGCTGGCCCGGCAGAGCACTGACAATGCCCGCGACGTACTTGGCTTGGGCCGCTGAGACCATGAGCGACGTTTTTGGGCAGCGTTTCGGTGGTATCGAACGCCTGTATGGCAAACAGGCGGTTGGCTGGATCCGCGAGCTGCGGGTGTGCGTGATCGGACTGGGTGGCGTCGGCTCCTGGGCCGTGGAAGCGCTGGCGCGCAGCGCCGTCGGGCGGCTGCTGCTCATCGACTACGATGAAATTGCCGCCTCGAATATCAACCGTCAGATTCACGCCCTCGGCAGCACCATCGGCGACAAGAAAACGCTGGCGCTCGCCCAGCGGGTCGCCGACATCAATCCGGATTGCGACGTCGAGGTGGTCGACGACTTCATCACCGACCGCAACCTGTTCGATCACCTGCCCGCGGATGCGGGCATTGACTATGTGATTGACGCCATCGACAGCATCAAGTTCAAGGCCGCCCTGATCTATTACTGCAAGCGCAACAAGATCCCGGTGATCACCACCGGCGCCGCGGGCGGGCTGACCGACCCGACGCAGATCATGATCAAGGACCTGACGCGCACCTACAACGATCCGCTCGCTGCCAAGGTCCGTTCGTACCTGCGCGCGCACTATGCCTACACGCGCAACGCGAAGCGTTACTTCGGTGTCGAGTGTGTGTTCTCGGCGCAACAGCAGGTTTACCCCGGGAAAGACGGCAGCGTCGGACACCGCAAGCCCGGCATTCACGGTGTGCACCTGGATTGCAGCATGGGTTACGGCTCGGCCAGTTTCGTAACCGCGACCATGGGTTTTGTCGCGGTTGCGCGCGTGATCGAAAAATACCTGCTGAGCTGCCAGCGCCGGGCATCGTGATCACCGCGCTGACGCGGGCCTTCCCCCTGTGGGCGGTCGCGTTCTCTCTGCTCGCCTGGTCCAGTCCACAGCTGTTTGTGGCGCACAAGCCCGCCATCCTGCCGCTGCTCGCGCTGGTGATGTTCGGTATGGGGCTGACGCTCACGGTCGAGGATTTCCGGCGGGTGCTGGTGCGTCCCGGGCTCATCGGTCTCGGCGTGCTGCTGCAGTACGGTTGTATGCCGTTGTTCGCCTGGCTGGTGGCGCTGTTGCTGCACCTGGACCCGGTATTGCTGACGGGCATGATCCTGGTGGGCGCGAGCCCGGGTGGCACCGCGTCAAACGTGATCTGCTACCTCGCCAATGGCAATGTCGCGCTGTCAATCACCTTGACCGCCGTCTCGACCCTGCTGTCGATCGTGTTGACGCCGCTGCTGTGCCTGCTGTACATCGATACCAGTGTTGAGGTCCCGGCGCTGGATATGCTGCTGAGCATTCTGCAGATTGTCATCGTGCCGGTCATCGCCGGTATTCTGCTCAACCACTGTTTCCACCGTCGCCTGCAACCGATTCAGCATTGGTTCCCGCTGGTTTCGGTCGCCGCGATTGTCTGGATTATTGCCATCATTGTGGCGCTCAACCAGCCGCGTTTCGGCGAGCTGGGCCTGTTGTTGCTGGTCGCCGTTATGGCGCACAACGCGCTTGGGCTGGCGGCGGGTTACCTGGTGCCGCGCCTGCTCGGGCATGACCGGTGCACCTGCCGGACGCTGGCGATCGAGGTGGGAATGCAGAACTCCGGGCTCGCGGTTGCACTGGCGATTAAGTTTTTCGCCCCCGCAGCAGCTTTGCCGGGCGCCGTCTTCAGCGTCTGGCACAATCTGAGTGGTTCTCTGCTGGCGGCGCGATGGAGAAGTGCGCGTTAACAGCTTTCGACGGTTTCGCTGTTGTTCGGGCAGGCACACGTTTCGCTGCCGGCATGCAGTTGCTGGAGCAATTGGCGGCGCGCCGTCACAATATGGTACTGGACATCGAACAGGCCGATACCCATGATGGTGGCTGTCTCGCGGTAACTCAGGCGGGCGATATCGACAAGGCTCAGCGTCATACGCTGTGCCATGGGCATCCGGGCAATAAGGTCACGCACGCCGGCACCGGGCGTGTCACCCGGTAGTGCGTTGGCCTGCGACACGGCGGACCGGGCTTCCGGGGACGGCACGCCGAGGTCGTCGAGCGACCGCAGCCAGCAATCGGCCATGCGTTTGTACGCATCGAGCCTTCGCACATGGGGAGAGCTGACGCGAGTCTCCCGTACCAGCCATGCAGCCTTGAGGGGGTCCCCGCACCATGCCAGGGCGAGGGCGCGCTGGCGCCGTTTCAGGCGCCAGCAATGAAACCACCCGAACATAACTTGTGCTGTCTATTTCTGCGGTACGGGAATCGGCTTCAACACCAGGTCCTGCGGCGAAGCCTTGCCGAATCCGTAGGACGCATAGATCGACTGCGCGCCATCGGTGCCGAGGTAGGCCAGATAACGCATGGCGTTGTACGGATTGCGTCCGGTCTTCAGTGCACCCAGGGCGTAGCCGACCTTGTCACCCATGTTGTAAGGCGCCGGAATCTCTACACCGTCGATAGGCCGCCCTTCAGCCTGGGCGTGCGTGATCTCGGTGGCCCAGACGATGCCGACATCCGCTTCGCCGTGCTCGATGCGATAGGGTGTTTCGCGGTGGTGGCGCTGGGTGAACCATGTCTTGCCCTTGACAGCCCAGCAGGATTTGCACTCGGCATTGCCGGTGACTTTTTCATACAGCCCGAGATCCTTCAGCATCTTCGAGCCGTAGAACTTGAAAATGCCTTCAGTGAGCGGGTTGGGATGTGACTGTACCAGGTCATCGCGTGCCAGATCCTTGGGGCCCTTGATACCTTTGGGGTTGCCTTTGGCGACCATCAGCTCCAGCTTGTTGTGCGTGTAGATGATGTAGTCGTTCATCGTTCCCATGCCCTTGAGTTTCTTCAGGTGGCCCAGGTTGACGCTGGCGAACAGGTCCGGATTCTGGGCGGTGTTTTCGCCATTGATCTGGCCCTGCTTGATGATCTGCCCCTTGAGTATCTGGCCGGGCGGAATGGTCTCGACGTAGATCGTCTTGATGTCGGGATTTTTCGCCTGGAAATCCTTGATCAGTTCTTCCATAACCATGAACTGGTTACCCGCCAGATACATGACCAGGTCCGCGGTATACGAGTCACCGATCTTGCCGTAGTCGATCTTGCCGTCGCTGTGGAAAGTCCGGTAATCGTGGCCCTGGCCGGCATCTTCGGCGGCCAGGGCGGGTGCCTGGACGGTCAGTGTGGCCGCGAAGGCGAGCCCAACGGCCTGGAGCCGCTTGGTGGCTGTTCTTGTAAACATAGTAATCACTCCAACTTCGTGTAGTTTTGGGTTTTGCACGGTAGAGTGTAGGTTGGTGGATTGACAAGGGTAATCCGGTCTAACCCGAAACCGCCCTGGGGTTTACCCTAGGGTGCCAGGTCCTGGCCGGTGACTTCGCCGGTTGCCTTGTCCAGGCCCGCGAGCAGCGCCAGCCTGACCAGTTCGGTGGAGGTCCTGGCCTGCATCTTCGTCATCAGGTTGGCGCGATGCAGTTCCACGGTCTTGATGCTGATGCCAAGTTGGGCAGCGATGATCTTGTTCTGGGTGGAGCGCAACACATAGTGCAGGACTTCCTGTTCGCGCGGCGTCAACAGTGCCGCACGCGCCGTGATCGCCATCACCCGCTGCTGGGCGTCACGCTGTTGCTGATCGGTGCTGATAGCGCTCTGCACCCGTTCCAGCATCAGCGCGTCGTTATAGGGTTTCTCGATAAAATCATAGGCGCCTGCTTTCATGGCGCGTACCGCCATCGCCACGTCGGCATGACCGGTGACGATAATCACCGGCAGCAGGATACCCATACGCTTGAGCCTGGCATACAGTTCCATACCGTTGATGTCCGGCATGCGCACGTCGAGCAGAACACAGCCGCAAGTGGAAGATTCCACGCCGTCGAGAAAATCCAGCCCGCTGTCGTATACGCGGACCGGCAGTCCCGCCGATTCGATCAGCCACTGCAGGGATTCGCGCGCCATGCGGTCGTCGTCGATAATATGCACCGTGGCAGACATGGGCTGTCAGCTTCTGTTCGCCGCCGGCAGCTCGAAGACGAATTCCGCGCCCCCGGTTTTCAGCGCACGGGCGTTGATATTGCCCTGGTGCGACTCGACGATTGAACGGCTGATGGACAGGCCGATACCCATGCCCTGCGGTTTGGTGCTGAAAAAGGCGTCGAAAATCTTCGGCAGCACCTCCTCGGCGACCCCTTCGCCACTGTCGACGACCGCCAGCCGCACCGTGCCCGAGGCGCTGGCCTGTGTCCGGATGGTCAGACACCGGCGAGCGTTGTCGGCGCGGTCCATGGCCTCGATGCCGTTGCGAATAAAGTTCAGAATCACCTGCTCAATCTGAATCAGGTTGCCGTCAATCGCGGGCAGGTGCTCGCCAAGTTCGAGAACCAGTTCAATATGGTGGCGTTGAATCTCATGGCTGATCAGCGCGGTGACGTTGCGCACCGCCTGGTTGAGGTCGACGCGCGCATAGCGATCGTCGCCTTTCTGCACGAATTGCCGGATATGACGAATGATGTCAGCGGCCAGGGTGGCGCCCTCGACCGCATGCTGGAGTCCCTGGATGAGCTTGCCCGTGTCCGGCTTCGGCTCCTTCAACAGACGCAGACAGCCGTTGCTGTAGTTGATGGTGCCGGTCAGGGGCTGATTCAGCTCGTGCGCCAGGCTGGCGGCCATTTCGCCGATGGTGCTCATGCGCGATACCCGGGCAAATTCGGTTTCGTGGCGACGCTGTGACTCGAAAGCCATCTGGCGCTCCAGTTCGTCGCCGATCCATTGCGCCATGACTTTGAGCAGATCATGGTCCCACTGGCTCAGTGGCGACGGCCGGCTCTTGCCGCCGGCGAACTCCAGCGTGCAATGCACCCGGCCGTCGACCATGACGCCTACCCCCAGGTAGCTGAGCCAGCCCTGGCGCCGACAGGCCGGGTCCGCATCCGTGCAGGCGGCGAGATCGGGAACGTCGAGTGGTTCGCCGTGGTGTTCGACCAGCCTGGCCGCGCACCGCTGATTGAGCGGCCCCGTGTCCTGCGGCGCGAGGCGCTCATCCCCGGACACCTTGCAGACGTTGTGCAACTCGCCGTCAACGCTCGCCAGCACCGCCACGTCGGTGCCAAAGTACTCGCGTCCGGTTTCCAGCAACTGTTCCAGGCGCTGATCATGACTGAGTTCCGGTGCGCTGGTGATCTGGACCAGCTGGCGCAGGGCGACGCGACTCTTCTCAAGCGCCTGGTTGGTCAGGCGCAGATCATGGGTGCGTTCCATCACCGTTTCCTCGAGCGTGTCACGGTAGCGTGCCAGGGCTTCCTGCGACGCTTCGCGCTCGCGGATCTCGAAACGCAGGTTGCGCTCGGTCTCCCTCAGTCGACGATTGGTGCGCGTGACATAGCCGTTGAGCATGATCAGCGAGACCAGTGCGGCGCCGGCGGCGATAAACCAGTAAGCGTAACGTTTCACCAGCGCCAGCAACGAGGTTTCGCGCAGTACCTCGTAAGGACCGATACGCAGACTCTGCATCAGTGCGGTCACCGGAGAATAATCCAGCGGTATCGTCCAGCCGGCACTGCGGGCCGCGATCGCCGCCGGGTGGTCGGGCGGCATGGTCAACAGCGCCTGGGTTACCTGCGCGGCGAGTTTTCTCGGGGTGCTCTTCAGCGTTGCGAACGGCCACTCCGGATACAGCCGCGTACTCAAGGGGAACGGGCCGTCGGTATCCGGTTGCGGGTTTAGCACCCGGAAGTCCGCCGCGTCGACAACGCCGGATTCGATCATGCGCGCGAACGTCTCGGCGCGCACCGTTGCCGCGTCGACCGAGCCGTTTCCCACCGCCAGGACAATCCGGTCCTGCGGGAAGCCGGCGAATCGCAGCTCACTCAGATCCTGGAACGGGTCGATACTGTGCTCGGCGAGTTCGCGCCAGGCCATCTGGAAACCGCCGAAGGCCTCCTCGCTGACGGCCATAAAGCTCTTTCCCCGGAGATCCTCAAGGGTCTCTATTTCGCGGTTGTCGGCGCGGGTAATAATCACGGCGCCGTAGCGTACGCGTATACGCTCGTCTTCGCGGGTCTGCAGCGTGGCAATGCGCGAAACGCCGAAACGTGCTTCCAGATCGGCATAGTTGCCGGGGTTTGTCAGCGTGAACTGTATGCTCTCGTCGCGCGTGGCGTCGCGTATTCCGCCGAGGTCCAGTGGAACAATCTCAAACCGGCAGCCCTCGATCCGGTCGCTCAGGTACTCGGCGGTGGGCGACCAGCGCCGC
The DNA here is from genome assembly GCA_022340245.1 of Thiogranum sp. Classification (GTDB taxonomy): domain Bacteria; phylum Pseudomonadota; class Gammaproteobacteria; order DSM-19610; family DSM-19610; genus Thiogranum. The sequence goes on from JAJDOI010000049.1 coordinate 7,799, forward strand.
AGGGCCTGCGCATGGCCCCGATAGGCGAGTACACCGATGCGCGCGGTCCTGATCCCTGGTTCGGCACGCACGGGCTCGGTCGTCAGCGGCAGGAGCAGCAGGGCGACAATGGCAATGAGGCATGAACCATTCTTGTTACGCATGTAAAACGCTCTGGGGGCGTGTGGTGGCTGGCGGCACCATTATCTCCGGTTAATAGATGTGCGTATGCGCCAATCTATTTCATGCGTGCGCAGTCGATCCGGGAATGCCGCCCCTTCGCTATGTGACATAATGCCAGTAAGCCACGAATAAATATAGTGTTTTACAGATTCTTGATCGGGTGCAACCCAGTTATGCGGCTTGCCGCCGGTGCCTGCACTGGGTCGCTCGGATATCAGTACACCAAGCCAGGGTAGGAGTGTCACCATGTTTGATAAGAACAGACTCAGCGCTGTGATCGCGCTGACCATGGGCCCGTCGGTTTTGTCGCCGTGAGCGTACCGCAGCCTGGTTCGTCAGCCGAAACACGGACACTCGAAGAAGGTATCAGCACCGATTTCAATCTGGCGACCAATCCGGCCTGTCACTACAATCGAGACGTTCAGCCCGTAAAAACTGCTGGCGGGGTGGTTTGCAGCGCCTGTCCGCTGGTCTGGGCGGGCGATGCTACTTGCCCGGATCTGAAAGATCGACGCGGCGCTCTTTGCCGCCGTACCCGTGTACCGAGTCATGCGTTCTTATCACGACCTGGTGCACACCGGGCGGCAGCGTGACGCCCGACAGGCTGCGGGTAAACGGTTGCTCCTCGACGTGCGGATGGTAAAGGGTGCGTATGGCAATGACGTCGCCTTGTGGTGTCAACACTTCCCAGCGATCGGCGTAATGATCCCGGCCGGTGTCGGCGTGCTGTAGTGAGACGTCGAAGCGGTAGCTGCCGTCCGGCGACTGACGAAAGGTGACGGCCTGGACGTCGGCCTCGCCCGCCAATGAGACTGTCGCGACGAAGCACATCCCGTTACCAAACGCGGATTTGATACGGCCTGACATAGTTATCCCCGAGCTTTTTGGACATGCCGGTGAGACGCTGCAACTGTACCCTGGACGGGCCTGCCGATCAGTACCGAACAGCACGCTGCACCGACAACCTAAGCAGGCCCTGCAAGTCCGAGTCGCCGGTGAAAATGTAGCGCGCCATCCGGCCCGCTGTGGCCGGCACAGGGCGCGACGTTGTTTGCGCTGCGCGATCCCGGAGTCGGAATGGCTAAGTAGTTTCCCGAATTGTGCCGCTGTCGTGCAACAGCCAGACTATAAAAACAACAACAAGCTCGACCTTGAGTAACATGACTCCTCCAAGTCAATAAGCGGCCGACGGCCGCTTCTTTTTTTCACGCGAGCAGGCAGGAATGTACCGGGGCGCTACGGCAACGCGATCCCCATCAGCAGCGCCATACGTACCAGTTCCGGTAGTGAGCACGCACCCATTTTCGCCATTATCCGTGACCGATGCACCTCGATTGTGCGGCTGCTGACGCCGAGCTGCTCCGCGAGGCTCTTGTTGGAAATGCCGCCGACAACATAGGTTAGCACCTGCTGTTCGCGGGGCGTCAGGGTCGAGAATTTGTCCAGCAGATCACGCTTGACCCCGCGCCTCTCCCTGAGGGATTGTTCGCACCGCAAGGCATCATTGATGCTGCGTAACAGTACCTCGTTGTCGAAAGGTTTTTCGATGAAATCCACGGCGCCTTCTTTCAACGCAGAAACGGAATCCCGGATACTGCCATGGCCGGTGATAAACACCGTCGGCAAATCTATACCGCGAGATTTCAGTTCGGCTTGCAGGTCGAGTCCGGACATGCCGTCCAGCCGCAGATCCACAATGATCACCCCGGTATCTCCGGCGGCTATGACTTCGAGGAACGCCTCCGCCGATGAAAACTCGTGAACGACAAAACCCCTGCTTTCGAGAAACAGGCGCAGTGCGTGACGTACCGCATGGTTGTCGTCTACGAGAAACAGGTTTTCACGTTCAGTCATGTTCCGCCTCGAACACGGGCAGCTCTATACAGAAAGTTGTGCCATTGCTGCCGGTTTCGCTGAGCAGTATCTTCCCTTTATGCGCCCGAATGATCGACCGGCTGATGGATAGCCCCATTCCCATGCCGCTTTCTTTACTGGTCTGGAATGGTTCGAACAAATGTTTGCACATGTCCGCGTCTATACCCGGACCGTTGTCTGTTACCGTGACTACAATCGACTCATCGTTTCGCAAGCGGGTTTTCAGTAGCAGGTGTCCGTCGCTGATCCTGGCGCCGTGGATGGCCTCGAGGCTGTTACGGACGAGGTTGAGCAGAACCTGTTCAATCTGGACACCATTGGCCCGGACCTTGTGGCCCTGGGTGGCGAGATCCAGGGTAATGGTCACCTTGCTGTTGCACAGCTCCCAATCGAGGAACTCCGTCATTTCCGAGATAATGCTGTCGATGTCGACGGGTCCTTTGTTGCTGTTGCCTTTGCTGACGAAGTTGCGGATATGCCGGATGATGTCGCTGGCGCGGTGTGCCTGTTCAACCGCCTTTCTCAGTATGTCTGTGAGAACTGTCGGTACAGAGGGATCGTCTTTCAACATGGAAGAAGCAGTCCCGCAATAGCTGATCAGGGCTGTCAAGGGCTGGTTGAGTTCGTGCGCCATGCCTGCGGCCATCTCGCCCATGGTGCTCAATCGCATAAGATGTGCGGA
>JAJDOI010000064.1 GCA_022340245.1 Thiogranum sp.
TACGTCCCCGAACAGGAATGTTCTTCGGCCCAGCTGGCGCCGGAGGTCAAAAACCGCCTCAGTCACCGTGGCCAGGCCGTGCGCCAGCTGGTCGCGGCGCTGCGCGCTTGACGCGGCGCGCTGCCGCGCAGCCTGCCGCCCTCAGTTGATGTTCGACTTCACCGCCCCACCGCCGCTGTCACTCTATATTCACTTCCCCTGGTGCATTCGCAAGTGTCCCTACTGTGACTTCAACTCGCACGCCGTGGGCGAGGAACTGCCGGAACAGGCGTACGTCGATGCCCTGCTGAAGGACCTGGAACAGGAACTGCCGGGCGTTTGGGGACGGACGGTACAGTCCATATTCATGGGCGGCGGCACGCCCAGCCTGTTCTCCGCGCCGGCCATGGACCGCCTGCTGAGCGGTGTGCGCGCCCGTCTGCCGCTGAGCCCGGATGCCGAAATCACCCTTGAAGCCAACCCCGGTAGCGCCGAACAAGGCCGGTTTGCGGGCTACCGGGAGGCCGGGATCAACCGCCTCTCAATCGGCGTGCAGAGTTTCAGCGACACGCAACTGCGGCAGCTGGGGCGCGTACACGGTACCGAGGAAGCCTTGCGCGCGGCGCACGCGGCACGCGCAGCGGGATTCGAGAATTTCAACCTGGACCTGATGTTCGGGTTGCCGGGACAGAACACCGAGCAGGCGCTGGCCGAGCTCACCACCGCCACCGGGCTGGAACCCGCACACCTGTCCTGGTACCAGCTGACCATCGAACCCAACACGCTGTTTCACGCCCACCCGCCGGCGCTACCCGACGAGGACCTCAAGTGGGCCATCCAGGAGGCCGGTCAGTCACTCCTCGCCACGCAGGGCTATACTCAGTACGAAGTGTCCGCCTACGCGAGGGCCGGACAGCGCTGCCGCCACAATCTCAACTACTGGCGGTTTGGCGACTACATCGGTATCGGTGCGGGCGCCCACGGCAAGACCACCGACGGCGCCCGGGGCGTGATCCAGAGACGCTGGAAGACTCGCCACCCGCAGGCGTTCCTTGCAAACGCCGGCAGCGCTGAGTGCGTCGCCGGGCAGCGGCAACTCGGCGCCGCCGATGCGGTGTTCGAGTTCACCCTCAACCGGCTGCGGCTGCGCGAAGGTTTTCGGCTTGGCGAGTTCACCGACGTCACCGGGCTTGACCCGCAGCGGATCGCACCACTGCTCGAACAGGCCGCCGCCGATGGCCTGCTGAGGCTCGATGACGGCCGCGTCCGCCACACTGAACATGGCTGGCGTTTTCTGGACAACCTGATCGAACGCTTTCTCGTGGAGGAGGATCAGCATGCTCGATGCCAGCCGGATTGATTGCCCGTATTGCGGTGAAGGCTTTGACATCAACGTCGATTGTTCGGCCGGTGACCAGCAGTATGTCGAAGACTGCCCGGTGTGTTGCCAGCCGATAGAGATCGCCACCACCGTCGGCCTGGATGGCGAGCTGATCGGCGTCCAGGCGCTGCGCAACGATGACTGACTACACTCCCATCGACTGCGGACAATACAGCGAATACGAACCGGCTATTCTCCGGCAAAAGCGTCTGCGCATCTCCTGGCACGATCCGAACGGCCAGTCGCACATCGACGTGTTCATGCCCATCGACCTGTTTACCCGCAGCGGTGCGGAATTTCTGATCCTGGACCGCGGCGACGGCGCGCCATTCGAGCTGCGCCTGGATCGCATCTCGAAGACCGAACCTCTATAGCCCGGCGTCCATGTTTTCCAGTGCCGCCAGCGCGGCTTTGCTACCATACGACGCATGGAAAACGGCGTTACTGACCTGGAGGTCCTGGTCCGCTCACGGGTCCCCATTATTCTTGTCGAAACCGGCGACGAACCGCGGGCCCTGGAGGTCTTCAAGCGGCTGGCGGTGCGCATCGGCCAGCCGGTGATGCGCTGGTCGGTGACCACCGGGCTGCAGCGACTGGATCTCGACCTGCAGCCTCAGGCGCACGCCAGGGAGCCGGCGCAGGCGCTGGGGCAGATCAAGGCCACAGGTACCGCCGGCATATACCTGCTGCTGGATTTTCATCCCTACCTCGAAGACCCCGCGCACGTGCGCATGATCAAGGAAATCGCGCTGGGCTACGGCGATGCCGGGCATACGCTGGTGTTCATCAGTCACCGCTGCGACCTGCCCGGGGAACTGCAACCGCTGAGCGCCCGTTTCGAGCTCAGCCTGCCCGACAGCCAGGCGCTGGAGAAACAGATCCGCGAGGAGGCCCGGGTCTGGGCCCGCACCCACCCGGGACAGAAAGTAAAAACCGACGACCAGACCATGAAACAGCTGCTCAAGCAACTGAGGGGCCTGACTGTCAGCGACGCACGCCGCTTGATCCGTAACGCCATTCACGACGATGGCGCCATCACCGAATCCGACCTGCCAAAGGTCATGCAGGCCAAGTACCGCCTGCTCGACCAGTGTGGCGCATTGTCTTTCGAGCTGGATACCGCACAGTTCGGCGACGTCGGCGGCCTGGACCGACTCAAGCGCTGGCTGCTGCAGCGCCGGGGGGTGTTTCTCGACCCCGACAGCGCACTCGACCCGCCCAGAGGCACCCTGCTGGTCGGCGTACAGGGCGGCGGCAAGAGCCTGGCTGCCAAAGCCGTGGCAGGTCTCTGGCAACTGCCGCTGTTGCGGCTGGATTTCGGCACCCTCTACAACAAGTTTTTCGGCGAAACCGAGCGCAACCTGCGCAGCTCGCTGGCCACGGCCGAGGCGATGGCACCGTGCGTGCTTTGGGTGGACGAAATCGAAAAGGCCATTGCCAGCGGTGACTATGACAGTGGCACGTCCAAACGGGTGCTGGGAACGCTGTTGACCTGGATGGCGGAACGCAGGGCACCGGTATTCCTGGTCGCCACCGCCAATCGCATCGACAACCTGCCACCCGAACTCGTCCGCAAAGGGCGCCTGGACGAAATTTTCTTCGTCGATCTGCCAGACACCCCGACCCGCCTGAAGATTTTCGAAATCCATCTCGCCAAGCGAAACCACTCGCCGCACGATTTCGAACTGACGCGGCTGGCCACCGCCTGCGAGGGGTTTTCGGGCGCCGAGATCGAACAGGCGGTGGTCGCAGGTCTGTACCTGGCCCGCGAACAGGGCGAGAAACTGACCACGGCACACCTGCTCACCGAGCTCGGCCAGACCCGCCCGTTATCGGTTGTGATGGCGGAACAACTCGCGGCGTTGCGCGCCTGGGCGGCGTCGCGCACCGTGCCCGCTAACTAGCGGGCTTAGACGATCACGCTGCCTCCTGGCGAGCGCCCGGGCGCCGATTACCCGGCACTGCGGCAAGCAGACGTTGCAAGTCATTGAAATTCATTCCGCCGAAAAATCGACGCTGCGTGGAAATTCGACGTTGATTTTGTAAGAAAATGGCGCCATTTACCCGTTACCCGTCCCGCGGAAGGCCTGAATACGGCAATTATATTTTTTAAACTCAATAATTTGAGTATTTGCTAATATACATTGTCGTCGTGCTGAGAACTTGTGATATTCTCGGGGTCGAATCAATAAGAAACTGAAACGAACTGCACAGCAGTCGGCGGAGATCACCAACATGCCAGAACTAAAAACACAAGCAGACGAACCCCATGATCCGCTGGTGGACTTCGACCAGTGGGCGTCACTGGCGAAAACCGATCCGGAGGCGTTTGAGTTCAAGCGCGCGGAAGTGATCGAGGACATGATTCAGCGCATGCCGGCGCACAAGCACCATCGGATGCGCTGCCTGCAGTGGAAGATTGACCAGGTACGCAACCAGGCCAGCAACCCGCTGTCCGCCTGCATTAAGATCAGCGAAATGATGTGGGACTCTCTGGTGGGACCGGGGGGACTGCGTGACGCCCTGGAGCGCGTGGGCGAGGGCGATTTCGAACCGCCACCCAAGGCCAAAGTGCTGGCATTTGAGTCCCTGCGCTAAGCCGCGCCGCTGGAGCCTGGCCGCAGGCCGGACTTGTAGCGCCGGGACGTTTGGCGTATTATTCGCGGCCTTTCGGCAGGCGTTGGCGGCTGTTGCAGCGCCGCCTGTTATTCTTCTGAGGCAAATCGCATGAAAGCAGATATTCATCCGGCATACGGCGAAATCACCGTCAACTGCAGCTGCGGCAGCAGCTTCAAGACCCGTTCCACGGTCGGCAAGGACCTGACTGTTGAAGTCTGCGCCCAGTGCCACCCTTTCTACACCGGCAAGCAGAAAATGCTCGATACCGGTGGCCGCGTTGACCGCTTCCGGCGCAAGTACGGTATGAACAAGCCGGCCTGATGCCTGTTGCACGACCCCGGCTGAGAAAGGCGCCACTGGTTGGCGCCTTTTTTGTTCTCCTGGCCTGGCTGCCGCCTGCTCCCGCGGACAACTGCACCGCCCCGCCCGATGATGCTGCACTGGTCAAGGTTCGCTACGTCCATGACGGCGACACGCTCAGCCTCAGCGACAATACCCGTGTCCGCCTTATCGGCATCAATACGCCAGAACTGGCCCGCGATGGCGAACCGGCCCAGCCGTTGGCCATCCGCGCCCGCGACCATCTGCGCCAGATGCTGTTCCGCACCGGCAACCGGGTACGGCTACTGGCCGGCGAAGAACGCCTGGATCAGCATGGCCGAACGCTGGCCTACCTGTGGTTGCCGGACGGCAAGGACATTACCGCCGAGCTGCTGGCCGCCGGCCTGGGCTGGCTGGTCGCTATCCCGCCCGATACACGTTTCCTCGACTGTCACAGCGAGGCTGAAACCCGGGCCAGAAACGCGCAGCGCGGCGTATGGAAACCGGGTGTGTATGATGCCCTGCCATCGGCCACCCTGGGACTGCGCACCAGCGGTTTTCAACGGGTGCGCGGCCGTATCACGCGCGTCAATCACGGTGGCGGCGCCACCTGGATCAACCTCCAGGGACGCTTCGCCGTGCGCATACCCGACGCAGACCTGCACGAATTTGCGGCTCCGCCGACCTCCACCTGGGTTGGTCGCGAACTGGAAGCGCGGGGCTGGGTGTACCAGTCGAGGGGCGAACTGCGCGTCAACATCGGCCACCCGGCAAACCTCCTGCTGTTCTGAATACCTTCTGCAGGCCCGTGCGGGGGCTGTACAATAACGTCCCATCGCCTGGGGCTGCCCGGTCGCATCTGCAACTGACAACCGGATGACAATGACCGCCAAGACGGTAGTGCTGCTGACAGCACTGGCAGCCTGCCTGCTGCCCGGCTGCGCCACTAACCCCGTGACCGGCCGGCAGGACTTCGTACTCATGTCGGAGAGCGAGGAGATCGCTCTCGGCAAGAAGTACAACCAGCAGATCCTCGCGGAGATGCCGGCCTACAACGATCCCGGGCTCACCGCCTATGTCAACGAAGTCGGCCAGCGGATTGCGCACGCCAGTCACAGGCCCGATCTGGACTATCACTTCACCGTGCTGGACAGTTCGATGGTCAACGCCTTTGCACTGCCGGGCGGTTATATCTATATCACCCGCGGGATCATGGCCTACCTTAATTCCGAAGCCGAGCTGGCCGCGGTACTGGGCCACGAGGTCGGCCACGTCACCGCGCGTCACTCGGTGCGGCAACAAAGCGCCGCCACGGCCACTGGTGTCGCCGGGGCCGTGCTCGGCGCCGCGACCGGTGTGCC
>JAJDOI010000073.1 GCA_022340245.1 Thiogranum sp.
CTGTCTAACGGAAAGGTAATGAAAGAAGATCGAACAGACAACGGATCCACGCAGCGATCCTGGATAGATAAACTCAGTCACGCCCTGCTGGGCGAGCCGCGCGACCGCGAACAACTGGTGCACGTGCTGCGCGAAGCGCAAAGCCGCGGACTGTTCGATGCCGACGCCCAGTCGATGATCGAAGGCGTGCTGCAGGTCGCCGACATGCAGGTGCGCGATATCATGATACCGCGCTCGCAAATGGTGGTGGTCAGTCGCGACGCCAGTCCCGAGCAGTTGATCGTTACCGCCATCGAATCCGGTCATTCACGGTTTCCCGTGGTGGGCGAGAGCCGCGATGAAGTGGTGGGCGTGCTGCTGGCGAAGGACCTGTTGCGCTATTCGTCGAAAAATGATGGCCAGACCTTTTCCATCCGCGAGTTGCTGCGCCCCGCGGTGTTCGTGCCGGAAAGCAAGCGTCTTAACGTGCTGCTGAAAGAATTCCGTGCCAGTCGCAATCACATCGCGGTGGTGGTTGACGAGTATGGCGGGGTCGCCGGCATGGTGACCATCGAAGACGTGCTGGAACAGATTGTCGGTGAAATCGAAGACGAGCACGACATCGACGAAGAAACCTTCATCCGCAAGTTCAGCGAAATCAACTACGCCGTCAAGGCGCTGACCCCGATCGAGGACTTCAACGAGTATTTCGGCACCGGTCTCAGCGACGAGGAGTTCGATACCATCGGCGGTCTGGTCACCGCAAAACTCGGGCATCTGCCCAAGCGCGGCGAAACGGTGTTGCTGGAAAACATGAGCTTCCAGATCATCCGCGCGGATAATCGCCGCCTTCACCTGATGAAGGTCACGCTGCTGCCCGGCGCGAACACCGCCGAAACCCACGTCGACGCCTGAGCGTGCGCCTGACGACGCGCACAGTCTGGCAATGGCTGGCGGCGTTCCTGTGCGGGGCCGTCGTGCCGCTTGGTTTTGCGCCGTTCGGCTGGTATCCGGTGCCGGTATTGGCGCTGGCCGCCCTGGCCGGAATGCTGTACCGCGCGTCGCCGCGCCAGGCGTTATGGCTGGGTTGGCTGTTCGGGCTGGGCGAGTTCGGTGTGGGCGTTTCCTGGGTGCATATCAGTATTCACCAGTACGGTAACGCCGGCCTGGCCCTGTCGATCGCCACCATGCTGCTGCTGGTGGCCTATCTGGCGTTATTTCCCGCCGCCATGGGCTGGCTGCTCGGCAAAACCGCCCGCGCTTCCCGGGCGCTGTTCATGCTGGCCGCGTTCCCCGCGGCCTGGGCGCTGTCCGAATGGCTGCGTTCGTGGCTGTTTACCGGTTTTCCCTGGCTCAACCTGGGCTACAGCCAGATCGACTCGCCGCTCGCAGGTTTTGCGCCGCTGTTTGGCGTATACGGCGTGGGTCTGGTCACGGCGTTCAGCGCGGGCTTGCTGTATCTGCTGGCGCGCGCGCGGGGAGCGTCGCGCCTGGTCGCTGTCGGATTGTTGCCGCTTGTCTGGCTCGCGGGCTGGCAGCTGAACCTGCATCACTGGACGCAGGCCGCCGGTGACCAACTGACCGTCACCCTGGTGCAGGGCAACATCCCCCAGGAGCTCAAGTGGCAGCCCGAACAACAGCGCCAGACGCTCGAGCGCTACCTGGCCTTGACGCGCGAGCACCTCGACAGCGACCTGGTCATCTGGCCGGAAACCGCGGTGCCCGCTTTCTATGACCAGGTGGACGCCGATTTCCTGGAACCCTTGCGGACCGAGATGCGGACCAACGGCGTCAGCCTGGTCACCGGCATACCGGTGCTCGACCGTCGCCACTGGAACTACTACAACGCTGTTATCAGTCTCGACGAACCGGGCGCCTTCTATTACAAGGTGCACCTGGTACCGTTTGGCGAATACCTGCCGCTGCGTCACTGGCTGGAGCGCGCCTTGAGCTTCCTGCCGGTGCCGCAGGCCGATTTCACCGCCGGGCGTATCGACCAGCCGCTGCTCAAGGCCGCCGGCTACCCCGTGGGGGTCTCGATCTGTTACGAAATCGCCTTCGGGGAACAACTCATCCACGCCCTGCCGAAGGCCGCTTTCCTGATCAATGTCAGCAACGACGCCTGGTTCGGCGATTCCCTGGCGCCGCACCAGCACGAGGAAATGGCCCGGATGCGCGCCCGCGAGAGCGAACGCTACCTGTTGCGTGCAACAAACACCGGTATCTCGGCGATCATCGACGCCGACGGCAAGATGGTTGCGCGGAGTCGCCAGTTCGAAACCGAAACCGTGACTCAGCGCGTGCAGCCGCGTGCCGGTGCCACCCCGTATGTGCGCTGGGGTAACTGGCCGGCGGTGCTGTTCTGCGCAGCGTTGCTGCTGTTTGTCTGGTGGAGGGCGTTGCGCCTGTCAGGTGCGCAAAAAAATCCCCGTCCCGGGCTTGACGAACACGGGACGGGGACAGGTGATTAGGCGCTGGTGTTGCGGCTTTGCCTCAGCTGTTCTTGTCGTTGGCTTTTGCCCGTTTGGTGATCTTCTGCTGCACGCATTCCTGGACAAAAATGTCTTTCTGCTCGCCGTCCAGTTCTTCGGACAACGCCGTTTCGATGCAGTCGATCTTCTCGTCGGCCAGCTGTCCGCTGGTCAAACTATTGTCCTGGTCGGCGAATGCCAGCCCGCCAAGGGCTAACGTGCTGGCGAAAATCATGCTGTAGTATTTCATCTGCTGTCTCCTGGACCTGTCGGTCCAACGTGGTAAACAGGCGTGGTGCCTGCGCCGCGAAGTAAAGGGCCGAACGGGCTGCTTGTAAAACGAAATAAATTGATGGTGACCATTCCTGGATTCGATGTCTCACGGAGAGGATGATAGACGCCTGCGAAAGCGTCGGCTGGCAGGAGGGCCTTAGCCAATGAAGAAATCAGATATTGCCCTGGGCGTGGGTGCGGTGCTGCTCGGTGCAATGGTGGTGCTGTACCTTCAACCCCGGCAGGAGCAGCCACAGGCCCCGGAACTTCCCGCTGCCGTCGAGCCGCCGCCGCCCCCCGCGGCGCCCGAGCCGCCGCCCGTGCATTACCCGGTTGCGCCGGCGCCTGAAGCCGAACAGCAAGCGCCAATCGCGCCCGCGGCCGCATCGCCGCCCGCAACGCCGCCCGCCACGGAACCCGCGCCGGTCGAAACCGCCCCGGCCCTGCCCGCGCTGGACGCGAGCGATGCCCCCCTGAAGCACGACCTCAGTCGCGTCCTTGGCGCACAGTCGCTGGATGTTCTGTTCCACACCGATGGACTCATACGCCGCCTGGTGGTCAGCGTCGACAACCTGCCGGGCAAACAGTTTCCACGCAGCGGCTACCGGCTGGCCCGCTCGACACCGGGGCTGCTGCTGGTGGACCGTCAAGGCGAGGGCGACGACGAGCGCATTTATCTGAGTCCCCGCAACTTCGCCCGCTACATGCCTTTCGTCAGCGCCATCGAGCACCTGGACATCGACGCGCTGGTCGCGATCTACCGGCATTATTACCCGCTGTTACAGAAGGTCTACGAAAACCTGGGCTATCCCGCGTCGGCTTATTTCAACGACCGGCTGGTGGAGGTGATCGATCAGCTGCTGGACACCCCGGACATCGACCGCCCGGTGCGGCTGGTGCGGCCGCACGTCCTCTACAAGTATGCCGATGCGCAACTGGAGGCGCTGTCGGCCGGGCAGAAGGTGCTGATCCGGGTCGGTCCCGACAACGCACGCAAGCTCAAAGCGAAATTGCGCACCCTGCGCACCGCGCTGGTCGGCCTGGGCACCGGCGGCCAGTGAACGCAGGCGCACAGACTACGCCCGGATTTGCCCGAAAATCCTCAAAATGTCGAAAAATCTTACAGTCATTTTGGCTTTGTTTTGTGAACGGGATGGCAGAATCGCTTTTATGCTGTAAAATTGACGTTGTGAGTTCGGGCAACGCTTCTGTCGTTTCAGGGGCCGTCAGTCCGGTCGCCCGGCCAGATTGCCCGGATGCAACGGCCAGGTGACGATGGAACCCGGGAACGGATCCCCCGCTAACAATCAGGATTCAGTTCAATCATGCTGTAGGCACCAGTGCAGCTGCCTACCCGGGGTCGAGCCGTTGTGGACACAAAGAATGAAGCGCCGCGAAAAGCAGCCAACAGAATAGAGCACGCCGTGAAATGCGCCAGGCAGCGCGACCAGTGGTCGAGCGAACTGGCGAGGGCGCGTGAAGACAGACACCTCGCCGAACTGCAGCGCCTCAGGCATCAGGTCAGTGAGCTCGGCAGCGAATGCGACGGCCTGCGACGACAGGCCAGGCGCATCGAAAAACTGCAACAGCAGATTGTCGAACTGGCTTCCGAACGCGATGCGGCCCGCCGGCAGGCGACGCTGGTCGAAAAGCTCCAACACCAAATCACCGAATTGACTTCCGACCGCGATGCCGCGCGTCGACAGGCAGCCCTGGTCGAAAACTTCGAACAGCGAGTCGCCGAATTGACCTCCGACCGGGACGCCGCCCTCGCTCAGGCCCGGCTGGTCGAAACCTTGCGACAGCAGGTCACCACCCTGGAAGTCGATCGGGATGCTGCCCGCGGCGAGGCGCAGCGGGTCGAGAGTCTCGGGCGACAGCTCAACGATATCGCGGCGCAACGCGATGCCGCGGGTCAGCGGGTCAAAACGCTCGAAAACTCACTGGCAACCACCACGTCGCAACTGGAAAGCGTGCAGCGCCAGGTCAGCGCCCGGCGGCCGGTCGCGGCAACGCCGGAACCAGCCGCTCCCGGCCGGTCATTTAGCCGCGTGGCAACCGCTGCGGGTGTCGTGCTGTCGCTCGGGGTTCTGGCGAGCGTGGCGACATTCCAGAATGCGCAGAGCACCGTGCAGACGGCGCCGCAAGACGAAGCGCAGGGCCATGAGCGTGCCCGGTTCGAGGCGCTGGAAAGCGCACCGGTCGCAGCCGCTGAGGAGAAAAAACCGCCGCCGCAGACGAAGAATCCCCGGACCCGATTTGCCAAGCTCAACCGCGCGGGTCACCGGCAGTGGGGTCCGGCTCTGTTGTTGGCGGAGCCGCAACCGGCGCAAGCGGCGCAGACCTTCGACCCGCTGGTCAAGCAACTGCAAACCAACCTGCTGACCCTGGGGTTCGATCTCGGCAAGGCGGATGGCTTCAACGGCCCGCGGACCGAGCAGGCCCTGAGCGAGTTCGAGGCGCTATACCTGTCCGGCGCCAACCTCAAGGAGCCGCCCAGCCGTACCGCGCTGGCTGCAATCACCAAAAACTACGCCGATCTGGCCCGCGACGATGCGAACAATTTCAATGTCGACCGCGGCGTGTTGGCGGCGATCCGCTTGAGCAGCGTGCGCACCGGTGTAGAGTTTTCCTACCTCATGAAACTTGCCGCGGTAGAGAGTGACTTCGACCCGCTCAGCGAGGCGACGGGTTCCTCGGCAACCGGCCTTTACCAGTTCACCCGCGAAACCTGGCTGAATACCGTCAAGGCGCACGGCGACGGGTACGGGCTGGAGGCGTATACGGCGAAAATCGACTATTACATCGACAGAGACGGCAACCGGCGCCCGGTGGTACGCGACAAGCCAGTGTACAAGCACCTGCTGGAGCTGAGAAAGAACCCCCGTGTCTCGGCCATGATGGCAGCCGAGTCAGTGAGGGATAACGTGCGCAAGCTGACCCGCTCTTTCGACCGCGCACCGTCGCAGGCCGATCTGTATCTCACCCACTTCCTCGGTCCCGATGGCGCCATTTCCTTCCTGCGGGCGCTGAACGACACGCCGGACGCGTTCGCGGTGGATATGTTCCCCGCCGCGGCACAAAGCAACCAGGCTATTTTCCATCCCAAAACCTGCAAACCGCGCACCGTGGACGAAGTCTACGAGCTGTTCGGGGAGAAGTTCAGCACCTTGCGCTACGACCTGGCCACCAACTGAGCCACGCGGATTGCCGGGGCGTGCGCCGCGTGGTTGAGTTGTACACCGTCGCGCGCGGATAATAGCCGCGGCGTGCCACCTTCGGCCGCCGGCCTCCCATCAGGATGATGCCCGACAACACGCTCCTTATCCTCGCCAGCATCGGTATTCTGGCC
>JAJDOI010000104.1 GCA_022340245.1 Thiogranum sp.
CGCAGTAGACGCCGCACCACCTCAGCCTGTCCGGCCGCCGCCGCTTTCACCAGAGCGCTATCACCGTAGCGGTCCTTCGCCCCGACATTGGCGCCCGACTTCAGCAGCAACTCGACAGTCCCGCTGTGCCCATGTTCGGCGGCAATGATCAGGGCGGTTGCCTGATACCGGTCAAGTGCATCGACCGGAACACCGCGGTCGAGCAGCCGCCGCACATGCTCCGTATCGCCCTTCAGGGCGGCGCGGTGCAACTGGTCTGTGTCTTCCTGCTTGCTGTTGTCGCCCCCCCCGGACGACGCACTGTCCCCGGTGCTGTCGAGCTTCGCTACAGCCATTTTGTGCCCCTGGTCGGCGGCCAGTTTGTACCAGTGCATCGCCTGCACGGGATCCCGCGCAACACCCCAACCGTTTTCGTACATCACGCCGAGGTTGTATTGTGCCTTGGCGTGTCCCTGCTCCGCCGCCTTGCGGTACCAGGCGGCCGCTTTGTCATGGTCCTTTCCCACGCCACGCCCGGCGCGATACATGGCTGCAAGCTGATACTGTGCATCCGCGTGCCCCGCCCGGGCAAGCTTGTCCAGCAGCGCAAAGGCCCGCTGGTAATCGTGACTGCGGATGGCGTACTGGGCG
The DNA here is from genome assembly GCA_022340245.1 of Thiogranum sp. Classification (GTDB taxonomy): domain Bacteria; phylum Pseudomonadota; class Gammaproteobacteria; order DSM-19610; family DSM-19610; genus Thiogranum. The sequence goes on from JAJDOI010000104.1 coordinate 631, forward strand.
TCAGTGTAATCGTCGGCGGAGACGCTCGTGCACAACGTCACCGTCAGAACAAGCGACAGATAGCGCAACCACCTGAAGTCAAGCCGTACCATACTTGGTCTCCACTTCGATACCGATCTTCTGCAGAAACGGCGTGGGCAGAACGCCGCCGGCGGAAACGATCACGGCATCGTTGGGCAACTGCAACGCCGTGCCGTCCTGATCCAGCAGCACCTGCTGCTCGGCGATCTCTGTGACATTGGACTTGAACAGCACTTTCAGGCGCCCCGCGGCTTCGGCCTGTTCAACCTTGCGGCGGTTCTTTTCCTTGGCGCGCGAAAACGCCCCGGAACGATACGACAGTGTCACTTCCGCGCCGGCCTGTTCGGCGATACTGGTGGCCGCCTCCAGTGCGCTGTCACCACCGCCCACCACCAGCACCCGACGCCCGGCATACTGCTCCGCGTCGATCAGCCGGTAAACCACCTTGGGGAGTTCTTCGCCCGGCACACCCAGCTTTCTCGGTGTCCCGCGGCGCCCGATCGACAACAACACGGTACGCGTGCGGTACACGTGCTTCGATGTTTTCACCAGGTAGTTGCCGTCTCTGGGCACGATATCCTCCAGGCGTTCCTGGTAATTGATTTTCACGCCTGTCTTTTGCTCGACATCCCGCCAGAACCCCAGAAGTGCCTCCTTGGTTGTTTCGGTGAATGTCACCGAACCTACGACCGGCAACTTTACCGGGGCCGTCATGACCAGTTTCCCCCGCGGGAAATGGGCGACAGTGCCGCCCAGAGTTTCCTGTTCGATGGTAACGGCCTTCAGCCCGCGTTCCATGGCACCCAGTGAAGCCGAGAAACCCGCCGGACCCGCGCCGACAATCACCACATCGAGCAGACCGTCGGGTGAAGTGCCCACTGCGGGATGTCGGCTGATATTTTCCACCGCCTGGCGCCCCTGCTCGACGGCGTTGCGAATCAGTCCCATGCCGCCGAGCTCACCGGCGATGAAAATACCCGCCAGGTTGGTTTCGAAGTTGGGCTTGACCGTGGGTATGTCCACGCCCCGGTTTTCACTGCCGAAGACCAGCGTAATGGCGTCGAACGGGCACGCGGCCTTGCAGGCGCTGTGACCGATGCAGTGAGTGGGATTGATCAGCCGCGCCTTGCCCGTAACCAGGCCCAGCACGTCGCCTTCCGGACAGGCGCTGACGCAGGAGCCGCAGCCCATACATTTCAGCTCGTCGATCAGCGGGTGCAGCGACGGCGGCTCAACGAGGCCGGCCTGCTCGTTGTCGCGCAGTGTCGCCAGACTGGCGGCATGCTCCCCCCGTTGGCGCCGCGCGCTCCAGACGACCATCAGCAACAGTGGCACCAGGTAAATCAGTAAATTGAGCTTCATAAAGCGGACGTTCCTTTTCTGGCCCGGCGGACCTGAATAACGGGTCATCGGCGCGTCCCGCCCGATTCCTGAAGATATGCCGATTAATGCCGCGCAAGTTGTGAAAACGGTCACAGCGCGCCCCCGGCACGCAGCGCAAGACATACCAGGTTGCGCGCAGCCGCCCGGTTCCCGGCTGGGGCCCAACGTTACCCGAGCTGACCGGCTGCCGCTGTTGCCACCCGGCGACGGGGAACCGTTACCAATCCGGTCACAACCGGGGAAACCCCGCTGTCCGCCAGGAATTTGGTCTATCGCCGACTGTCAACGTTGCATCCGGTTTTGACGGATCGGTCTACTCCCAGCACCGCACAATAATATTTTATATCAATGATTTACGAGTTTCCGCACACGACATTGTCGCAGCAACAGCCCGATTTGACCTGGCATTAAACTTGCCTTTTGGTATTTATTTCCCATAAATTTGTGACATGGTACGCAGTATGTGGCCCCAAGGTAAAGCAACAATCCGGGCGACCGTTAATGACGACGATTACCGATGCACTATTTTCTTGAGCGACTGAGCGACCATCTAACATGGCTTCCTACCCAGCCGAACTGACTGTTGACGTCCCCCAAGGGGGCCGCGATGCCCCGAACGAGCGTTGGGCGCCGCTGGTCAACCTCTACCGGCCGCGGACCCGGGGATTCCTGGTGCTGCTGTCGTACCTGCTGGTGCTCTACGTCATCTACCTTGGGTGGCACAACCGCATCGCCCAGCCCCTGACCCCGGAATCCGGCCTGGGCTACGCGCTCGGTATCGTGGGCGGCACATTGATGCTGCTGCTCCTGCTGTATCCCTTGAGAAAGCACCTGCGTGTCATGCGGCATCTCGGACCGATCAAGTACTGGTTCCGCACCCACATGCTCTTCGGCATTGTCGGCCCGGTGTGCATTCTGTTCCACAGCGGCTTTCAGCTCGGCTCATTGAACAGCAACGTGGCACTGTTCTGCATGCTTGCTGTGGCCAGCAGCGGCCTTGTAGGTCGTTATTTCTACACCAAGATCCATCACGGACTCTACGGCCGCAAGGCCACGCTCGACGAACTGCTGCGCCATTCAGCCCTGCTCGGTGAATCCCTGCGGGCAGTGATCGGAAACTACCCCGGCGCCGCTGTACGCATCGCCTTGTTCGAGCAGCAATGCCGAAACCACTCGGCCGGGTTTCTTGCCAGCTTCGCAACCCTTGTTTCGCTGGGCATCCGTACCTGGTCGTTATACCTGTCCCTCTGGTTACGCGCACCGCGATCCCTGAGCGCAGGCGACCGCCGCCCGGTTTTGCGCCATGTCGGCGCACGCCTGGCAATCATCCGCAAGATCGCAGAGTTTCACTTTTACGAGAGATTGTTTTCCCTCTGGCACCACCTGCATTTCCCCTTGTTCCTGATACTGATTGTTTCCGGCATCGTGCATGTCGTTGCGGTGCATATGTACTAGCCAAGCGATGATCTGTACACATGGACAAGTTGAAACGGATAGTAATGATGGCAATGACGATACTCATACCGGCAACCAGCGTGCCCGTGCACGGCGCGGGTATCGAAACGCTGCTTATGCCCGGCGAGGTCATCCAGGGCCACGCCAAACTGGAATCAGAGTGTTCCAGCTGCCACGTGCGTTTCCGCAAGGGTACCCAGACTCAACTGTGTCTGGACTGCCACAAGCCTATCAACAAGGACATCAGCACCCGCTGCGGCTACCATGGTCGCCTGCCGGATATCGCCACAACCACCTGCAAGAGTTGTCATGACGAACACCTCGGTCGTAACGCCGACATCGTCCATCTCGACCCACTGTCATTCAAGCACGGGAAAACCGACTTCCCCCTTGAAGGCGCGCATGCATCGGCGGCCTGCAGCACGTGTCACAAGACGGGCAAGAAATACGCCGAAGC
>JAJDOI010000161.1 GCA_022340245.1 Thiogranum sp.
CCTCGCTTTCATCAGACCCCAAAATTTGCGTTAGACCTCAAAGCCGTGCGGCGCCGCACAAACCGCTGTTTAGATCGCCCCCTGAATTTACAATACACACCAAATTTACATTGAATCCCGAAGCCATGCGTTGCCGGGAGAGGGTTTTCGGTGCATGCGCTCGCGTCCTAAGCCGTCGAGGCACTACCACACCCCGGACCTCTGCTTATGGCATGAGATTTCGGGGATGGACGGTCTGTTTGACGTCGCCGTCTTATCTAGCCTTTGACCTCGCTCAACAGGGTTTCGATGAACCCCTGAGCCTGCGACAGGTAGCCGCCGCCGAACAGGTTGAAGTGATTCAGCACGTGATACAGGTTGTAGAGCTTCTTGCGGGTTTTATAACCGCTATCCAGGGGCCAGGCGTGCTGATAAGCGGCATAGAACTCACGGCTGAACCCCCCGAACAACTCGGTCATGGCCAGGTCGGTCTCGCGGTCACCGTAGTACACCGCGGGGTCGAAAATGCTCGGCTCGCCGGCTCGCGTGTAGGCGTAGTTTCCGGACCAGAGATCGCCGTGTAACAGGGATGCTTCCGGCTCGCGACCGTCCATCAGCGCAGGCAAGGCATCGATCAGGCGCTCGCCACGCTCCTGGAGGCGCGCCCCCGCGCCGCGCGAGGCCGCGAGCTGCAACTGAAAGCCGAGCCGGTGCTCCGACCAGAACGCCCGCCAGTCGCTGGCGCGGCGGTTGGGCTGAGGGGTCGAGCCGATCGTATTATCTCGGTACCAGCCAAACTGGTCGGCAGTGACGCGGTGCAGGGCCGCGAGCCCTTCGCCCAGTGCTGCCGCAGAACCGGAACCACCCAGTTCCAGGTATTCGAGCGCCAGAAACGCCTGCTGTCCCGCAACCCCCCAGCTCAACGGCCGCGGGATACGCAGAGATTCGGCCTGCTCCAGCTCTTCCAGGCCCTCGGCTTCGGCGGCGAACATGTCCAGAGCATCCGCGCTATTGAGCTTGATGAAGAACGGCCCCTGGCTGGATTCAACCCGGTAAGCCTGATTGATGCTGCCGCCGCCCACCCCACGGGGTGACTTAAGGCACACATTGCCACCCAGTGTCGCGCTCAGGGATTGTTCGATTTCCTGCCAAATATCCATAGAATGCAAACCCGGTAAAGGTGCCGCGCACCCCGGCAAACAACTACATTCTCAGTCGATCGTGAATCGGGCTGCTCCGAGGGAAGTGCGCGCGCAGGAACTCCATCTGGTCAGCAAGCACGCGCTTGCCTTGCAGGTAGATGTATTCGGCGTGGGTCGGCTTGAATGGTACGGCCAACAGCTCCATGCCCGCTTCTTCCGGACGCCGGCCGGCCTTGTGGTTATTGCAGCGGCGACAGGCAGTTACCACATTGGTCCAGATATCGCGGCCATGCTGGCTGATAGGGGTTACATGGTCGCGCGAGAGTTCACGCTCGGGAAAACGCTCACCGCAGTACATGCACAGGTAGGCGTCACGCTTGAACAGCGCCGGATTATTCAGCGGTGGCACATAGCGGTTGCGCGCTTTGGTCAGTACCTTGTTGCTGCCGTAGGTAGCGATAATCGAATTGACATCGATATAACTCTGGCGGCCGGTACGCGCACAGATACCACCGTGCACGCGATACAACAGACTGCCGCAACCGTAAGCCACTTGCCCCAGGTGATATAACCGCACTGCATCCTGGTAATTGACCCACTCCAGCGGCATGCCCGACGCGTCGGTTCTCAGCACCTGGTGACGCAGATCGTACACACTTACCTCCCGAATCAGGGTTTGCCTAGTTATCCCAGAAATTCCCTAACATGTAAACGGTTAGACACCAGAATTCACGCTTTTGTCACCCCGACCGGAGCGTTTCATCAACCGCCCTAATCCAGTATCATCCCGGGCTTTGCCGCTGCTGACGCCTGGCCCGGGTAGAATTTGCCGGGCAGACGGCAAACGAACAGAAAACCTTGAATTTAAGCGACATGTTCCAGTGGCGGGGTGCCCCGCGGCTGCACGGGAGATAGCGATGCCGATACGTCTGGGCGTCCCCAAAGAAACACAGGACGGCGAACGCCGGGTGGCTATCGTGCCGGCGGTCGCCGAGCGCTTCAGCAAGCTCGGTATAGAGGTGCTGGTGGAAAGCGGTGCAGGTGACGGCAGTTACTTCCCCGACGCCGCCTATACCAGCGCCACCATTGTCGACTCCGCCGCCGAGCTGTACCGGCAGGCTGACCTCGTGGTTAAGGTACAGCCGCCTACGGAAGACGAAATCGGGCAGCTGAAGGACGGCGCCGTGTTGGCCAGCATGATGCTGCCGCACCGGTATCCGGAGCGGGTCGCAAAGCTCCGCGACCGTGGCGCCCTCAGTTTCGCCATGGAGCTGGTGCCGCGTATTTCGCGCGCCCAGGGCATGGACGTGCTGTCCTCGCAGGCGGCGGTCGCCGGCTACAAAGCCGCGCTGATGGCTGCCGACCGGTTCGGCGGCTTCTTTCCCATGCTGACCACTGCCGCCGGCACGATCCGGCCCGCCAAGGTTCTGGTCATTGGCGCGGGAGTCGCGGGCCTGCAGGCCATCGCCACCGCACGGCGTCTGGGCGCCATGGTGGAAGGTTACGATGTACGTGGCGCGACCCGTGAGCAGGTGGAGTCGCTGGGCGCAAAATTTGTCGATACCGGTGTGTCCGCCGAAGGCAGTGGCGGCTATGCCCGCGAACTGACCGCGGAAGAAAAACAGCAACAGCAGGACGTGCTCGAAAAGCACATCGTTGCCGCTGACGTGGTGATCACTACCGCATCAATTCCCGGCAGGCCCTCTCCGAAGATTATCTCCAAAGCCGTGGTCGAGCAGATGAAACCCGGCGCTGTCATCGTCGATCTGGCGGCCGAGGGCGGCGGCAACTGCGAAGTCACCGAACCCGGCCGGCAGATCGTCCACGGCGCAACCATCGTTTATGGTCCGCTGAACGTCCCCAGCGAGCTGCCGGTGCACGCCTCGGAGATGTACGCCAAGAACCTGCTGAATTTCCTCGCCCCGATGATCAAGGACGGCGAATTCAAGCCCGACTGGGACGATGAAGTCATTGCAGACAGCACGCTGACACGCGACGGCGAGATAAAACACGCACCGACCCGCGAGCTCGTAGAAGGAAAAACCTCATGATCGAAGGTTTCACGGCACTGTATATCTTCATGCTTGCCGGCTTCACCGGTTACGAAGTCATCTCCCGCGTGCCGGTCATCCTGCACACACCGCTGATGTCCGGTTCCAACTTCGTTCACGGCATCGTGCTGGTGGGCGCCATGGTGGCCATGGGGCACGCCGATACCGGCATGGAGAAAATCATCGGATTCATCGGTGTCATGCTCGCCGCGGGCAACGCCGTCGGCGGCTACGTGGTGACCGAGCGCATGCTGGAAATGTTCAAAAGCAGCAAGGGGGCCAAGTAAATGGGTGCCCTTATCCAGCTCAGTTATTTGGTCGCAGCCGCGCTGTTTATTCTTGGCCTCAAACGCATGAGTTCGCCGGTAACCGCGCGCGGCGGTATCCTCTGGGCCGGCGCCGGCATGGTGGTGGCGACGCTGATTACCTTCTTCTGGCCGGGTATGCAGAACTATGTCTGGATGACGCTGGCGCTGTTGATCGGCGGCGGCCTGGCCTGGTACACCGGAAAAAAGGTCGCCATGACCGACATGCCGCAAATGATCGCTATCTACAATGGCATGGGTGGCGGCGCCGCGGCGGCCATTGCCGCGGTCGAGTTACTGCGCGGCGAGTTCCATTCGTCGACTTTCCAGATACTGGCCGTCGTCGGCGCACTGATCGGTTCGGTCGCGTTTTCGGGCTCCATGGTGGCTTTCGCCAAGCTGCAGGGCATCATGAAAAGATCGCTGGTGTTCAAAGCCCAGCAGGTACTGAACCTGCTGGTATTCGGCGGCGCGCTGGTATTCGGCCTGATGCTGATGGGCGCGGACCATCCAGGCGGCACGGCCATCCTGGCATTCTTCACCCTGGCACTGGTATTCGGCGTGATGATGACCCTGCCGATCGGCGGCGCGGACATGCCGGTGGTCATTTCCCTGTACAACGCCCTGACCGGACTCGCGGTGGCCTTCGAGGGCTTCGTCCTGAGCAACGCCGCCATGATCATCGCCGGTACCGTGGTCGGTTCGGCCGGTACGCTGCTCACCCAGTTAATGGCCAAAGCCATGAACCGCTCGCTGGCGAACGTGCTGTTCTCGGGTTTCGGTTCCGGTGCCGGCGCCACCGCCGAAGCCGGTCCCGAGGGCGCCATGAAAGAGATCGATGCGACCGACGCCGCGGTGATGATGGCTTATGCCGGGAAGGTCATTATCGTGCCCGGTTACGGTATGGCCGTCGCCCAGGCGCAGCACAAGGTCTGGGAGTTCGCCCAGTTGCTGGAAAGCCGCGATGTCACCGTCAAGTTCGCCATTCACCCGGTTGCCGGGCGCATGCCCGGCCATATGAACGTGCTGCTGGCCGAGGCCGGCGTGCCCTATGACAAGATCTACGACCTCGAAGAAATCAACAACGAGTTTCCCCAGGCCGACGTCGCGCTTGTCATCGGTGCCAACGATGTGGTCAACCCGGTCGCGCGCAGCAACCCGGACAGCCCGATCTACGGCATGCCTATCCTGGATGCGGACAAGGCCAGGAATGTCATTGTCGTCAAACGCGGCAAGGGCAAGGGGTTTTCCGGTGTCGAAAACGGCCTGTTCTTCCTGGACAACACCCGTATGCTCTACGGCGACGGCCAGGAGGTCGCAAGCAAGCTGATTGCCGAGGTCAAGCAGCTCTAGACGCCGCCGTAGCTACGGCTTTTGCGGTTGCTGCCAGCGCTGTTTCAGCGTCTCCCGCTGCGCCGGTGACATGTCTCGCCAGCGCTGGCGTTGTTTCTCCCGGAACGCCGCGCGATCCTCGGGGGTCATGTTCTGCCATTTTTCGCGCAATGCCTTGCGTTTGTCCTCCGGCAGCTGGCGGAACCACTCGCGACGCTGGCGCAGGCGTTCCTGCTGTTCCGGCGGGAGCTGTTTGAAACGCTCGTAGCGCTGACGTAACTTTTCGCGTTGCTCGGGCGTCATCGACTGCCAGCGTTCGAAGCGCTGCCTGGCCTGGTCGCGGTGCTCCGGGCTCATGCTGTCCCAATGGTCTGCGCCACGTCGTAGTTTTTCCTGGCGCTCGGCGGACAACTGATCCCAGCTGTTCCTGAGCGGCGCCAGCACCTGCTGCTGCTGCGTAGTGAGGTCATCCCACGCAACCCCGCCGGCCCATAGCGGGTACGCCGTCACGACGGTAACCGCCAGCAGGACGGCCCGCATCAACTCAGCGTTTTTCATCATGCCACTCCACATCGTTGTCGAGCAACGGCCACTTCGGATCGTCGAATTCCAGCGGATCCTGCCATTTGCCCTGTTGATCTGACCACCCACCGAGAAATTCCAGGAAGGCCTCGGGTAAAGCCGATTGTGCCGGTATCGGCTGACCTGGCGGCGAATCGGCCGCCTGCGCCGCCGCGCCCGCTATCAGGGCCAGCACGGTACTAGCTGTTCGACTGTGTCGCTTCCAGCCAGGCATAAAAATCCAGCTCCTCGATAAGGTCGATATCGTCCTGTGCCAGTAACGGGTCCCAGCCACGATCCGGCGCGGGTGTCTGGTGCACCAGCAACACCGCCAGCAGCACCGCGGCCGCGGCCGCCAGTCCTGTCAGCGGTAACCAGTGGCGCGCTGGCCGTGCTTGCCGGGCCAATGCACCCTTGCGCGCTGCCGCCAGGCGCGCCGTGGTGGCGTCGTCCACCGTGCCGGCGTGCTGCTCAAGCTGCTGCCTGATTTTTTCGACAAACGCCTTGTTGGTGTCCGTGCTCATGGCCAGTGCTCTCCGAGCAGGTCGCGCAGTCTGTGCACGGCCCTTGAATAGTGGGTCTTCACGCTGCCCTCGCTGCAGCCCATGGCCAACGCGGTATCGGCAACATCGAGCCCTTCCCAGCTGCGTAGCAGAAAGGCCTGCTGCTGGCGCAGCGGCAGGCTGCGCAAGCCGGCATGCAGAGTCGTCATGGCGTCGGCCTGCTGCAGCTGCCTGACGCTGTCCGGCTGCCGTCTGTCGACGGCCGTTTGCATCGGGTCAACCGGCGCGTCGCCTTCATCGGCGTGTTTCCCGCCACCAAGCCACGCCCGAAAGCGGTTGCGCACCCTGGACCGGCGGTGCCAATCGTTGATCCGACTGTGCAGAATCCGGTGGAACAGGGGCGCCCACTCCTGTTCGCTGCGATGGCCATAGCTGGTCGCGAGTTTCATCATAGCCTCCTGTACCAGGTCGAGGGCATCGTCCCGATTGCCAGTCGCGAATTCGGCCATACGGAACGCACGCCGTTCTATACCGGCCAGAAAGCGGTCCAGAGCGTGCGCGCGTTCCAGGGTCGACTCCTTGAGGCGGTGCAAAAAAGTGTGCGGGCCAAAGTCTAGCGCCGTACGTACCCATTCGCATACCGCGGTACCTGGTTACCCCTGCGATCCAGGTACCGGTCGGCACGTTGCCCTTTTCGGTCCAGATGGCGGTCAATACGGTCACCTTTCACATCGAGATGACCATTGATGCGGTCACCCTTACGATCCAGCCTTTCGGCGAGCGCATCGTTGCCATTGCCGGCGGCGTGCGCCGATGCCCGGTCCAGGTGGCGATCAATCTGGTCACCTTTACGGTCCAGCCGACGGTCGATACGGTCACCCTTGCGGTCGAGGTGGTTTTCGATACGATCGCCCTTGTGATCGAGGTAGCGATCGATGTGCTCAGCCTGTCCTTCGGCGCGTACGGCTGCGTTGCCCCACAGCAGGCCCGCGGTCAGCGTCGCAATCAGCATCTGTTTATTCATAGCTATTCCCCCTTGCAGGTTGTCGAAGTGTATTTCTGCTGCTTACACCCCTTTCAACGCGCAGCCCGGGCAACGGTTGACACAGACACGGGTCGTTTCGCGTTTTATCCTGTTACCATAAGTGCGCCATGCCAGACCCGCGCAGCATCATAATCGATAACAGATTGATTAATAAACCAATAGTTGTTCTGTCGTGAGCGCCGCCCCGATCATCGTCGAAGTCGCGGTACCGTCGCCGCTGTACCGCAGTTTCGACTACAGACTGCCGCCCGCGGTGGCGGCTGCCCCACCGCCGGGCACCCGGGTGCTGGTGCCGTTCGGCCGCCAGCAGCTGGTGGGCATGGTGCTTGGCACCCGGCAGCACAGCGACCTGGCGCCCGGCAAGCTGAAAGCGGTAAGCGAAATACTGGACGCCGAGCCGGTGTTTGATCCTGAACTGCTGCAATTGCTGCGCTGGGCGGCGCGCTATTACCAACACCCGATCGGCGAGGCCCTGGCCACCGCTTTACCGGTTGCGCTGCGCAAAACAAAACCGGTTGCCGGCGACAACGCCACCGTCTGGCGACTCACGGAACTCGGGCGCGAACAGTCGCCGGCCCGGTTGGCGCGCGCCGCGCGCCAGGCCGAGGTGCTTGAAGCCCTGCAGTCCCACCCGCAGGGCGTGGCGCGCGAAGCGCTGCCCGTGCCGCTCTCGGTCCTGAAGGCGCTGCAGTCCAAGGACTGGATCCTTGAGGTCGCGGTCGAGCCCGGTGCGCCCGCACGCACACCGGCGGCTGTTCCCCATGGGCTGCAGCTGACCAAAGCGCAGCAACACGCCATCGACAGCGTGCGCGAAGCGGGCGACCAGTTCCGCTGTTTTCTGCTCGAAGGCGTAACCGGCAGCGGCAAGACCGAGGTTTACCTGCAGTTGATTGCGCCGCTGCTGGAGAGCGGCCGGCAGGTACTGGTGCTGGTGCCGGAGATCGGGCTCACCCCGCAGCTTGTCGATCGCTTCCGCAGCCGTTTCCAGCTGAGCATCTGCGTGCTCCACTCCGGTCTCGGCGATGCGCAGCGGTTGCTCGCCTGGCGGCAGGCCGCCAACGGACAAGCCTGCCTGATACTGGGCACGCGTTCGGCGATTTTCACGCCGCTGAAGAACCCGGGGCTGATTATCGTTGACGAGGAACACGACGGATCGTTCAAGCAGCAGGACGGCTTGCGTTATTCAGCCCGGGACCTCGCCGTCTGGCGCGCACACCAGCTGGATATCCCCATACTTCTGGGTTCGGCGACACCATCGCTGGAAAGTCTGTATAACGTTCAGCAGGGTCGTTACCAGCACCTCGCCCTGGCGCAACGCGCCGGTAATGCGCTGCCGCCGCACATGCGGCTGCTGGACCTGCGCGGCCAGACCATGCACGGTCTGCTCAGTGACGCGCTGCTGCAGACCATGCACAGGCACCTGCACAACGACGGCCAGATCCTGGTGTTTCTCAACCGCCGCGGCTATGCACCGGTGCTGCTGTGCCACGCCTGCGGCTGGGTCGCCGAGTGCCGGCGCTGCGATGCGCGCATGACGGTGCACCGGCGGCGCGGGGAACTGCGCTGCCACCACTGTGGCAGCCAGCGGCCGGTGGACCGGTTTTGCCCGGCCTGTGGCAGCAGCGAACTACTGGGGATCGGCGAAGGCACCGAACGGGTCGAGCAGGCGCTCGGCGAGCACTTTGCCGGACAGACGGTATTACGTATCGACCGGGACACCACCCGCCGCAAAGGGGCGCTCGAGAACGCGCTCGACGCCGCGCAGAGCGGGCAGGCGCGCATTCTGCTTGGCACACAGATGCTGGCCAAGGGGCATCATTTTCCCGGCGTCACCCTGGTGGCGATACTCGATGCCGACCAGGGCCTGTTCAGTACCGATTTCCGCGCCAGCGAACGCATGGCACAAATGATCATCCAGGTGGCCGGGCGGGCGGGTCGCTCCGACAAGCCCGGCGAGGTGCTGATCCAGACCCACCACCCGGACCATCCGCTGTTACTGCAGCTGGTGGCAGAGGGTTACCCTGCCTTCGCCACCGCCGCCCTGCAGGAACGGCGCGAAGCCATGCTGCCGCCATATGCCAGCATGGCCCTGCTGCGCGCGGAAGCCGCCGCTGCGCAACACCCGAGGACATTTCTGGAGGAGGCCTGCGCGCTGGCCGAGAGCCTGCGCGACGACAGCGTGCAATTGTGGGGCCCGGTAACCGCACCCATGGAGCGCCGTGCGGGCCGCTACCGCGCGCAGTTGCTGGTACAGACGGCGCAGCGTGCAGCCCTGCAGCGTCTGCTCACTGCCTGGATACCGTGCCTCGATAGCCTCAAGGCCGCGCGCCGGGTGCGCTGGTCGATTGATGTCGACCCGATGGATACTTATTGAAAATGGTACTTGAGGCCGGCGTTCCAATAGGTCGTGCCGGCGTCCACCAGGGTCCCGTCCAGCTGCAGACCCCACTGAGGCGTGACCATCCAGCCCAGCGCGGCACCCCAGGAGCCTCCGGTATCGGAATCGCTCTGCGAAAAGCCGGCCACGTTGACGGATACGTCTTCCCGCAGGACACCGTAGCGCACCTTGATGTAGAAACGGTCGCCCAGACGGGCGGCCACGTAAGCGGCCTGGGTATCGATGTTCCAGTCGCCGTCGAACCCGTTGATACTGACATCGCCGTCAGCTACGCTGGTGGTGGCTTCGCCCTCCAGCGACACCGCAAAAATGTCCCGGGTATAGACATCGTAGCCCAGCAGCACACCGGCGTTGGTCGTGTCATCGAAGCCGCCGGTATCGGTGGCCACCACGCCGGCCGACGCCCCGATGTACCAGCCGCCCGCGTGGGCGGCGGTGGCCGCAAGTGACAACAGCAGGAACGCGACTGTCTCGGTTGTTTGCATCGAACCTCCACCGGTGGAAGATGTTGAATACGGGACACCAGCGAGGATAATAGACGCCTTTGCCAGAAACCTGAAGTCGATGAAACCGCTCCTTTCCCAGCTACTATGCGCCGCCGTTCAATCCCTGCAGGCACGGGGGGATCTTCCG
>JAJDOI010000193.1 GCA_022340245.1 Thiogranum sp.
GACTTCGGGTTTCTCAACAATGCGCTGGCCATCGACCCGCGCGTTGGCCTGTTCCTGCCGTGCCGGGTGACGGTGCTCGAGACCGAACACGGTGTCGTGGTAATGAGCATCAATCCGAAGAATCTCAGTCACCTGTTCAACAACACTGAACTCGACAAGGCCTGTCAGAAAATGCACGACCTGTACTCCGACATCATGGAGGAGGCCACGCTATGAAGCAGTTGTTTATCGCCTTGTTGCTCACGGTTTGCGGAACCGTCAGCGCACAGGATCTCTACATGGTACGCAGTTCGCTGGCATTTCCCGAGACTATGTCACTACTGCAACAAACCATAAAGGCCGAGGGCTACGAGGTGTCCCGGGTGCAGCGGGTTGATATCGGTTTGACGAAATCCGGTTTCAAGACCGATAAATACCGGATTGTATTTTTCGGCAAGCTTGACGATGTGCGCGCGGTAAGCGACCAGTATCCTGAACTGATACCTTATCTGCCTTTGAAAATCGCTATCTTCGCCGAGGGTGATGAAACCCTGTTGTTGTCTTCCAGCTTCCAGCACTTGCGGCCTTTCTACAAAAGCCCGACGCTGCGTGAAAGATTCGACCGCTGGGATGCCGATATCAACAAGATCATGGAACGAGTACGCAATGCTGACTGATGTTTAGTCGCTCTTAAGGTTCTGCAGCGCTTCGTTGAGCAGGCTTTCGATGCGCTTCTTGTAGCTAAGGAAGTGTATCGTTTGTACGCCGTCGGTTTTGTCGCTGCCAAGCATGGCGGCATTGACATCGATGTCGGTAATGTAAATCGGGTAGCTGCTGCCGCTGCTGCGCCTGTGCGTGATGTGTCGGGCAACCTCCTGGAACAGGCCGTCACCGAATTCCAGCGCCGAAAACTCCCGCTCGCCACAAAAAATGCTGAACGAACCGTGGCGGTCATCGTCCAGATCGCCGATAACCTGCACATCCATGAATCCGGCCTTTCCGGGGCTCCCCATCGGCTTGAGCGTTTCGAGTTTGTGCTGGTCCTGCGCGTCGCGCGTCACCTGGTAATACTGAAAATCGGCATCGTCAGTCAGACTGTTGGGCATGCTCATGTTACGCAGTCGATAGCGAACGGCGTCGAGAAACTGCTGGAACTGTCCGAGCAACGTCTGACGGTTGTGGAACGCCACACACTGATGAAACAGTGAACCGCGCTCGTCGAGGATATAAACATGCGCGCGCGGCCCCTGAACCTGGAAAAACAGCTGCACGACACCTTCCCGGTTGCGCTCGAATATCAGCTCCAGCGGAGAGCCGTCCAACGTCTGGCTGTCGATTCGGATCGGGCTGAATGCGGCCTGCGCCCTGGAAAGATGGTTGAGCAGCGCCTGCGGGGAATCGAATTCACGGTAGCGGGGTACGTCGTGTTCGCACTGCAGGACATAATAGTGCTGACCGATACGCAAGGCGTAACGCGCATGACGTCGCCAGTAGTTGCGATAGAAAAAATCGACAGACTCGCTGATCAGCTCTTCCAGGCGTCGCGCAATAATCGCGCCGCGCGATGACGAAAAGCTGAAACAGGGTACAGGCGGCGGTATCGCGCCCGAACTGACGGGAGACCAGGCGAAATAGTCACACAGACAGTCGAGCAGGGCGGTACGACCGGTGTAGCGGAACGTCAACACTTCGCCCCAGGACGTTACGTTAAGCATTTCAAAACTGACCGCGAGGTTTTCCCACTGGCCGCCATAGCTCAGGGGGTCGATGCGTTCGCTGACCAGTTGCATGCCGTTGCGGGTAAGTTTCGACATCGGGTCGCGTGCCAGATTGATAAACAGGCCCGCTTCGCGCACGGTTGCCTGTTCTGCGAGGGCCTGCATGTCACTTTCGGGCGTCCGGCCGCGTGGAAACATCTGCTGCAGGCAGTCCAGCACACAGCGCAGTTCCCATTGTGTAAGGCAGGCGTCCGGCGGCTGAATACTGATCGTCGAGGGATTGCGATTGATCAGACCGTTGAAATGGCACCAGGCGAGCAGTTCGAGCAGGCCGGCGGTACGTTTGAGGGGCGTGTGCCCGGTGGTATCGCGCTGCATGACGGTACCGCGGTAGATCGCCCAGCCGTGCTGTTCCTGTTCTTCCACGCGGTGCAGAGAAAGGCGTTCTTCGGAAAGATCCCTGGATACGCCGGGGTTGATCATTTCCACCTTGCCGGCCTTTCGCTCAAAGGCCACGTAGAGTTTGCGGCCGAGCAGGTTGAGGTCGTGCGAGCGTATCGAGACTTCGCTGTTCTGCTCGCGGCCGAACTGCGACAGCGCGCGGTAACTGTGGGTCAATTCGTCGACCAGCATACGTCGCTCTTCGAGCACCCGTTTTATCTTCCACTGAGCGCGCTGATCCAGCGACGCCAGTTTGCCATGACTCCAGCCCCAGGTTTCGACCAGCTGACGGATAGCGGCCCGGCGCCAGGACTGTTCGCGGCCGGCGTCAGGCCTGCTCATGGGCTCGTTGACCTTGAAATAGAAGCAGCGTCTGGCGAGATCGAGGCGTTCCATTTCCTTGCGCGAGAACAGGTATTCCTCCACCGTATTGCACATCATGACGTAAGGGTCCAGCTGGTCCAGTTGCACGTTGCCGGCATGCACTGATTTCTTGAAGCGCATCGCCAGTATTTCGATGTCCGGATACTGGTTGGCGTAGGCTTCCATCAGCAGGATCTTCAGAATGGATTTGTAGGGCGAATCCACCGCCTTGTAGAGCTGCCACAAGGTGGCGCCGAAGAATTCCTCGCTGGGCAGGTGCGACAGGCCACCGAAGTCGACAATGTCGCTGGCCTTGATAAAACGGTTCAGAACGAGCTTGTCGACGAACTCGTCATAATATTGTTCGAAAGCCGGGGGTACGAGCCACCATACAGGGAAGCGTCCCGCCACCAGCAGTCCGGTGCGATAGAATTCATCGAGTAGCAGATGGTGTTGCGAGCTGCCGGCATTTTCATTGGACAGCCGCTGGTGTTCACGCTCCCGAAAAGAGCCATCGTCCATGAGAAAAAAGTGTACTTCGAGCCCGAGCGATTCCGCCCAGCTCTTGATGCTGTCCGCCTTTTCCCGCAACGCGAGAAGGTCTTCGTCGGGCATGCCCGGGCGGTGGCAGATCCAGATATCGAAGTCGCTGCTTTTCGAGTAGGCGATGGTGCCTGTACTGCCCATCAGGTAGAGCGCGTGTATTGAGTAGCGCGCCTGCGCACGGCGCTGGTAACTGAAGCTTCTCGCCAGTTTTCGCGCCGCCTGAATACAGCGTTTCCCGGGGGCATAGTCCGAGACCCCGCAGGGTACCTTGTTGGACAGGTAGCCGGGAAGCATCGGGTGGTTGATATGAAAAAGCAGCGGCAGTAACTGGATGAATACCCGCCGACGGGGTTCCAGTGAACCCTGCACGCGGCGCAGACGGTCGCTGTTCAGCGCCACAAAGCGGCGCTTGACGGCCCGCAGTTCCAGCGCGTCGATCTCGAATTTGGGTTTCTTCCCGGCGCCGAAATCGGCCCTGACAACACGTGAATCCGGATCGGGTTCGCCTCCCTGGGTTGCCCCGGCGCGGTCGTGGTGGTGGGGATGGGCCAAGAAAGCGTCCTGCCTACAGGGCGATGGCGTGTGGGGGCTGTTCCGTCCGCGCCTGCGACAGGGCCACGCCGGCCCGGGTCAACAGGCTTTCGGCGGTGTCGCTGCGTCGCCACCCGGTCACACCGTAGCAGCTGTCGAGTGACTCGCCATCGAGTTCCTGTCCGGCCAGGTCCCGCAGGCGCCCGGTTAGCTTCCCGGCCAGCAGCAGGGCGGCGTCGGGAGTGGTTTCCGGCAAAACCAGCATGAACTCATGCTGTTCGGTGCAGCCGATAAGATCCGCCCAGCGCAATTGGTCTTTTAACAGTCGCGCCACGTGCCGGCGCGTGGCCTCGCAGTCCTTGTGGCAGTGCACGTCAAGCATCATGACAGCCATCGGGCTGTTGTAGCGACGCGAGCGGGCGACCTGTGGCTCCAGCGCGAGCATGACGCCGCGCCGGTTCAGAAGGCCGGTCGCGCGGTCAGTAAGAATGTGCTGCTCGAGTTCATCGTTCAGGGTGGCGTGCGCCTGTTCAAGCGCTACCTGGCGACTGATGTCGACGAACAGCCGGGCCTGGGCAAAATCGACGTCGGGCAGATCGATGTCCTGAACCTCGAAGTAGTGCCGAATGGCATTGTGGTCCGTCCAGCACAGCGATGTCTCCGGGCCAAGCAGCATGCGCGCGGGGTGATTGCCGAGGTCGGCATAGCCCGAACCGTGCAGCTCACTGGCCTGATCGCCGCCGACGAGCTGCTCGAACGCCCGGTTATAGCTGATCACTCGACCCTGCCGGTCGGTGACCAGCAGTGGCAGTGAACAGTGTTCGACAATCGCAAGGGCGTGTTGTGCTGACAGTGTGGCCGTCATCAGAGTGGTTCTCCCGACAGGTGAACGAGCGGTATGCGCCTACCTGTTCTGATAGCGGGATCTGTGACGGATTCTTTATATGCACTGTGGACTGGTTCACAGGCGTGCGGGGCGTGCAGACGGGCGATCAGTCAGTCGTAGTCCGCAGCCCGCCTGGCTTTGCCGCGAACTTTTTCAACGGGGTAGCGACGTTCATTGATTGCGATTTTGTCTTCGGCCGCAGCGATCAGGTCGATGCCCAGCCGGTCGGCGGTGCGAATCAAATAGATCAGAATATCAGCCAGTTCCAGGCGAACTTCGGCCAGTTTGTCGGCCGGGAGTTCGCGGCTTTGCTCTTCGCTA
>JAJDOI010000052.1 GCA_022340245.1 Thiogranum sp.
CAAACAGTAAACAGTTCGCTCAGTCTTTTCCTTACAGTTCTGTTACGCCTGTGCATAAGCAATTCGGCGTGGACAAACTCCGGTGGAAAATGTCAATAGGGCAAATAGAGAAATATCGTCGTTCATCCCGTGTTTTTGGCCAGCTTGAACGCGCGCGCAGACTCGCCGAAGCCACCCATGCGCAGGTCTGGTCTGGCAGCAAGCAGGTCGGTCATCCCGCGCGCGCCATGTCGCCGGTGCGGGCGTGCGGTACCGGTGCCGGTCGATGGCCGTTTTAGTGCAGATGGTCGTTCAATAAAACTACCAGACCAGTGGTGACAACCGCGGACAGCAGGGTTAGCAGCCACTTGAGGCTGTCGTGGTTGCGCCGTGCGTTTGGATCGGTTTTCGGTTCAGATGGTAAGTTGGGCATTGGTGGCGCCTTTTGGCTCTTGTGTCATACCCGCGTGGTCTGGGCGGGCAAGACGAAAGTCTAGACGGCTTTGCCGGCCGCGCAACCCGCGGGCCTGTGATGTTTGCCGGGTCGACGAGCAAATTTCTCCTTCCCGGGCGATCGAGACCGACGAATCTTTGTTAGAGTTGGCGGTCTGGATTCGAGTGCACTCGGACGAAACAAGGAAAATGCAAACGTGACCAAACGCCTGATCCTGGTGACCCTGCTCCTGGTGGTGATATTCGGGGGCATTTTCGGCTGGAAGTATTACAGCGGTATGCGCATGGCCGCGATGATGTCCGAGCCGCCACCGCCGGCCGTGGTGGCGTCCGCCAAGGTCGGGGTGGAAAGCTGGCAGCCTTACCTGCATGCCGTCGGCTCGGTGACCGCGATACAGGGGATCGATGTGACTACCGAAGTGGCCGGCAAGGTCAGCGAGATTCTTGCCACCTCGGGACAGAGCGTGAAAGCCGGCGACCTGCTGCTGCGCCTCGATGACAGCGTCGACGAGGCCGACCTGCAGGGGCTCATCGCCCAGCGCAAGCTCGCCCAGCTGCAATTCGAGCGCAACAGTAAACTGCTCAAGGACAAATCGGTGTCGCGCTCCGACTATGACCAGGCGCGCGCCAGCCTCGACAGCGCCGAGGCGGCGGTTGACGCCAAGCAGGCGCTCCTCCGCAAGAAAGCCATCAGGGCGCCGTTCAGCGGGCAGCTCGGCATTGCCGATATCAACCTGGGACAGTACCTGTCGCCCGGCGATGCCATTGTGCCGCTGCAGGCGCTCGACCCGGTGTACGTGGATTACGCCCTGCCGGAACGCCACCTGCCGCAGGTGCGGGTGGGACAGGCGGTGGAGGTCGAGGTGCAGGCACGGCCGGGGCGCCGCTTCAAGGGCGTTATCAGCGCCATCAACCCGGGCATCGACCGCGGCACCCGCAGTCTGCGGCTGCGCGCGACCCTGGATAACCCGGACGGGTTGTTGCGCCCCGGCATGTTCGCCGAAGTCAGTACCGTATTGCCCTTGCGCGACGATATTCTCACCCTGCCGCGCACCGCCGTGACCTACAACCCCTATGGCGAGTCGGTGTTCGTTATTAAGAAACAGGATGCTGCCCTGGTGGTGCAGAACCGTCCGGTGAAGACCGGTGAGGTGCGCAACGGGCGGGTCGAGATCACCGAGGGGCTGGCGGCCGGCGACGAGGTGGTTTCGGCGGGGCAGAACAAACTGCGCAACGGCCAGCCGGTGACCATCGACAACCGGGTGAAGCTGGACGGCACGGTCAGCGGCGGATGAAATTTACCGACCTGTTCGTCAAGCGCCCGGTGCTGGCGAGCGTGATCAGCCTGCTGATCCTGCTGGTGGGCGTGCGGGCTATTTTTTCACTCGAAGTACGCCAGTATCCCGAGACCAAGAATACGGTCGTCACCGTGACCACCACCTATCCGGGGGCCGGCAGCGAGCTGGTGAAAGGTTTTATCACTACGCCCCTGCAGCAGGCGATCGCCGAGGCCGACGGCATCGACTACCTTTTCTCGCGCTCAAGCCAGGGCAACTCGACCATCGAAGCCCACATGGAGCTGAATTACGATCCCAACGCCGCGGTTGCGGAAATCCAGGCCAAGGTCGCCAGTCAGCGCAACGTGTTGCCGGACGCGGCCGACGATCCGGTGATCGACTCCACGACCGGTGAAACCACGGCGCTGATGTATCTTGCTTTTTACAGCGACAGCATGCGTCCCTCGCAGATTACCGACTACCTGCTGCGCGTCGCCCAGCCGAAGTTGCAGGCGGTCCCCGGCGTGGCCAAGGCCGAGCTGATCGGCAACAAGACGTTCGCCATGCGTATCTGGCTGGACCCCAAGCGTATGGCTGCGCTCGGCGTCACCGCCAACGACGTGCGCGATGTGCTGCTCGCCAACAACTACCTGGCGGGCGTCGGTCAATCCAAGGGCGTTTACACCGCAATCAATCTGTCGGCCACCACCGATCTTGCCAACGTCGACGATTTCCGCAAGCTGGTGGTCCGCTCGGCCGACGGCACACTGGTGCGCCTGGATGATATCGCCACACCGGAGCTTGGCGCCGAGGACTATGATTCCACCAGCTGGTACAAGGGCAAGCCCGCCATTTTCGTCGGTATCAAGCAGGCGCCGGGCGCCAACCCTCTGGATGTTGCCAAGCGCGTGCGCGAGCTGATACCGGATATCCGCAAGCAATTGCCCGAAGGGCTGGCAGTCCACATTCCCTACGATGCCAGCGTGTTTATCGAAGACTCGATCAACGAAGTCTTCAAGACACTGATCGAGGCCGTGGGTATCGTGCTGGTGGTGATTTACCTGTCGCTGGGATCGATGCGCGCGGCCGTGGTGCCGGCCGTGGCGGTGCCCCTGTCGCTGGTGGGCGGCGCCTTCCTGATGCTGCTGATGGGATTTTCCATCAACCTGCTGACGCTGCTGGCGATGGTACTGGCCATTGGTCTGGTGGTGGACGACGCGATTGTGGTGGTGGAAAACGTACATCGGCATATCGAAATGGGACAATCGCGCATAGACGCGGCGCTACTCGGCGCGCGTGAACTGGCGTTGCCGATTATCGCCATGACCACAACGCTGGTAGCGGTGTACGCGCCGATTGGCTTCATGGGCGGCCTGGTGGGCACGCTGTTTACCGAGTTCGCGTTTGCACTGGCCGGTGCGGTGCTCATCTCGGGCGTCGTGGCCCTGACCTTGTCACCGGTGCTATCGTCCAAGGTGCTGAAACCCCATGGCAAGCAGGGGCGCTTTGAACAGTGGGTGGAACACTGGTTCGAACGTCTCGCCAGCGCCTACCAGCGGCGCCTCCACGGCACGCTGGAATCACTGCCGGCGACGCTGTTGTTCGCCGCGGCGGTGCTGGTGTCGATCTTTTTCATGTTTACCACCAGCAAGAGCGAGTTGGCGCCGGTGGAGGACCAGAGCATCCTGTTCTTCCAGGCGACGGCGCCGCAAACTGCCACGCTGGAGTACGACGAGGCCTATACACGCGAGATCGAGGCCGCCTTCAAAAGCGTGCCCGAGTATCACGAGAGCTTCTTCCTGCTGGGGCGCGGCGAACCGACCACGACATTCGGCGGTTTCAAGATGCAACCGCCGTCCAAGCGGGCGCGGTCGCAGATGCAGGTCCAGCCCGATATCCAGGCGAAACTGTCGCAGATTGCCGGTTTTCAGATCGCTATATTTCCGCGACCGAGTCTGCCGGGTTCCGGCGGTGGCGTACCGGTGCAGTTCGTGATTACCGGTGACGCCAGCTACCGGGAGCTGGACGCGCTGGCCGACCAGTTGCTGGGCAAGGCGATGGCCAGCGGCCGGTTCATGTTCCTGATGAAGGAGCTGCAGTATTCGAAGCCGCGCACGACCCTGGTGATCGACCGTGACCGTGCCGGTGACCTCGGCATCAGCATGGCCGATATCGGGCGCAACCTCGCCACGCTGCTCGGTGGAAACGACGTCAACCGCTTCAGCCTCGAAGGCCGCAGCTACAAGGTGATCCCCCAGGTTGCGCGCGAATTCCGCCTGCAGCCGGATGCCCTGAAGGACTATTACATCCGTCCCGGATCGGGTGAGCTGCTGAATCTGTCATCGTCGCTGTCATCGACGGGGGTGGTCCGCCAGGCGGGCGCGGCGCCGCTGGTGCCGCTGGATGCTTTCGTTCAATTCAGGCAGTCTGTCGAACCCAGCCAGCGCACCCAGTTCCAGCAGCTGAATTCCCTGATGCTGCAGGGTGTCATGGCGCCGGGGGTGACACTTGGCGATGCGCTGGGTTACCTGGAAACCACCGCCCGCGACATATTCCCGCGCGGCTACAGCTGGGATTTTGCGGGCCAGTCGCGCCAGTTCACCCAGCAGGGCAGTGCGCTGCTGATAACCGGTTTTCTCTCGATGCTGGTGATCTACCTGGTGCTGGCGGCGCAGTTCGAAAGCTGGCGCGATCCGCTGATCATCCTGGTATCGGTGCCCATGTCGATAGCCGGTGCGCTGGCGTTCATCACCCTGGGCTTCGCTACGGTCAACATCTATACGCAGGTCGGACTGATCACGCTGATCGGCCTGATCGCCAAGAACGGTATCCTGATTGTCGAATTCGCCAACCAGCTGCAGGCTACCGAGGGACTCAGCAAGCGCCGGGCGGTCGAGCGGGCGGCCGCTATACGTCTGCGGCCTATCCTGATGACCACAGTTTCGATGATTGTCGCCATGGTCCCGTTACTGCTGGCCACGGGCCCGGGCGCGGTCAGCCGTTTCCACATCGGCCTGACAATCGCCACGGGTCTCGGTATCGGCACGCTGTTCACGCTGTTCGTAGTGCCTGCCGTCTACCTGCTGCTGGCAAGGGATCATCAGCGCTCGCAAGCCGCCGAAAGCGCGGGCGAAGGCGCGCAACCCGCGCCCGGTCAGGCATGAGGCGCGCTCAGTTGGAAGAGAAGAAGTCCTTGCGCTGTTTGTCTTCCTTGCGCCCCATGAAAACCACGTAGACGGCGCCGGCGTCGATTTTATCGTCGTCGTCCAGTGGTGCGCCCGCGGCGAAATCCGTGCTCTTGTTGTTATTCAGGTTGCCAAGTCCGGCGAGCGCGGCGCCGAAGCCATCACCGTTATCCAGGTTCTGGTCGAATTTCCCCTGGGTGGCGGAGATCTTGACCTCTCTGTTGACTTTGCCGTTGGTTTTCATCAGCAGGAGCCACACCGCGCCACGGTCGGTCCCCCCGTCATCATCCAGATCGGCGCCCACGGCCAGGTCGATGACGCCGTCGCTGTCGACATCGCCGATCTCGGCTATTGCGCGGCCGAATTGGCTGCCGTCGCCGAGGACGCCGGCGAAGTCACCCTCGCCGGATGCGATCCTTCGCTCATCCTTGACCTTGCCGTCGCTTTTCATGAACAGAATCCACACCGCACCCCGGTCGGCGCCGCCGGTGTCGTTGTGGTCGGCGCCGACCGCGAGGTCGGGAATGCCGTCCCCGTCGAGATCCCCCAGTCCGGCGACGGCGCTGCCGAACTGATCATCGGCGTTGAGGCTGGCCTTGAAGTCGCCTTCGCCTTGGCTGATCTGGCGGCTGCTGCGCACTGTGCCGTCAGCATTCATGAACAGGATCCATACTGCACCCTTGCGTGTGCCATTGACGTTGGCGAGTTCAGCGCCGACCGCGAGCTCGCTGATCCCGTCGCCGTCGAGGTCACCCACGCCGGCGACGGCATTGCCGAAGTGATCGTCGTTGCTGAGATCGCCCGTGAAGCCGCCTTGCCGGTCGGAAATCTTCTGCGAGGCGGCGACGCTGCCGTCGGCATTCATGAACAGGATCCACACGGCCCCGCGGTTATCGCCACCGTCGTCGTCAAACGGCGCGCCGACGGCGATGTCGGCGAAGCCGTCGCCGTTCAGATCGCCAAGGCCCGCGGTGGCGCTGCCGAAGCGGTCATTGTTATCGAGGTTGGCGCCGAAACCATCGGTGTTGTCGGCGATCTTGCGGGCGGTGTCGACCTGTCCGTTGCTGTTCATGAACAGAATCCAGACGGCGCCGCGGTTGTCGCCGTTTTCGTCGTCGCCCGGTGCCCCCACCGCCAGATCGATGACGCCGTCACCTTCGAGGTCGCCGATATTGGCGACAGCGGCGCCAAAGTTGTCGCCCGCGTCCAGCCCGCCGTTGAAGTTGCCCTTGTCCGCGGAAATCTTCTGGACGCTGTCCACCTGCGTGGTGGTGACAACTTCCGTGCACTGGGAACCTGTCAGCAGCAGGTATAGCATCAGTGTCCAGAAACAAGCCCAAGAGCGTTTCACGGTAACCCCCCATCGGTTGCCCGATAATATCGTGTGTTGCTGCAAAAGCTTACTATCGATCGTTGCGGACTGCCATCGCCCGCGTTTATGCTCTGCTAAACCGCTGGCGAGTCGAGGAGAACAACGGTGACGGTACAAACTGTCCATATCGGTGGAGGGGTTGATCTCGGTCTCGACCTTTTGCCGCGCATGGCGAACCGGCACGGTTTGATCGCTGGCGCCACGGGTACCGGCAAGACCGTGACGCTGCAAGTGATGGCCGAGCAGTTTTCCGCGCTCGGCGTGCCGGTGTTCCTGGCCGACGTCAAGGGTGACCTGTCCGGGCTGGCCACGCCCGGGAAGATCAGCGACAGGATCCAGGCGCGCATTGACCAACTGGGTATCCAGGACTACGCAAACCGTGCTTACCCGGTGGTCTTCTGGGATCTGTACGGCGAGCAGGGCCACCCTATGCGCACCACCATTTCCGACATGGGGCCGCTGTTGCTTGCTTCACTGCTGGGTCTGAACGACACTCAGACCGGGGTGTTGTACGCCGCCTTCCGCCTCGCCGACGACCGGGGCCTGTTACTGCTAGACATGAAAGACCTGCGCAGCCTGCTGGTATGGGTGCGGGATCAGCGTGAGGCGTTGGGACGTGAGTACGGGAACCTGTCAACGGCGAGCATCGACGCCATACAGCGGCGGCTGTTAATGCTGGACGAGCAGGGTGGTGAGCGGTTTTTCGGCGAACCGGCGGTCAACCTCACCGACCTGATGCAGGTCGATTTTTCCGGTAACGGCGTGATCAGCATACTGGACGCCACGCAGTTGATGCGCGAGCCGCGACTGTATGCAATGTTCCTGCTGTGGTTGATCGCCGAGCTGTTCGAGCAACTGCCCGA
>JAJDOI010000219.1 GCA_022340245.1 Thiogranum sp.
AGCCCGTCCGGTGGAGACTATCCAGTAAAGATGATTCTGTACGAGTTTTCATCTGTCGCCAATTGGCGTCAGTTTTCGGTTTTGTGGCGGTACTCGCACAGGTCCTCGATCACGCAGCTGCCACAGCGCGGTGTGCGCGCCACGCAGGTGTAGCGACCGTGCAGGATCAGCCAGTGGTGGGCATCCCGCTTGAATTCGTCGGGCACGCACCGGACCAGTTTACGCTCCACTTCCACGACATTCTTGCCGGGGGCGATACCGGTGCGGTTACAGACACGGAAAATGTGCGTGTCCACGGCGATGGTGGGTTGTCCGAAGGCGGTGTTCAAAACAACGTTGGCGGTCTTGCGGCCGACGCCGGGCAGGGCCTCCAGCGCGTCGCGCCGGTCGGGTACCTGGCCCTGATGCTCTTTGACCAGGATAGCCGCCGCCGCCATCAGGTTTTTCGCCTTGGTGTTATACAGGCCGATGGTCTTGATATAGGTCTTCAGCCCGGTTTCGCCCAGCCTGAGCATCGCCTGGGGTGTCTTCACCTTTTTAAACAATGCGCGGCAGGCTTTGTTTACCCCGACGTCGGTGGCTTGCGCCGACAGGGTGACGGCGACCAGCAACTGGTAGGGGTTGCCGTACTCGAGCTCGGTGGTGGGATGCGGGTTTTCATTGCGCAGACGGCGGAAGATTTCGATGCGTTTTTGTTTGTTCATGGATCATCTATGCGGGGCTCTCGATTTTTGCCGCGGACACGAGTGCGGCGCGTTTCTCCTTGCGTCCGTCAATAACGTTCTTGAGCGCAATCAGCAGTCCCAGACCCATAAACGCGCCGGGCGGCAACACGGCGAGCAGGAAGCCGCTGTAGTCATCGACGAAGGTAATGGTCCAGGCGCGTGCGGCCTCGCCGAACATCAGGTGCGCCTGGGAGAACAGGGTGCCCTTGCCGACGATCTCGCGCAGGCCGCCAAGCGTTGTCAGCACCAGCAGAAAACCCATGCCCATACTCAGGCCATCGGTGAAGGCGCGGCCGATGTCGTGCTTGGAGGCGAAAGCCTCGGCCCTGCCGATGATCGAGCAGTTGGTGACAATCAGCGGGATGAAGATGCCGAGCACCTTGTAGAGTTCGTAGAGGTAGGCGCTCATGCTCAGTTCGATAATCGTCACCACCGAGGCGATTACCAGTACGAACACCGGGATGCGGACTTCCGGTCTTACCAGTTTGCGTATCAGGGAGACAATCACGTTGGAGGTGACCAGCGTTACCAGCGTCGCCAGGCCAAGACCCAGGCCATTGATAAATGTGCCGGTAACCGCCAGCAGCGGACACAGGCCCAGCAGCTGCACCAGGCCGACGTTATTCGACCACAGACCGTCGCGTACAATGTCTTTGTAGGCTGTCATGACTGCTTGTTCTCTTGTGGGTGTTGCTCGAACAGCTTGTCCCCGTTTGCCCGATAGTATAACAGCGTGTTCTTCACGGCTTTGACTACTGCGCGCGGCGTGATGGTCGCACCGGTGAACTGATCGAAGGCGCCGCCGTCGCGTTTGACTTTCCAGTGGTCCTGCTTTGGATTGTTCAGCGATTTGCCGGTGAAGCCGCGTATCCAGTCGGAACGATCGGCTTCGATATTGTCGCCGAGACCGGGGGTTTCGCGGTGGGCGAGCACGCGCACGCCGGCCAGCGTACCGTCCAGCCTGATTGCGACCAGCAGGCGGATATTGCCGTTGTATCCATCAGGCGCCACCGGCGCCAGCACCACCGCGACGGGCCAGCCGCCCTTGCGCGCGCGGTACACCGGTACCGCGTCATCGGTACCCAGCAACTCGCTGTCGTGCACATACAGGATGTCGGCGTAGACATCATTGTCGTACTGATCTTTAGGGATCAGTTCATTGAGGCTCCGGAGTAACGCGCGCCGCTGGTTTTCGGCAATTTGCTCGGCAGTATTGTCGTGCGTGAAGGCGACCAGGCCGCTGCCGATTACGGCGAACAGGAAGAGGAAAACTGCGGAAATGACAACCGGCCGGTAGGTCATCGAGAATCATTGCTCCTCATGACCGAACACGCGCGGCTGGGTGTAGTAGTCGATGGTGGGCGCCGCCATATTCATCAGTAACACCGCGAAAGCCAGGCCTTCGGGATAGCCTCCCCAGGTCCGGATGACGTACATGAGTGTGCCGATACCGGCGCCGTAGTAGAAGCGTCCGCGCGGCGTGGTTGCCGCCGACACCGGATCGGTG
Source organism: Thiogranum sp. (assembly GCA_022340245.1). Taxonomy (GTDB): domain Bacteria; phylum Pseudomonadota; class Gammaproteobacteria; order DSM-19610; family DSM-19610; genus Thiogranum. Next base: position 2,233 of record JAJDOI010000219.1, read on the forward strand.
GCAATAAAAAACGCGCCCAGCATGGTCGCGCCGCTGAACAGGTGAAGCAGCGGCGAACCGAAGGCGTCGCTGTCGGCGATATAGAACAGTAGTGCCACAACAAACAGTGCGCTCAGCATGCCGCCCGGAATCTGCCAGTGGATCGCCCGCTTCCGCCACAGCCACAGGCCGCCCAACAGGTAGGCGAGATTGATCCATTCCCAACCATAACCGCCGACGTGGCCGAACAGCGGCCTGGCGAGGATTTCGCTCCAGGTGTAGTCGAGGCCGAGCTGGGTCTTCGCGGCGTCCAGCGGGGTGGCCATCGTCAGGCTGTCTAGCCCGGTGCCTGCGGGCACGGTGCCGCCGAAAACCATTTGCAGAGTATCGACAAACCCAAGGGTGGCGCCGGTGTGCATACCGAGTGGCGGCGGCCAGAGGGTCATCTGCAGGGGAAAAGAGATGATGAGTACGACGAAACCGACCATGGCGGGATTGAAGGGGTTGTAACCGAGCCCCCCGTACAACTGCTTGGCGAAGACAATGGCAAAGCCGGCGCCGAGCACCGGCATCCACCAGGGCGCCAGCGGCGGCAGCGCCAGCCCGAGCAGCAGACCGGTCAACACCGCGCTGCCGTCGAGCAGCGTGGCCTTCACGGGGCGGCGGCGCGCTGTCAGCATCGCCGCTTCCGCCGTTACCGCGCTCAGCGTGGCGATGGTCAGGTTGAACAGCACGCCCCAGCCGAAAAACCAGAACATGGCCAGCGCGCCGGGAATCAGCCCCAGCATGACCTGCGTCATCAGCCGGCTCAGATTATTCGCAACCGGCAGATAGGGGGAACTCTGGGTGGGGAAGTCCATCAGCGACCTGCCGTGCCGTCGCCGCTGCGGCGCGCGTCGACTTCGGCGATCCTGGCCTGTTGTTCAGGGGTGAGCTGGTCGATGTTTCTGGCGGCGGCATCCTGGCTGGCCTTTTTGGCTTTGACGCGTTCCAGCGCTGCTGCGATCTCGGCTTTTTTGGCATCGGCATCGCCGGCCTTGGGGCGTTTCTCCAGACCTTTTCTGGCGTGTGCGCGGCGCTCCTCCAGGGCCTTCTTCTCCTTTTCCAGGCGTTCCAGGCGGAACTCGTGACGCTGCCGGGCGAGATCGGCTTTCTGCCGCTGGCGTTCCTGGTCCCAGATTTCGGTCTTGGCAAAACGGTAGTACTGCACCAGTGGAATATGGCACGGACACACCTGCGCGCAACAGCCGCACTCGATGCAATCGAACAGGCTGTAGTCCTGGATTTTGTCGAACTCGCGCGCGTGCGCGTGCCAGTACAGCTGTTGCGGCAGCAGTCGCGCCGGGCACACATCGGTGCACTGGCCGCAGCGAATGCAGGCGCTCGCCGGCAGCGGTGGTGGGGCTTCTTCGCGGCTGGCAATCAGCAGGCAGTTGGTGGTCTTGATTACCGGCACCCGGTCGCTGGGCATCGAAATACCCATCATCGGGCCTCCCATCAGCAGCCGGCTTACCTGATCGGTGTAGCCGCCGGCGGCCTCGATGATTTCCGCCATCGGCGTGCCGATACGGACCTCCAGGTTGCAGGGGTTTCTGACGCCCGCGCCGGTAACCGTGACGACGCGCGATATCAGCGGTTCGCCGCGCAGCAGGGCGCGCGCGATCGCGGCCGCGGTGCCGACGTTATGGCAAACAATACCCAGGTCCGCGGGCAAACCCTGGCTGGGCACTTCTTCGCCGGTCAGGGCGTAGATCAACTGTTTTTCGCCCCCCGCGGGATAGGTGGTGGGGACCGGGACGATGCGAATGTCATGCGAGCCCGCCCGCGCAAGCCCGTCGCGCAGGCACTCGATGGCCCGTGGCATATTGTCCTCGATACCGATGACGACTTGCGTGGCACCGAGGGCATGCTGCATGATCCGCACGCCATCGATCACGTCCTGCGTGCAGCAACAGATCAGTGCTTCGTCACAGCTGATATAGGGTTCGCACTCCGCGGCATTGATAACCAGCAGTTCGACCTGGCGCTGCGGGCCCGGATTCAGTTTGACTGCAGTGGGGAAGCCGGCGCCGCCCAGCCCGACAATACCCGCTTCGCGCACGCGCTGACGGATATCGGCCGCATCTGCCGCGAACACGTTGTCCATCGCCAGGCCGGTTGCCGCGCTGGTGTCGTGACCGTCGGCGTGAATAACGATGCACACGCCCTTGAGTCCGGACGGGTGGGGTACTGGGTACTCGCCGATGTCGGTGACGGTCCCGGAGGTCGGTGCGTGTACCGGCGCGCTGATGTAGTTGAGCGAACGCGCAATGACCTGTCCCTTGAGGACCTTGTCGCCCACGCCCACCAGTGCCTCGGCGGCTTCGCCGATATGCTGGCTGAGTGGGACGATCAAACGCTCGGGAATGGGAGCCTGGCGCAGCGGCTCGCGCAGTGACTGCGCCTTGTTCGATGCCAGGCTCAGGCCGCCCGGGATCTTAAGAGGTTGTTCCAGTATGCTGACCATCAGACGCCGCATTGTACAGGGTGCGCATAGAAAAATATCCTGCCGCCAACAGGTTCTTTGACGTGAATCAGGGCGCCCGCCGCCTGCAAGGCGCGCCCCTCACGCTTGCCTGGCGATGACGATCGGCCGGGTGTCGCTTTCCGGGTAGGGCCACTTCCAGGTGACGATATCCTGCTTCACCGGTACCATGGTTATGCAGTCTACCGGGCAGGGGGGCACGCACAGGTCGCAACCGGTGCACTCTTCTGCGACCACGGTGTGCATCTGTTTTGCTGCGCCGACGATAGCGTCCACCGGGCAGGCCTGAATACACAGCGTGCAGCCAATACAGGTCTGTTCATCGATGACCGCGACGCGCTTTTCCTGGGGGACGCCGTGTTCGGCGTTCAGCGGCTTGGGGTCGACACCGAGCAGTTCCGCGAGCGCCTGGATGCCGCTATCGCCGCCCGGCGGGCACTGGTTGATATCGGCTTCGCCCGCGGCAATCGCTTCGGCGTAGGGCCGGCAACCGGGAAAGCCGCACTGGCCGCACTGCGTCTGGGGCAACAGCGCGTCGATCTGCTCGACGATCGGATCACCCTCGACTTTGAAACGGATTGCTGAATAGCCGAGCAACAGGCCGAACAGGGCCGAGAGAATACCGAGAGCGAGGGTTGCCGTGAGCATGCCGCCGGTTCAGCCCTTGATCAGTCCGGAGAAGCCCATGAAGGCAAGCGACATCAGCCCCGCGGTGATCAGGGCGATCGCCGAACCCTTGAAAGGCGCGGGCACATCGGCAACGGCGACGCGTTCGCGAATGGCGGCGAACAGGATCATGACCATGGAAAACCCGACCGCTGCCCCGAAGCCGTATACCGCCGACTCCAGAAAACCGTGCTTGTCCTGCACATTGAGTAGCGCGACACCCAGTACGGCACAGTTGGTGGTGATCAGCGGCAGGAAGATGCCCAACACCTGGTAGAGCAGCGGGCTGGTCTTGTGCACGACCATTTCGGTGAACTGCACGACCACGGCGATCACCAGGATGAAAGTGATGGTGCGCAGGTACTCCAGTCCGAGCGGTGCCAGCAGGTACTCATTGGCGAGGTAACTGCACACCGAGGACAGGGTCAGGACGAAGGTGGTGGCCAGCGCCATGCCGGTCGCGGTTTCGATTTTGCGCGACACCCCCATGAAGGGGCACAGCCCCAGGAATTTCACCAGCACAAAATTGTTCACCAGCACGGTGCTGACGAGGATGAGTGCGAGTTCGCTCATGCTGCGATAGTACCCCAGAATGCCGCCGCTTACAGATGATTAACCGGGGAAACGTCCGGTGATTTCAGCAGCAGACGCCGCCGCCCCGATACTTCGTCGACCGGCTTATTTGACCCGCATCCCGGGTTGCGCACCTTGATGTGGCTCAAGGATATACAGGTCCTTGCCGCCCGGCCCTGCGGCCAGCACCATGCCTTCGGAGACCCCGAAACGCATTTTGCGCGGCGCCAGGTTAGCGACCATCACCGTCAGTTTGCCTTCCAGGTCTTCCGGTCGGTAGGCGCTTTTGATACCCGCAAACACGTTGCGGGTTTCGCCGCCGAGGTCCAGTGTCAGGCGCAGCAGCTTGTCGGCTTCCGGTACGGCTTCGGCCTTGGCGATCCGGGCGATACGCAGGTCGAGTTTGACGAAGTCGTCGAAGCCGATGGTGTCGGCGATCGGTTCGGCGGCCAGTGGTCCCGTGGGGGCGCCGGCGGCGGCGAGGTCTTCCTTGGATGCGTCTGTCATGGCTTGTACCTTGTCGGCCTCAATACGTTGGGCGAGGTGTTTGAACCTGTTGATGCGGGTGGGGAAACGTGCCTTGTCGAGGTCGTTCCAGGTGAAGTTCTGCGCCAGCCCGAACAGCTCTGTCGCCACGCGTGCCGTGATACCCGGCAGTACCGGCGCCAGGAAGATCGACAGGGTATGAAAGCCGTGCAGGATGCGGGAGCATACTTTGTGCAGGCGCTGCGTCTGGGCCGGGTCTTTGGCCAGTTTCCACGGCTCCTGTTCGTCGAAGTACTGGTTGATCTGGTCCGCATACTCCATGATTCTGCGCATGGCCTGGCTGTATTCGCGCGCCTCGAAGTGTTCGGCGATTGTGAAAGCGGTTCCCCGCACGCCGTCCATATATGCGTCGGCGGCCGCGGCGTCATCGCAGAAGGCGTCGACGCCGAGCAACTCGCCGTCGAACTGCTTGACGATGAAGTTGGCCGTGCGGCTGGCGATGTTCACGTATTTGCCGACCACGTCGCTATTGACCCGCTGGGTGAAGTCCTCCAGGTTGAGGTCGATGTCGCCGACACTGCTGTCCAGCTTGGCGGCGAAGTAATAGCGCAGGTACTCCGGTTCAAGGTGGTCCAGGTAAGTGCGCGCCTTGATAAAGGTGCCGCGAGACTTGGACATCTTTTGCCCGTTCACCGTGAGGAAGCCGTGCGCGAAGATGGCCGTGGGGGTGCGCAGTTGTGCGCCGCTCAGCATGGCCGGCCAGAACAGCGCGTGGAAATAGATAATGTCCTTGCCGATGAAGTGGTACAGCTCGGTGTCGCTGTCGGGTTTCAGCCAGCTATCGAAATCCCTGCCGGTTCGCTCACAGTACTGTTTGAAACTGGCGAGGTAACCGATGGGCGCATCCAGCCATACGTAGAAGTACTTGCCGGGTGCGTCCGGAATCTCGAAACCGAAGTAGGGTGCGTCGCGTGAAATGTCCCAGTTGCGCAGGCCGTGTTCAAACCATTCACCGAGCTTGTTGCTGACCTCGTGCTGCAGGTGTCCGGCGGTGGTCCAGTCGCGCAGCATGTCTTCAAAGTCGGCCAGCCGGAAAAAGTAGTGCAGCGATTCCTTTTCGACCGGTGTGGCACCGGAGACCGCTGACACGGGATTCTTCAGCTCGGTCGGCGAATAGGTCGCCCCGCACACCTCGCAGGAGTCGCCGTACTGGTCAGCCGCGCCGCAGCGCGGGCATTCTCCCTTGATGAAGCGGTCCGGCAGGAACATTGCCTTCTCGGGGTCGTAGGCCTGGGTGATGGTGGCCGTTTCGACGTGTCCGGCATCGCGCAGGCGGGTATAGATCAGCTCCGATAACACGCGATTTTCGTCCGAGTGAGTGCTGTGATAGTTGTCGAAGCCAATGCGGAACTCGGCGAAATCGGCGCGGTGTTCTTCGGCCACCCGTGCGATGAGGGTTTCCGGATCAATCCCTTCCTGCTGGGCCCGCAGCATGATCGGTGTCCCGTGCGCGTCGTCGGCGCAGACATAGACGCAGTCGTGACCACGCATTTTCTGGAAGCGCACCCAGATGTCGGTCTGGATGTATTCGACCAGATGCCCCAGGTGGATCGGCCCGTTGGCATAGGGCAGGGCGCTGGTGACCAGCATGGTGCGTTTGGGCTGGGGCATGAAATATCCTGGCTGCATCGACAGATAGCCGCGCATTATGCCAGATCGGGGCAGTCTGCCGTAAGGCTTGCGAGGCGCGAGGGTATTTGCCGTCTCGCGGACCACGGGGTCAGGCCGGCGGGCGTTTCCGGGACCGTCGGTCGCAGGGATGCGGCCCTCGGGCGTACACGGACGTATTGACAGCGCGTCCCGGAAACACCTGCCGGCCTAACCCCTTACCCAGTAACCGCACAAAACCGATTGAAGACCGGGTTGTGCAGATTGTGTACAATCGCGCCTCAATTTTCCAAAGATTTTCAAGGCCCGACGGCCGCTTACAGCAATTGACGAGGAACCGAGCATGGCAGACCTGTCCAAAGAGCAGATCGAAGCGAAGCTGAAAGAATACATCGATCCGTACATGGAAAAGGACCTGGTGTCCACCAAGTGCGTGCGCAACGTCATGATCGAGGGCGACCAGGTGGTGGTCGACGTGGTTCTGGGTTTCCCGGCCAAGGGCTACATGAACGAACTGGCAGCCAAGCTGAAGGAAATGGTCGAATCCATCGATGGCGTCGCCCAGGCGCGCGTCAACGTCAGTATGGCCATCGAGGCGCACTCGGTGCAGAAGGGCGTCAAGACCATCAGCGGTATCAAGAACATCATCGCGGTGGCGTCGGGCAAGGGCGGTGTCGGCAAGTCCACCACGGCCACCAACCTGGCGCTGGCGCTGTCGGCCGAGGGTGCCAGCGTTGGGATGCTCGACGCCGACATCTACGGCCCCAGCCAGCCGCGCATGATGGGTATCCACGGCAAGCCCGAGTCCAAGGACGGCCGGACGCTGGAGCCGCTGGTCAGCTACCATATTCAGACCATGTCGATCGGTTTTCTGGTCGACGAGGAAACGCCGATGATATGGCGTGGCCCGATGGTCACCCAGGCGTTGCAACAGCTGCTGGGCGATACTAACTGGACGAACCTGGATTACCTGGTCATCGATCTGCCGCCGGGCACCGGAGACGTGCAGCTGACGCTGGCCCAGCAGGTCCCGGTCAGCGGCGCCGTGATCGTCACCACGCCGCAGGACATTGCCCTGCTGGATGCACGCAAAGGTCTCAAGATGTTCGAGAAGGTCGAGGTGCCGGTGCTGGGTATCATCGAAAACATGAGCATCCATATCTGCAGCGAGTGCGGGCACGAAGAGCACATCTTCGGTGAGGGCGGAGGCCAGCGCATGTCCGACGACTACGATGTCGATTTTCTGGGCGCGCTGCCGCTGGACAAAAAGATTCGCGAGGAAGTCGATTCCGGGCGCCCCTCCGTGGTCGCCGACCCGGACGGGCGGATCGCGCAGATCTACCGCGAGATTGCCCGCCGCACGGCTGCCAAGCTGGCGCTGAGGTCGAAGAGCTACGCGGCGAAGTTCCCGCAGATCGTGATTCAGAACAATTGACGCTTGAGCGCCTCGGCGCGCCGAGGCGCTCCATGGGCAATCCCGGCGTTAACGCCTGAGTCAGCGCGGGGGTCCGACCGCAACCTGCCTGCTGCGGGCGCCATCACGGCGTGGCGGGGTGCAATCCGGCCGCGGTGCGATGGGCTTCCCTTCGGTGTGCAACCGCCGGGTTAAACCACTTTTCACACCGTCTCATCCCCTGTATCTTTGCGGCTTCAATTTTCATCAGGACGCGCGATGTCGATAAAATCCGATCGCTGGATACGCCACATGGCGGAGCACGAAGGCATGATAGAGCCCTTCGTGCCCGGCCAGATGCGTGAACACGAAGGTGTGGGCAGGGTGATTTCCTACGGGACATCCAGTTATGGCTACGATATCCGGTGTGCCGACGAATTCAAGATTTTCACCAACATCAACTCGGCCATCGTCGATCCAAAGAATTTCGACGATAACAGTTTCGTCAACGTCAAGTCGGACGTGTGCATTATCCCGCCCAATTCCTTTGCGCTGGCGCGCACGGTGGAGTATTTCCGTATCCCGCGCAAGGTGCTGACGATCTGTCTGGGCAAGTCGACCTACGCGCGCTGTGGCATCATTGTCAACGTCACGCCGCTCGAGCCGGAATGGGAAGGGCACGTGACGCTGGAGTTTTCCAATACCACACCGCTGCCGGCGAAGATCTACGCCAACGAGGGAGTGGCGCAGGTGCTGTTCCTCGAGTCCGATGAAGTGTGCGAGACCTCTTACCGGGATCGCGGCGGAAAATACCAGGGGCAGACCGGAGTGACCCTGCCGAGGGCCTGAGTTCGACAGGCGTCCAGGAGCTGTTCGAACTCAGGAACAATCTACTGCGCTGGTGGGAGAGCGGCCCGGAGTTCCGCAATTTTTTGTTGCGTAGGCTCACTATGCGCCTCCAAATTGCAAAAATCCGGACTCACTCTCCCGCCATGCTCGCTACGATTGCCTAGGTCCGACAGGCTCCTAGGGCGCGACCTCCAGGCTGGTGGCGTCACCGAAGGGCGCGAAGTCCAGCTTGCGCAGTTCGAGCTTGATCTTGATACCGCTCTTTTTCGCTTTCATAAACCGCACCGGAAAGTAGTCCAGCTCGGGTGCGCTCCATACCCAGCTCTGGTCCTTGTCGTCATTGGTGCGCGCGACTTTCAGGGTGCGGTACACACCTGAGGTCAGCTCTATGTCTTCCTCGCCCAGAAGGGCAAAGCGGTAGTCCTTGATCCGCCCCTGGCGGGGCACCTTGTAGTCGAACTTCGTGACACCGTCGCGCAGGTCGAACAGCATTGCCAGCTGCATGACCAGCCGATCCAGCGCACCGTCGGGCAGGGCGATTTCCCAGTGCTTGCCTGCGCCGACGTTTTTGACCTTGTGGCTTTGCCAGTCGAACAGAAGGTGCGCGTTGTCATCGTCGTCGCCGTCTTTGCGTTGCGAGCGGTACTCGAGCGGCTGAATGTGACCGTCGACCAGCTGCCAGAGACTGCTCTCGAGCGCGTCGTCAGATCTGAACAGCGACAGGATCCCGCTGCCACTGGATTCCTGTTTGTAAAGGTAACGGCCTTCACCCTCGCGTGTCAGGCTGATGGTGACGCTGCCGATTCCGATGCCGTTGGCGCTGGCGTCGTAGGTGGCGACGAATTCGGGGTAGGGCTGAGCGCTGTCGGCAACGCTCGCGCCGGCGCCCCCCGCGGCCAGCAGCAAAGCGCCGGCAAAAAATGACAGGATCCTGTAACACATTTCAGTTCGGCTGTTCCGGGTCCATTAACAGTGGTTGGTGTAGCGGCTGCTGGTTGTACATCAGCTGTTGGCCGTCCCAGTACACGCGCTTTTCGGCCAGCAGGTGCAACGCTTCGACATAAAGTCTGTGTTCCTGGGACAGCACGCGCGCAGCCAGCGATTCGGCCGTGTCGCCTGCGAGCACCGGGACGCGTACCTGTATGATCACCGGCCCGCCGTCCAGTTCCTCAGTGACAAAATGTACGCTCGCGCCGTGTTCGCGCAGGCCTCGATCCAGTGCCCGCTGATGGGTGTTCAGCCCGCGCAGCGCGGGGAGCAGCGAGGGGTGAATATTGATCAGCCTGCCCCGGTAATGCTGTACGAACCCGGGCGTCAGGATACGCATGAAGCCCGCCAGCGCCACGAGGTCGGGCTGGAAACCGTCTATCAGCCCCCGCAGGGCGCGGTCATAGTCCTCGCGCACCGGATAATCGCCGGGATCCAGCGCCAGCGTGTCGATATTCGCGCGCTGCGCATTCACCAGGCCGGACGCATCCACCCGGGTGCTGATCACCGCCTTGACGCTGGTGCGCAGCTTGCCTGCCTGGATGGCGTCGAGTATGGCCTGGAGATTGGAGCCGCGTCCCGAGATCAGCACTACCAGGGATAACGGCTTGACAGCGTCAGCCATTCAGGTCGACACGCGCTGCGCCCTGACCCGCCTCCACGCTGCCGATCACCCAGGCGCGTTCGCCCGCCGCCTCCAGCAGCGACAGGCAGGCGTCCACCTGCCCGGGGGCAACGCAAACCACCATGCCGACACCGCAGTTGAACGTGCGGTACATTTCGAAGGTTTCCACCTGCCCCTGTTCCTGCAGCCAGGTGAAAACCGCCGGCCATTGCCAGCTCGCGGTATCGATGTTCGCTACGGTGTTCGCCGGCAGCACCCGCGGCAGGTTTTCCGGCAGTCCGCCGCCGGTGATATGGCACAGGCTGTGGACGTCGACCTGTTCGAGCAGCTTCAGCAACGCTTTGACGTAAATGCGTGTCGGCGCCAGCAGCCAGTCGAGCAACGGCTTGCCGTCCAGCAGGCTGTCGGTGCCGACCGCCGCGACCTCGACGATTTTGCGGATCAGCGAATAGCCATTGGAATGCGGGCCGGAGGCGGCCATGCCGATCAGCACGTCGCCGGCGCGGACCGCCTGGCCGTCGATAAGCCGCTCCTTTTCGACAATGCCGACGCAGAAGCCTGCCAGGTCGTAATCCCCGGCCTGGTACATGCCCGGCATCTCCGCGGTTTCGCCGCCGACCAGGGCGGCGCCGGCGAGTTCACAACCGCGACCGATACCCTCGACGACGTCGGCGGCAGTCTCCACGTCAAGCTTGCCGGTAGCGTAATAATCGAGGAAAAACAACGGCTCAGCGCCCTGAACGATGATGTCATTGGCGCACATGGCAACCAGGTCAATGCCGATGGTGTGGTGGCGGCCGCTATCGATGGCCAGTTTCAGCTTGGTGCCGACGCCGTCGGTACCGGAGACCAGCAGCGGCTGGCGATAGCGGTTCAGGGGCAACTCGAACAACGCGCCAAAACCGCCCAGACCGGTGACCACGCCTTCGCGGTGGGTACGTGCCACGATCGGCTTGATCCGCTCGACGAGTGCATTGCCGGCATCGATATCGACGCCGGCGTCCCGGTAGCTGATCGATGCTCCGGGTGGTGAAGGTTGCTGTCCTGACACTTCAGGCTCCGCGCTGGGGAAAAGGGCCATGTTACAAGGAAACCGCCCGCTTTCGCCATAGCACGGCGGGGTGGAGGCTATGGTATCTTAGCGCCCCAATTGCTGCCCCCGGGGGGAGAGATGTGAAGAAATTTTGCTTCCTGGTCCTGCTGTCCAGTCTGCTGGCCGCGCCGCCGGCGAGCGCGACGCGACTCAATCACCTGTTCGAGGCCGAGGTGGATGCCGCGGGGCGCGATACCGCGGCGCGCGACGCGGCGCTCGGCGTTGCGCTGGAACAGGTCGTGGTCAGGCTGACCGGCAGTAGCGCCGCGCTGCAAAGCGCCACCGGCGCAGACCTGCTGAAGGACCCGGGGCGCTTCGCCGAGCAGTTTCGCTTCAACGAGTTGCCGGCAACCGACATGCAGCCCAGGCAGCTGAAACTGTGGGTGCAGTTCGACGGGGTCTCACTGTCACGCGAGCTCCGCGAGGCCGGTCTGCCTTACTGGGGCGCGGAGCGGCCGGACGTGCTGGCGTGGGTGGCGGTCGACGACAGCGGGCAACGTTACCTGCTGTCGGAAACCGGTGGACAAGCGGTCGCGGAACCCCTGAAACAGGCAGCTAAACGACGCGGCCTGCCGTTAACGCTGCCATTGCTCGATCTGGAGGACCAGCGTGGCGTTGCCTTCACCGACGTCTGGGGCGGGTTCCTGGACCGGGTCGAGGCGGCCTCGCGGCGCTACAACCCGCAGGTCATTGTGACGGCGCGGCTGGAGCGGGACAGGCCCAACGGCGAGTGGCGCACTGACTGGCAGCTGGTGGACCAGGGCACCCGGCAGAACTGGAGTTCGCGCGCGGCAACGCTCGAAGCCGCGGTCAATGGCGGCGTCGCCGATCTAGCGCAATGGCTGGCGCAGCGTTACGCGGTGGTGGCGACACAGGCCGGGGTGCGCACGCTGGTGGTCGATAATGTCCGCAGTCTTGCTGACTATGCGAAATTATCCAGCTACCTGGCATCGCTCAGTCCGGTGGACCGGGTCGACGTGTTGCGCGTGGCTGACCAGGAAGTGGAGTTCAGCCTCAGCTTGAGCGCCGACGAGCGTAATCTGCTGCAGTTGATTGCGCTGGGCAGGGTCCTGCAACGCGCCGACGATCCGGCGGGCTGGCGGTTCCATCTGAATCCGTGAAACGCAGCGATATCCCCAATCTGATCACTGTGATGCGTATTGTGCTGGTGGTGCCCGTCAGCTGGTCGCTGCTGCGTCAGGAATTCGGGCTGGCCCTGGCGCTGTTTTTTGTTGCCGGGGTGTCCGACGGTCTAGACGGTTTTCTCGCCAAGCACTATGGCTGGAGCAGTCGGCTGGGTGCGCTGCTCGACCCGCTGGCCGACAAGGCGTTGCTGGTCGCCTGCTACGCGTCGCTGGCCTGGATCGGATTGCTGCCTGTCTGGTTGCTGGTGCTGGTGGTGGCGCGCGACGTGGTGATTGTGGCCGGGGCGGTGGTTTACAACTACCGTATCCGGCGCCTCGAGGCACAGCCAACCCTGATCAGTAAGCTGAATACGCTGCTGCAGATTCTCCTGGTGCTGCTGGTGATCGTGCAGCAGCTCGCGCCGTGGGTCGACGAGGTCTGGGTTCGCGGCCTGATTTATGCGGTGACCGTCAGCGTGGTGTGGAGCGGGCTCGACTATGTCGTGACCTGGAGCCGGCGGGCGCGCCACGATCAATGAATGAGCAACTTCCGCTGGGGCTGCAGCTGCGGGCCTCTGCGCATTTTTCCAATTTCATTGCGGCTGCGCACACCGAGCTGGTGGACCAGGTGCAACGCATCGCCGCCGGCGGGCCGCCGCGCCAGCTTTACTGTTGGGGCGCTGCCGGCAGTGGCAAAACCCACCTGCTGCAGGCGGCCTGCCGACACGCCGACGCTACCGGCCGCAGCGCCGCGTACCTGTCTTTGCGAGACGCCGGACCGCTGGCTCCGGAGGTGCTGGATGGCTGGGAGAACTTCCAACTGGTGTGTGTCGACGACGTGGAGGCCGCAGCTGGCTACGGCGCCTGGGAAGAGGCGCTGTTTCACCTCTATAACCGCCTGATCGACAGCGGCGGCGGCCT
>JAJDOI010000238.1 GCA_022340245.1 Thiogranum sp.
GTGATGACCGCCATCATGATCAGCCCGGGGACAATATAGTCCATGTAGCGGTAGCCTTCCATGTCACCGATCTGCGAGCCGATCAGGTTGCCGAAGATCACGAAGTACAACGACATGGTGACCACCGGCGGTATGATGGTCTGCAGCCAGATGCGCGCGAAGCGCAGCACTTCCTTGATAACGATGGCCTTGAAGGCGATGTATTGTTCCTGAAGTGTCATGGCCTGCGCCCAGATTCTCCGTTGCCCTCGACGATGCGCACGAACAGCTGTTCGAGTCGATTGGTCTTGTTGCGCATACTGAGCACTTCAATGTGCCTTTTCGACAGTTCATCGAACAGGAAATTGATACTGCATTCTTTTGAGATATCGGCCTCGAGCGTGGTTGCATCGATTCTGCGCACACAGTCGGGCTGCAGCCGGGGAACCTCGCCGACCGGCTCCTTGATATCGAGTACAAAGGTTTCGACATCCAGCTGGCTGAGCAGGTGTTTCATGCTGGTGCTCTCGATCAGCTCGCCCTCGTCGATAATGCCGATGTGGCGACACAGGCTTTCGGCCTCTTCCAGGTAATGGGTTGTCAGAATGATGGTGGTGCCGCGCGCATTCAGGTCGCGCAGGTAGGTCCACATGGAGCGCCGGATCTCGATATCCACGCCCGCCGTCGGTTCATCGAGAATCAGCAGTTTCGGTTCGTGCATCAGTGAGCGGGCGATCATCAGGCGCCGTTTCATGCCGCCCGACAGATCCCTGGCCTGCTCGCGCCGCTTGTCCCAGAGGCCGAGCTGGTTGAGGTACTGTTCGGCGCGTGTGAATGCGGTTTTGCGGTCGATGCCGAAATAGCCGGCCTGGTTCACCAGGATTTCCTCAACGGGCTCGAACACATTGAAATTGAATTCCTGCGGTACCAGCCCGATCAGGCGCTTGGCGGTCGAGAAATCCTTGTCGATATCGTGGCCGAAAATACTCACTTTCCCCGAGGTCTTGGTGATCAGCGAGCAGATAATCCCGATGGTGGTGGATTTGCCGGCGCCATTGGGTCCGAGCAGGGCGTAAAAGTCGCCTTGCGCGACGCTCAGGCTGACACCCTTCAGCGCCTGGAAGCCGTTGGCATAGGTTTTTTTCAGGTTTTCAATGGTCAGCGCGTTGGTCATCGCGAGGTGGACAGGCTGTGTTCGGTAAGCGCGCAAGTTTAACATAGCGAGCCCGCGGCGCTGCACCGTGGGAAGCGGCCGCCGCCAGGGCGCAGGGAAACATGTAGGTTGGGCTGAACGCAGCGAAGCCCAACAGCCGGCGTCCAGTGTTGGGCTTCACTGCGTTCAGCCCAACCTAGGTTATGGGATAGCCCAACCTGCGTTTTGGGGGGCCTAACCTGCGGGGTGCGAGCCGCCCGGTGCTCAGGTCAGCATGATCAGCAGGGCGACAAAGGCCGCAACCAGGGCGATGGGTATCAGCGCGCTCAACCATTCCGCCTGGCTGGCATGGCGGCGTTCCCGGAAAGACGCCTTGATGCCGGGCCTGAACCACAACAGCACCAGCACCACCAGCACGCCGAGCAGCAGTTTTTCCCAGAGACTCATCGGTTCCATTTGCCAAGTGTATCACCGAACGTCGCGCCGGTGGTGGGACGCAGGCTCAGTCAATGAAGCGTTGCGGTTTGCCGATGGCATAGCCCTGCGCATAGTCGACCGACAGCTTTCTCAGTGCGGCCATGATGTCATCCGACTCGACAAACTCGGCAATGGACTTCATGCCCATAACGTGCGCGACGTAGTTGACGGCGTGCACCATGGCCTGGCTGACGCGGCTGGTGGCGACATCCCGGACCAGCGACCCGTCCAGCTTGACGTAGTCGACGTTCAACTGCTTCAGGTAATCGAAAGTGCTGAGTCCCGAACCGAAGTCGTCCAGTGCGAAGCGGCAGCCGATCTTGCGCAGTCCGTCGACGAACTGCCGGGCAATCTGCATGTTGGCAATGACGGCGCTTTCGGTGATTTCGAAGCAGATGCGTTTCGGGTTCACCCCGGTCTCGTTCACCAGCTTGATAATATAGTCATACAACTTTAGGTCGTTCAGAGACTGTCCGGACAAATTGATCGCACAGGTTACCAGCCGGGCGACGTCGCCGTCGTTGCCGGCCAGCTTGCGCAGGGCCTTGTTCAGCACCCAGCGGTCGATCATGGGCATCAGGTGGTAGCGCTCGGCGGCCGGCATGAAGGCGCTTGGCGGTATGATGCGCTCGTTTTCCGTGCCCTTGTTTTCCGCCATGCGCAACAGCAGTTCGGCGTGCTGGCGTTGCTCAAGCCGCCCTTCGATAGCCACGATAGGTTGGGCGTAGAGTACCAGGTGATCTTCTTCGACGGCGCGCTGGATGCGTTGCATCCATTGCATCTGGCCATGGTGTTGGGCGATTTCGCGATCGTTCGGCTTGGACACGTGTACCCGGTTGCGCCCCTTTTCCTTGGCAACGTAGCAGGCGGAGTCGGCGGATTTCATCAGTTCGGTTATCGGCGTGCGACCGTCGCTGATGGGCACGACGCCGATACTGGTGCCTACGCGAAACTCCATGTTGTCGTAACGGAAGCGGAAGTTTTCGATACGCTCGCGCAGTTTTTCCGCAATCTCCTCAGCCTTGTCCAGCGGGCAGCCGAGTAACAGCACGCCAAACTCGTCACCGCCGAGGCGGGCAAGCACGTCCGACTCGCGCAGCTCGCTGCGCAGCAGGTGGGTGATCTGTTTCAGCAGTTCATCGCCTGCCGGGTGGCCACAGGTGTCGTTGACAATCTTGAACTGGTCGAGGTCGATGTAGAACATCGCGTGCTGCTTCTCGGACCCGTTGGCACTGTTGATGGCCTGGTCCACCCGGGCGTCGAATTCGACGCGATTGATCAGGCCGGTCAGGGCGTCATGCGTGGCCTGGAAAGACAGCTGTCGCGCCAGCGCGCGCAGTTTGGTGACATCGTGGAACACCATTACCGAGCCGATCACCTGCTCCTGCGAATCGCGTATCGGCGAACCGCTGAGTTCGATGGCGGCTTCGGCGCCGGTGTCTTTATGGGTCAGCAGCGCGGGCTCGTTGAGCGCGGCTTCACTGCCGTCCTCGAGCCACGCCTGCATGGGCACGGCGACAGGTTTTTCTCCGGTCTCGTCGAGCAGCTGCATCACTGTCGGCAGCGGTTGCTGCTGTGCCGCAGCATTGCTCCAGCCGGTCATCTTCTCGGCGACCGGGTTCAGATAGTTGACCCGGCCGTCGAGATCCGTGGTGATAACGCCGTCGGCGATCGACTGCAGCGTAACCCGCCAGAGTTCCATTTCCTGAAACAGTGTTTCCTTGGCGATGCGCGCCTCGGTGGTATCGCGTGCGACACCCTCGAACCCCTCGTGGAGGCCCTGCGGGTTTTCCCGGTAGTGGGCATTCAGGGTCACCCAGACGTCTTGGCCCTCACGGTGCTGCAGCCGTGCTTCGTAGTTCTGTAGTGTGCCGAAACTGCGTTCGATGGCACTCTGGAATGCGGCGTGATCCCCGGGTTCGGCAAACAGGTCCTGCCAGCGTTTCCGGTAAATGGCTTCGGGCGAGTAGCCCAGCGTGTATTCCACCGAAGGCGAAATACGCGTCAGCGTGCCATCGGGAGCGACCTGGAAGTAGGTGTCCATCATGTCGTCCAGGATGCGGCTCAGCTCGCGCTCCGATGCCTTGATCTGCGTCTCGGCCTTTTCCCTTTCGCTTATCTCTTCCCGAATGGCGATATGCGCCTGTTCGGCCGCCCGTTGTGCAGCAAGCGCTTCGTCGCGGGTTGTCGCCAGATTTTTCACCAGATCGGTATTGCCGCGCGCAATTTGCAGAAAGCGTTCGATCAGCTGATCCAGGCCGTTGCTGGCGCGCGATAACACCAGCAGCGTTACGGTCAGCAATCCCCAGTAGCTCAGCTGGTCCAGGTGCGCATGGATGGCGAACATCGCCAGCGGGGGCAGTAGCGCGGCAGCTACAAAAGCCAGCAGCAGACGGGTGTTCAGGGCCGACCCGGTGAACAGGGCGAGAGCCGATACCATGATGGCGGCGGGGAGGTCGCTGCGCAGAGCCTCGCTGCCCAGTCCCAGGCGCTGTAAAAGCGGCAGCAACAGCCCCCAGCACAGTCCCAGCAACAGCGCACTCGACAGTTGCACAGGCCCGACACCGCGCCCGAAGTTGCCGGTGAGGGGGCTTTCGCTGCTCGACAGTGTGCTGGTCAGGCCGCGCACGGCAATCGCCGCTGCGAAGGCACCGAGAATGGCGTATTGCCCGGTGGCGGGCAGTACCGGCGCCAGGCGTGTGTAGAACACGGCCACCGCCAGCAGGTGCAGCACCATTTCCAGAAACAACAACTTATATGGGTTCTGGCGTGCGCCAGCGCTCCCTTGAGCCATCCCTCTGCTCCACTCTGCGACTGGGGGTCGATGTGAGTCCGATATCTCTGTCGGTTATCGTCACGGCGAGGGAAAAATAAAGAAATTCGCTGAAGAAATAGACATTTGACGGAGCGCTTGTACAATTGCGGCTGGTAGCAGCCGCTACCGGGAGGGTTTCGTGGCCGAAGAGCGACAGTTTATTCCACTCAACATCGCCGTCATGACGGTATCCGACACCCGTACCGAGGCGAACGACACCTCGGGCAAGGTGCTGGCGGACCGCTTGACCGGCGCGGGCCACCGCCTGGCGGACAAGGTGATCGTTCGCGACGATATCTACGCCATTCGTGCCGCGGTTTCGGGCTGGATCGCCGATCCGGGGGTTGAGGCCGTGATTTCCACCGGGGGTACCGGTGTTACCGGTCGCGATGGCACGCCGGAAGCCGTGCAGGTGTTGCTGGACAAAAGAATCGAGGGCTTTGGCGAAATTTTCCGCATGCTGTCCTACGAGGAAATACGAACTTCGACCATCCAGTCGCGGGCCCTCGCAGGCGTCGCCAACGGCACTATGGTGTTTTGTGTGCCGGGTTCGAGCGGTGCCTGCCGCACTGCCTGGGACAAGCTGATCGCCTATCAGCTCGACTACCGCACCCGGCCCTGCAACCTGGTGGAGCTGATGCCACGGATGACCGAACGCTGACGGTCAGTCGCGCGCGGCCGGAGGCAGGGTAAACAGCAGGCTTGTCCCCTCGCCCGGCACCGAGACGGCCCAGATGCGGCCACCGTGGCGTTTCACAATACGCTCGGCAATGGCCAGGCCAATGCCCGAACCCGGGTAGTCGTGGTGACTGTGCAGCCGTTGGAACGGCTGAAACAGCTGGTCCTGATATTTCATATTGAAACCGCAGCCGTTGTCGCGCACGAACAGCACCCGTTCATTGTTTTCCACACGGCTGCCAAAGCATATGCTGGCATCTTCTTTCCGCCCGGTAAATTTCCAGGCGTTGCCGATCAGGTTGTCCAGCGCCTCCTCCAGCATCGCGGTATCGCCCTGGCAGGCCAGATCCGGTTGCACCTCGACCGAAACCTGCCGGCCGGGATCTTCGACGCGATAACGGGCGATCAGCCTGTGAGCGATGGTCGACAGGTCGACGGGATCCGAGTGCATGTCGCTGCGCACAATCCCGGATATTCGCAACAGGTCATCGATAATCTGTCCCATCCGCTGGGCACCCTCGCGGATTCTCTGCAGGTGTTCGCGTGCCGGTCCATCGAGAAGTTGCGGGTACTCGTCCATGAGAATCTGACTGAAACCGTCAATGCCACGCAAGGGTGAGCGCAGATCGTGTGAAGCCGAATAACAGAACGATTCCAGCTCCCGGTTGATGGCCGTGAGCTCCGCGGTACGCGCCTCGACACGCTGTTCGAGGGTGTCCAGCGCATTGCGAAGGTCCTCGACCAGCGACGCATTTTCGATGGCGATGCTGACCTGGTTGGCGAACAGGGTCATCAGATCCATGTCGCGGCCGGTGAAACTGCTGCCGCCCGCCTTGCCGAGCGCCGACAGGCCACCGATGATGCGTTTCTTGCCGAACAGCGGGACCAGTAATGCGGACGCCTGGCCTTGTTCCCAGCGGGTGGACTCGTCCAGCGCGAAAGGCGTGTCCGCGCCGTACAGTAACGGTGTTTCGTGGGTCAGTACCCAACCGCACATGCCGACGTGGATAGGTAAGCGGGTATACAGGATTTCCTCGGCATGCTTGCCCGAGGCGGCCACGTAGCGGTATTCGCGCCGGTCACTGCTGATCATCGGCACCAGCACGGTGTCGGCCGATATGATCTCGCGCGCACGCTCCGCGACCAGCTCCAGCACACGCCGCAGGTCCAGTTCCGAGACGATCGCGGTCGAGACTTCTTTCAGCATCGCCAGGGGACTGCCGGCGGCCGGTGCGTCGGGGTGTTGCGACAGTTCGTGGCGCAGCCAACGGTTTTCGCTCTCGAGCTGTTTGATGCGTTGCCGGTATCGCGCGAGGGATCCGGCCGGCACCGGGTCAGGGTGCGAGGTATCCTTGGCCATGGTGTGTCCTGGAATCAGACCGCGTTGACAGTAGTTGTCAGTGTAATCCACCGGCGTCGACTGCGCACAAAAACACGTTCAAACAGGCAGTATGCAGCTTCCGGCCGCAAGGCGCGAGTTTTCTGTGCCGGCAGCGGGTCGCTATCCGTTTGTGTTTCGACGGATAGGGATTTTGGGCCAGGGCTTCGATGCGCCGGGCTGTGCTGTGGACCGGCTCCGGGGCGGGACCCCGTGCGGACTTGCGGATTTCGCTATCTGGACTATATGTTGCTACTGGGTACAGGCGATTGGCGCCTGTTACCGCAGCAGGAGCGAGTGATGCACACGATTTACCTGAGAATTGACGAAGATCTGGATGAGCCCGGTATGCGTACGCTACAGGATGACTTACGCAGTGTGGGGCATATCACCGATGTGGAAGTCCATCCGCGCACCCCGCACGATATGCTCATCGAGTTCGAGGAACAGTATATTTCGCCGATGGAGATTTTGCGCGAATTGAATCGGCACGGTGTTCACGGAGACATCGTGAGTGGCTGAACGCCACGAGGTTTGATGAACAGATCTTCCGGCTGCAACGGGCACAGGCCAGCAGCCGCGCCTGGCTATCCATGGAAATAGCCGGTTGCAGCATGACGGAATGGTTACCCGACTGCGGAGTCGGTCGTGTCTGCAATACCGCGAAACGTGCTGGATTCGTGGGTGGGGTGCCGCGGGTGCGAGCGGTATGCCGTTATCATTCATGTCGGCCTGGTGATGTTCACCGCCAGGGCCGATGAACCTGAAACCGGGGCCGCGGCCCCCGGGTTCCAGCTGCCCGACCAGCACGGCAAGATGCATGCCTTGTCGGACTACCTGGGCTGCTGGGTGGTCGTGTATTTTTATCCCCGGGACGACACGCCGGGCTGCACGGCCGAAGCCTGTGCCTTCCGGGACGACATCAGCCGGCTCAAACAGATGCAGGTGGTGGTGCTCGGTATCAGTCTCGACAGCGTCGACAGGCACCGGAAGTTCGCCGACAAGCATGGTCTGCCTTTTCCCTTGCTGGCTGATCCCCGCGGCAAGGTCGCGGCGGCCTATGGCGCGCTTTGGTCGCTTGGTCCGATTCGATTTGCGCGGCGCCACAGTTTTATTATCGATCCCGGGGGGCGCGTGGCGCGCATCTACCGATCGGTGCGACCGGGTGACCACAGTGACGCAGTGATCCGCGATCTTGTCACCCTCGGTGCGGGTCGTGAGTCCGGAGAGGAGAGCAGCAGTAAATGACCGCGATTGAACCGACCGAACGCCTTGAGGTGCTGGAGGTGCGCTACGCGCACCAGGAGGCCGCACTCGAAGAGCTGACCCGTACGCTGCTGGCGCAGGAACAGCTTATCCGGTCGCAGCGCGAACGCCTGGAGCGCCTGGAGCAGGATGTGCGGGCGTTACAGGGTGGCGTTCACACCGCAGTGGCCGACGAAAAACCCCCACACTACTGAATCAGATCACCCGCCAGGTAAAACCACCGGCCGTGTTCGCGCACGAAGCGGCTGACTTCGTGTATCCGGTGGGCGCGTCCATTGAGCTTGTAGCGCGCCACGAACTCAACGGTGCCCTCGCTGTCGCCGGCCAGGCCGGCGGTGGTGTGCAGGAGCTTCAGGCCGGACCAGCGCGGCGACGGCTCGCTGTCCAGATCCAGGCTCGCGGGGCGGGTGTCCGGGTGCCAGGTGGTATTGAGGTAGGCTGCGTTGCGCATCACATAGGCGGTGTAGCGCGAGCGCATCAGTTGCTCGGCGGTGACGGCGTGGCGCTGTGCCGCCAGCAGGGGCTTGCAGCAGCTATCGAAGGGCAGGGCGGATCCGCACGGGCAGGGCTCCGGTTGCATGTTGAAGGAGTACTAGTCCTTTAACAGCGACTTGAGAGCCGCGAACGGCTGATGGGTCGCGGTGGTGGTACTGTCGCTTTGCGTGGCTGAGGCGTTGCCCTGGTCGGCTTCCAGCAGCC
>JAJDOI010000006.1 GCA_022340245.1 Thiogranum sp.
GGATTCGCCACGGCATTGCGGCATGCCGATGGGAGTGAAACACATGAGAAACGGGCCGGTGCTTCAGCCCCCCAATGTTGGAGGACAAAGCCCGGCCCGAGTCATCAATGGCAAGCCTGCAACGCGCCCGGTGGCGCGTGCTGGCTTATTCCGTCATGAGCGCTTACTGGGCGACGACGTTACTTGCCTGGGGCCCCTTGGCGCCGCTTTCCACGGTGAAACTGACAGCCTGACCTTCGGCCAGGGATTTGAAACCCGAGCCCTGGATCGCGCTGAAGTGTACAAACACGTCGGCGCCGCCGTCGTCCTGGGAAATAAAACCAAAGCCCTTGGCTTCGTTAAACCACTTTACAGTACCTGTCGTCATGAATATGTTACCTTTTAAAACAGTGTAGATAGATAGGGTTCTGCGTACAGGTAAAACAAGAGGTGATTCGAGAAGTAACCGGAAGGAACTGCTGAAGCTGCCAATCAAGAATATATCTGTAGCGAGGTGCACTATAGCCGGGTTGCGCCCACTATGCCAGAACTATTTATCGCCCGACTCCGGCGCGTCGGGATGTTCGTCCAGGGTCGCCCATGGGCGGCGGCGGCGCCCCTGGGCCGGAAGGCAAATGCGCACAGATGAATCAATCTGAAACACAAAAAGTCGGCTACTGGGAGGCAACCGCCATCGGTGTCGGCGGCATGGTCGGTGGCGGCATTTTCGCCGTGCTCGGGCTTTCGGTGGACCTGGCCCATGGCGGCGCACCGCTGGCGTTTCTGATCGCGGGTTTTGTCGCGCTGGTGACAGCCTATTCCTACGCCCGCCTGTCTGTCAGCTTTCCCAGCCAGGGCGGCACCGTGGCGTTCCTCGACCGGGCGTTCGGCCCGGGGCTGCTCACCGGCAGCGCCAACATCCTGCTGTGGATCAGTTATATGGTCATGCTGTCGCTGTACGCCTACGCGTTCGGCAGTTATGGCGCCTCGCTGCTGCCGCCGCAATGGCACAGCGTCGGCAAGCATGTGCTGATCAGCGTCAGCGTCATTGGCATCACCGGGCTGAACCTGCTCAGCGCCCGGGTGATCGGTGAAGCGGAAGACTGGGTGGTATTTATCAAGCTGGCGATCCTGGCGCTGTTTATTGCGGTGGGCATCTGGGGCGTGGACGCGGCACGGCTGTCGGTGTCGGCTTGGTCGTCGCCGCTACACCTGGTGACCGGCGGCATGATCATTTTTCTGGCCTACGAGGGCTTTGAGCTGATTGCCAACACCGCGGCCGACGTGCGCACTCCCGCCACGACCCTGCCGCGCGCCTTCTACACCGCCGTGGGGTTTGTCATCGTGCTGTACGTGCTGGTCGCCATCGTCACGGTGGGTACGCTGCCCGTCGACCGGATTGTCGCGGCCAGGGACTACGCGCTGGCCGAGGCCGCAAAGCCCTTCCTTGGCCAGACCGGCTTCACCCTGATTGCGGTCGCCGCCATGCTGTCGACCGCCTCGGCCATCAACGCCACCGTCTACGGTGCCGCGCGCCTGAGCTATATCATCGCCAAAGACGGCGAGCTGCCCGCCGCGCTGGAGCGCAAAATCTGGAACGAACCCATCGAGGGGCTGTTGATCACCTCGGGCGTGACGCTGGTGGTAGCCAACCTGGTCGATCTTTCCAGCCTGTCGACCATGGGCAGCGCAGGTTTTCTGCTGATCTTCGCCGCCGTCAACGGCGCCAACGCCAGGCTGGCGGGCGCGACACGCAGCCAACGCTGGCTGCCGCTCACGGGCGTGGTGCTGTGCCTCGCGGCCCTTGCAGCGCTGCTGTGGCAGACCGCGCTCACGGCACCCGGACGCATCTGGATCCTGGTAGTGATGGTGACGGTGGCTTTCGCTATCGAACTTGTCTTTCGGCTGACCACCGGGCGTAAATTGCGCGTGTCCGAGTCCGGACCGGATTGACGTGACAAAAATCGGCGTCATCTCCGATACCCATGGCCTGCTGAGGGACGAGGCTGTCGCCCGGCTCGGCGGCTCGGGCCTGATTATCCATGCCGGCGATATCGGCTCCGCCACAGTGATCTCCGACCTGGAACAGATCGGCCCGGTGCAGGCGATCCGCGGCAACGTGGACCGCGGCGCCTGGGCAGAAGCCTTTCCCGACACCCGCGTCGTCGACGTGCAAGGCCAGCGCATTTACGTCATCCACAACCTCGGCCAGCTGGACATCGATCCGGTAGCCTCTGGGTTCAGCGTGGTGATTTCGGGGCATTCGCATATGCCGAAGTGCGAACGACGCGACGGTGTGCTCTACCTCAATCCCGGCAGTGCCGGTCCGAGACGCTTCCGCTTGCCGGTGGCGGTCGCCACGCTGCAGGTTTCCCGCGCGACGGTCTCGGGCGAGATCCATCGGCTGGATGTATGACAGGGTCTTCCGGTACCGGCGATACGCAAGGCACGCCAGGCGCTGCGTGGGACTTCCGCACGCAGCCGCTGGCACCCGGGACGCTGCGGGCTTCGCTTTTCGAGGACGGTGTCGCCATGCGCTTTGCCGACGTCATCTGGCAGTGGCAACACAACGCCGCGTTTCGTGCGTTCTGGACGGCGTCGCTGCGCACGCTGCCGTTCGAGGCCTACTGCTTCGAAGTACCGCCGCTCACGAGTAACACGCTCGATAGACCGTTTGAGTGTGTATTGGTGGAAAACCCCGCGCTCGCGCGCACCGCGCCCGACCCGGCGCCGTTCGCGGCGCACTTCCGGCACAACCCCGGGTGTCAGGCCATCGTCTTCGAGAACCTCGGACGGGATGCCGTACTGGTTGCGCCCTGCCCGCGCGGCGACTCGCGGCTTTATACCCATCTGGCGACCTTTGTGCAGCGTGCGCCCCTGTCGCAGGTCGGGGAGCTGTGGCGCCTGACCGCCGAGGCGCTGGAAACGCGCCTGGGCGCTGCACCTTTGTGGCTGAGTACCGCGGGACTCGGCGTCTACTGGCTGCACGTTCGCCTGGACTCGCGCCCCAAGTACTACCGGCATCGCCCCTATGCCAATGCCGGCCTGTTGCGTGCCGACTGACGCGACGAAGCTGCGCACGGCGGACCTTTGTGTTTAAAAAGGTACAGGTTGCCGGTCTGGCTGTGCACCTGAGGTTTCCGGAAGTCCTCCGCCGGGGTTGCTGACGACTGTGCCCGCCGTTGCAGTCAGCACCCCGCCTTGCTAGATTCGGGCGCAATGATTCTTAGAATTCTGGTTGCGTTTCTGATTTCACTCCTGTTGTTCGGCTGTGGTGGTGGCGGTGGTGGCAGCAGCAGTACAACAGCCAGCACGGCGGATCCGGCGCTGGCACAGGGCGCGCGCGTGCTTGGCATGGACGTGAGATCCGTGCCCTCTGTTACCTACGCCATGGCCTACGACCAGGCGATGGCGCTGGGGGTACGCGAGGTGAGTGTATCCCTTGACTGGTCGCAGCTCGAGCCCACGGTCGGCAATGACGATGACACCCTGCCCGCGATTATCGACGCGTTTTATCCCCTCCAACCCGGCGACATCGCGCTGGTGCTGCGCCCCCTGGACACCCCGGGGCCACGCCTGCCCGCGGACCTGGCCGGTCTGAGCTTCGACAATCCGGCCGTCATCACGGCTTTCGAGAACTTTCTTACTCACCTGCACGGCCAGCTCGCCACCCTGAACGCCAGTGGCAAACTGAAATGGATTCATGTGGGCAATGAGATCGATGCCAGCCTGGGCAGCGATGCCGCGAGATGGTCTGAATGGGAAACCTTTTTCAGCGCCGCCAAGGCGAGAATCGAAACCCTCTGGGGCACGTCTGTTGTGGTCGGCAGCATTGTTCAATTCTCGGCACTGGAAGACGCCGCCACGCGCACGCAGTATCTGAATTTTCTGCCGAATCTTGACAGCGCCGTGCTTACTTACTATCCGCTCAATGCCGATTTCACCACCCGACCACCCTCAAGCGTAGCGACTGATTTCGACTTCCTTGCCAGCACCATTCCGGCTAAACCGATTCTGTTGCAGGAATGCGGCTATCCCTCCAGCACGGTCAACAACAGCAGCGAAACCCTGCAGGCGGATTTCATATCGGCGGTATTCAATGCCTGGGATGCGCATCGCGATCGCATCAACCTGGTCGACTTCACCTGGCAATACGATGTGTCCGAAGCCACCGCTGATCAATGGGTGATCGACTTCGGCCTGAGCGGACAACCCGGTGAAACTGCGTTCAAGTATTACCTCTGGACGCTTGGATTGAGCCGCTACGACAGCACTGAGAAACCGGCGCTACAGCGCCTGCGGGATGAATTGCAGCGCCGGGCATGGGTACAGTAGCTCGTCGATGCCGAAACCCCGCGGGCGCCCTGCCCTGTCGGGGGGGACGCGCTGCGGTCAATACCGCCGACGCTGTGTTCCAGTATCATCAGCAACACCCGGCGCAATACCGCGGCGGGGCAGACACGGGAAACAGACGCATGAACAAACTCTTGCTGGCGATATTCCCGACGGCCGGCGCGGCATGAGCGCGACACCGCCCGTCGGCCTGGCACTCGGCAGCGGTGCGTCGCGGGGATGGGCGCACATCGGCATTCTGGCGGCGCTGTCCGAGCACGGCATTAACCCGACTGTCATCTGCGGCACCTCCATCGGCGCCCTGGTGGGGGCGTCTTATGTTGCCGGCAATCTGGACCAGCTCGAGGCGTGGACGCGTTCGCTGACCATGCTGGAAACCGCGAAGTTTTTCGAAATCAACGCCTCGCTGCGGGGCTTTGTGGATACCGAACGGCTGCACGAGTTTATCAACGGGCACGTTGCCAGCGATACGCTGAGCATCGAGGACCTGGAAAAACGCTTCGCGGCGGTGGCCACCGACCTGGAGACCGGCAGAGAGGTATGGTTCACCGAGGGCCCCGTCGTCGAGGCGGTGTGGGCATCCATGTCCCTGCCCGGCCTGTTTCCCGCCATTCGCAACGATCAGCGCTGGCTGGTCGACGGCGGACTGGTAAACCCGGTGCCGGTATCGGTGTGCCGGGCGCTGGGGGCCGAGGTGGTCATCGCGGTCAACCTCAATGGCGATATCGTCGGCAAGCACCTTACCAAG
This sequence comes from Thiogranum sp., assembly GCA_022340245.1. Classification (GTDB taxonomy): domain Bacteria; phylum Pseudomonadota; class Gammaproteobacteria; order DSM-19610; family DSM-19610; genus Thiogranum. Next base: position 5,081 of record JAJDOI010000006.1, read on the forward strand.
CATAAAGCTCCGCCAAAGAACAGCTCCGGTATCGGCGCGAAGATCACCGACATGGTCAGGGAATATGCGAGTGCCTTTGCGCCTTCCGAGAAGGAGCGCGAGCAGTACCCCGGCCTGTTCGACGCCATCGCCAGCTCTGTCAACATTATCCAGGACAGGATCACCCGCAGCCGCATGGCCGGAGACCCGCCCGATATACTGTTGTCGCCCAAATTGTCGAAGATCGGCCTGCTGGAGTTCTACCGTGCCAGTGAGACCATCGATGAGGGCCGGCGTTGCGCGGAAAAAGTCTTGCCGGATATCAAGCGCCTGCTGGAGACGGACTGACGCACGGTGACCGCGGCCGATGCGGCCCGGCGCGAACCAGGGGTGTAGCCGCCGCACGCTTCGCGTATCATGCAGGCGCAACGGAGCAGGCAGTCAGGAACAGACCACATGAAGTACAAAACCGTCGTCCCGCCTAAAGTCGTCATGCAGACAAGTCCCGGGCAACGGATTTTCCGGGTCGTGCTGTTAGTTGCCGCGTTCGTGCTGGCCATCTGGTTAAGCTACGACTACGGGCGCACGCACGCGCCGACAAACGGGCAAGGCGCTGTCGCGCTGGACCCGGAATCCGGCGAGCCCATCGCGGCACTGGAACAGGAACGCGACACGCTCAAACAGCAGGTTGCGAAACTGAAGCAGGATGTCCAGGCCAGCCGGCAGGCGCTCGAAGCCGCGCGGGTCGGGGTCAGGATGCGGGAGCAGGCAAACAGCGCGCCGCCCGAGGCACCACAGGCCGACGCGGGGCCGGCGGACACGGCGCCAGCTGACGCGACGCCGTCTGATGAAGCACCGGCTGACGAAGCGCCAGCGGCCAGTGCGCCCAAGATGGACAAGCGGCTGACGCTGGGCGACGTGCGCATTGAACCGACCGGGTCCGGCAACCGGTTCCGTTACAGCTTCTCCGTGACCTACCCGGGTGATACCACGAAACGCATCGTCGGCACCATCTGGATTGCGGTAAACGGCCTGTCCCATGGTGACCCGACACGGCTTTCTCTCAAGGGTATTTCGGCCGAGCGACGCGCCTTCGTGAAACTGAGCCTGCAAGGGCAACAGACTGTCGAGGGCGAAATAACCCTGCCGCCGGACTTCCGGCCCAAAAACATGGTCATCGAGGCAAAACCCTACGATGAGCGCTATCAGGGAGCCAACGGCAAATTCGACTGGGCGGCAGGCGGCTGACAGGGCCCGCCCGGCAACGCCACTCGCCGCCGTATAACTGTACCTTTGGCCAGCATGCGCGCCGGTGGCGTCCACGCTCCGCCGGGGTCAGGCCGCGCACCCCACCGGCCCGCATTGGTCTTTGCCCTGAAGTCTTGATAGTCTGATTGTCACAAAACCCGGTAGAAGGTCGACATGATGAGCAGCCTGGCCAAGGTCCTTTTCATTGGTATTGACGCGGCTGACAAGGACCTCATCCTGCAGTGGTCCAGGGCCGGCGACCTGCCAAATCTCAACAAGCTTCTGGAAACCGCGGCCTGGGGCGTCACCCACAGCCCCACCGGCCTGTATGTGGGTGCCATCTGGCCGTCTTTCTACACCGGTGTTTCTCCCGCCAGACATGCCCGCTACTGCTATGAACAGCTGCAGCCGGGCAGCTATGACATCAAGCGATTTTCGACACGCGAGGTAAAGCGTGCGCCCTTCTGGGATGCCCTGGACCGCGCGGGCAAGCGGGTCGCGGTAATTGATGTGCCCAAGACCTATCCCAGTGAACTGTCCAGCGGGGTGCATATTGTCGACTGGGGCAGCCACGATCCCGACCCCGCCGGGTTCTGCGTGTGGCCCGAAGCCCTGGGCGCGGACATCGAGCGGCGCTTCGGTATCGAGACCATGCACAACTGCAACGCGTTTCGTACCACGGGCGAGGAATTCAGGGATTTCCGCGATCACCTGATCCGGCGCGTGCGCAAAAAGACCGAGCTGAGCGCCTGGTGCCTCGAACAGGGCAACTGGGATTGCCTGCTGACCGTGTTCAGCGAGAGCCATTGCGTCGGCCACCAGTGCTGGCACCTGCACGACGCCGAGCACCAGAAACATGACCCGCAGTTTGTCGCTGTCGCCGGAGACCCCCTCAAGGCGGTGTACCAGGCGATTGATGCAGGCATTGGTGAGTTGCTGCGAAAGGTCGGCGATGACACGCACGTGATGGTCTTTGCCAGCCACGGCATGGGACCGCACTACGACGCAACATTCATGCTCGATGATATTCTGCAGCGGCTCGAAAGCCAGCCACCGCGCCAACGGCGTGCCGCGCTGGCGCCGCTCGCCTCGGCGCTGTGGAAACGGCTGCCGCAGAACGTTCGCAATGTGGCGAAGCCGCTGCGCAACAGGGCCAGGATGAGCCTCGGTGTTGGCGAGAGCGCCGCGCGTGCCGCGCGCAGGAGCTTCAGAACGCCGAACAACGATGCCTGGGGTGGCATCCGCATCAACCTGGTCGGCCGCGAACCCAACGGACGGGTCGCCCCCGGCAGGGAGTATGACGAACTGTGCGCCACACTCACCCGCAACCTGATGGATTTCACCAACGCGACCACGGGCGAGCCCCTGGTGAAGGCGGTGTTGCGCAGCGCCGACCTCTACCAGGGGGAAAACCTGCACTACCTGCCGGACCTGCTTGTCGAATGGAACCGGAGCGCACCGGTTTCGGAGATTTTCTCGCCCAGGACCGGGCGGATCACGGGGAAGTATAAAAAATGCCGTACCGGAGACCACACTTCCGAGGGACTGGTATTTCTCAGCGGCCCGTCGATTGCGCCGGGACAGTTGCAGACACCGGTATCGGTCATGGACCTGGCGCCGACCCTGGCATCGCTCAGCGGTGTTGAGCTTGCCGGTGTCGATGGCAGGCCGATAGCGCCACCGGACGACATCCGCTAGACAAGGCCGGCGCCGCATCCATGCACCCAGCGAATTCCGGAACGTGTCAGTCCCTCTGAACAGGAAAATCTCCATTGTTGCGCCCGACCTGGTCGCCGGCGGCATGACGCGTGCCTACGCGCTTGCCCAGGCGCTGGCGCACGCCGGCTATACAGTCGATATTCTCGGTGTAAAGCTCACTGGCGGCGCGCTTTATCCGCTGCCGCCGTCGAATATACAGGTGACGGAAATCAAGGGTTACGGCAGGCTGTACCGCCTGTTGAAACTGGCGCTGACACTCGACGGTGATATCATCTATGCCATAAAGCCGCGGGTCAGCAGCTATGGCGTTGCGCTGTTGACACGCTGGTTGCGTGGTTCGCCGGTCATGCTCGATATCGATGACTGGGAAATGGCTGAACTAAGCGCCGCCAGTGACCGGCGGCGGGCCGCGCGCGCGCAGCGTCCGCACCGCGAAACCGGCATCATCCGGCACTTCGCACGACGGGCGCGCCGGTTGCTGGGCCGACACCGCCGCTGGCTGGACCCCGCGAACGCGCGCTACATACGCTGGCTCAACGCGGCCGTCTGCAAAGCCGATGCCATCACGGTGGATACCCGACTGCTGCAGGAGCAGTACGGGGGCACCTATGTCCCTCAATGCAAGGACGCCGACAGATATGACCCGGCCCGGTATGTACCGGAGGACAGCCGCCGCCGCTACGGATTGTCAGACCATATCGTCCTGATGTTTCCCGGTACGGCCAGGCCGCACAAAGGACTGGAAGACCTTCTGATGGCCATGGACACCTTGCAGAACCCGGCTATGCGGCTGGTGATCGTCGGGGGACGACGTTGCAGCGACGGCTATATCGCGGAACTCATGCGGCGATGGGCGCACTGGATAGTGCGCCTGCCGGCCTTCCCCCAGGAGCAGATGCCCGAGGTGATTGCCGCCGCCCATGTCATCGTGGTGCCGCAAAGAGACACCAGCATCGCGCGCGCGCAGTTCCCCATGAAACTGACCGACGGTATGGCAATGGCCAAACCTATAGTAACGACGACGGTCGGCGACATACCCGAGATACTCGGCAATACCGGATACCTGGTCCAGCCGTCGAATCCCCGACAGCTGGCGAAAGCGCTGCAGGATATAGTGGAAGACCCGCAGGCGGCGCTCGGCCAGGGTAAGCTGGCGCGGGAAAGGTTCCTTGGCAACTACAGCCTTGGCGCGGTCGGTCCGGTGCTGTCCGGGCTGATCAAGACACTGGGCTGAGCGGCAGGTGGCGGTGAACAGGCATTTCGCGAAAATATTGACGATATTATCAGCCGATGATCGCCGGCAGTTTTACCGGCTTATGGCCGTCATGGTGGCCATGGGGCTGCTGGAGATGATCGGCATTGGCTCGATCATGCCGTTTATTGCCGCCGTATCGAACGTGGATGCCGTCCTCGACAACCGCTATTTGCGCGCTGCCTACGATTTTCTCGGCTTCGACAGCAAGGAAAGCTTCGTTATTTTTCTCGGCGCATCCGTATTGGCTTTGCTGATCGCCAGAAACCTGTTCTTCGGATTTTCCAACTGGCTGGTCTCGCGGTTTACCATGACATGGAGACACCACCTGTCAGAGCGGTTGTTGAACAAGTACCTTATGCAACCGTACGCCTATTTCCTGTCAAGGAACACACTCGAGTTGAAGCGAAGAGTGTGCAACGAAACCGATCGCCTTGTCGGCGGACTTATTCTGCCCGGTATTCAGATCGTCACCAGTGCGATCGTATCGCTTTTCATCATCGCCCTGTTGATCGCCGTGGATGTGCATATCGCCGCCCTGGCGGCCGCCACGCTGGGCGGCAGCTACCTGCTGCTGTATGGTCTCGTCTTCAGAAAACTCAGCCGCCTGAGCCACAAGGCCGACGAGGCCCGGCGCATGCAGTTCAAGATTGCCAGTGAGGCGTTTGAAGGCATAAAGGAACTGAAGCTGTTCGGCAAGGAAAGCGTTTTTGTCGACGCCTACGCCGCCCGCTCGCGCCGCACCGCCGCGCTGGAAACGGCGAGCCGGGCGATATCCCAGCTGCCCAGGCACGGCATCGAACTGCTGGCGGTATCCGGCGTGATGGTGTTTATCCTCTACCTGGTCGCAACGCATCAGGACCTGTCACCCTGGATGCCGATACTGGTGGTATACGTCATCGCGGGATACCGCATGCTGCCGGCCCTGCAGAAGATATTTTCCGGCCTTACAACCATTCAGTACAACATTCCGACGCTGGACGCCCTGCATGGCGATCTGACGAACCTGTCGGCAGGCGGTGACCACGGGCCTGCTCAACGCGACAGACTGGGTGAATTCGGGCGCATTGAAACGATAGAGCTGCGCGCCATCGACTTTCGCTATCCCGCCGGGTCGGACTATGCCATTCACGACCTCAACCTTCGCATCGAGAAAAACACCACGGTCGGCCTGGTCGGTCCGACGGGATCGGGCAAGACAACGCTCGTCGATATCATCCTGGGCCTGTTGAAGCCTCTCGCCGGGGAACTCACCGTTAACGGTAGTCCTGTCACACGCGGTAATCTCGGTGACTGGCAAGATCACATCGGCTATGTGCCGCAGCACATATTTCTTTTCGATGACACTGTGGCGAGGAATGTTGCCTTCGGCGTCCCGGACCGTGAAATAGACATGGCGGCGCTGGAAAATGCGCTCAGGATCGCCAATCTGCATGATTATGTCGTGCACTCCCTGCCCGACGGCTACAACACCATACTTGGCCAGAGAGGTATTCGCCTGAGTGGCGGGCAGAGGCAAAGGATCGGGATCGCCCGCGCCATCTACCGCAATCCCGATATTCTTGTTCTGGATGAAGCCACCAACGCACTCGATAGTGTGACAGAGAGCGTCGTGATGGATGCCATTCAAAAACTGTCACATAAACTGACAATTGTCATCATTGCGCACCGTCTTAACACCGTCAGCAGTTGCGATGTGATTCACTATATCGATGAGGGCCGTGTGGTGTCCTCGGGCAGCTATCAGGATCTGGCCGGTTCGTGCGAGCACTTTCAGAAGATGGTCAATCAATAGCGCGGGAAATTCCACAACCGGAAAGGCTGTGACGGCGTGAACTTTTTCCCGCCCTGCGCCGCTGGATTCCCGGGGAAAGGCTGAGTTATGCTGTCCGCACACGACCCTGGTCGCTAATCCCTAAAGCGAACCAGTCGGTCACCCAGACATCAACCGGTGGAGAGCAACGATGAGCAATCAGCATCACGAGCGTGTGGAAGCGGTGGTAACGGCGTTCAGGGAGATCCTCGGCGCGTCGCTTTGCCGGCAAATCTCCGACGCACAGTTTCGCGACCTGGACCGGCTGATCCGCGAACTGGTCTCGGTGGAGTTGCGCGAGGCGGCCAACCGGGTCGAGGTGGTGACCAAAGCCCTGCGCAGTGAAACCGATGTGCGTGAAATGGGTCTCTAGCGCCCCGTAAGGCGCACCCGTTCAGGCGCCGCCCGCCGGGGCCCCCTGACACCGCCACTGCCGCCACCGGCGCGTGGGCGAACAGAAAATCTCTCGATCTCACCCCCTGTCGACGTCGCCGATTTTCACTTCCTGGGGCAGCAGATTGCGTCCGACGCATTCCACTTGCCGTTCCAGACTGTCTTAAGGAGTGGCGAGATGGGTCAACTGCGGCCGGACTTTGCATGCACCCCGACGCATAAGCGTCGCAGGATCGCGCGGAGTGCCGGACCAGCATGAAGCCCCCGGTTCGGCGCGGTCAAGCTTGACTCCTGTCAACGTTTATTGGAGAGATCGCGATTATTCTTGTCTGTTTGAGCATAGCGCTGACAGCTTCGCTCCGACGCGACGAGAAGACACCATGACGGATTTTATTGTGTGGCAAGCATCCTGGGATACACGCATTCCCGAGATCGATACGCACCACTTCGCGATGGCGAAACAGCTGAATCTGATTGTCAAAATGCTCGATCGGCCGCCTGCGGCAAACGGACAGCATCTGGGGCTGGAAGAGCTGTTGAATAACTATATGCGCCTCACCCGCCAGCATTTCAGCTGGGAAGAGGAGCATATGCGCGAGCTGGGCTTTCCTGACTATGCCCGCCACAAGCGCGAACACATCATGCTGCTCGCCGAACTGAACCAGCTTCTCGTCGACATAAGACGTAACCCGTCAGCGGTTGATGTCGGCACACTGCGCGCACTCAAGCACTGGCTTATTGCACATATCACCCTGGCCGACCGGGCTTATGCCGAGTACTATCATGGGAAGCAGTAACCA
>JAJDOI010000079.1 GCA_022340245.1 Thiogranum sp.
TGCACCTCAGGAACGCACCGACCCGCCTGATGAAAGAGCTCGACTACGGCCGGCAATATCGCTATGCGCACGACGAGCCCGAGGGTTATGCCGCCGGGGAGAATTATTTTCCTGATGAAATGAAAGCCGCGGCCTACTACCGGCCGGTCGACCGCGGGCTGGAGGCGCGCATCGCCGAAAAGCTCGCGCACCTGCGCGCACTGGATCAACAGGCCCGGCAGAAAAACCAGAAATAAATGCGTGCCCGGCGACCTTCCGGTAACATGGCTTACCTATGAACCAGATAGTCGCAATCGCCAGTGGGGGAGCTGTCGGCGCCGTGTTGCGTTACTGGGTGTCCAACTGGGTTTATGCGTTCAGCGGCAGGGGATTTCCTTACGGCACGCTGGCAGTCAACGTGCTGGGAAGCCTGGTAATGGGTTTTCTCTTTGTCTGGCTGCTGGAGCGTTTATCCAATGACCTTGCTTTGCGCGCGTTTCTGCTGATTGGTCTGCTGGGCGCCTTTACGACCTTCTCGACCTTTTCAGTCGAGACCCTGAATCTGATAGAGTCCGGCCAGCTTGCCAGAGCGCTGGCCAACGTCCTGCTCAGCGTGGTGTTGTGCGTGGTGGCCGCCGCGCTTGGCGTATTGTTAGCGAGGCAGATATGAACCTGGAAACCGTTACCTTTGTGCGTATCTATCTGACCGAGGCGGACAAGTCCCTGCAGGACCTGTTGCGTTGCCTGCACGACCAGGCCAAGGTGCGCGGTGTCACCGTGTTCCGCGCGGTCACCGGTTTCGGCCGCAGCGGCGTGGTGCACTCGTCGTCGCTGCTGGACCTGTCGCTCAATCTTCCGGTGGCAGTGGAGTTTTTCGACAGTCCGGAGCGTGTCGACGACATTTTGAAGCATCTGAAGGACAGGCTGGAGCCCGGGCATGTCGTCGTCTGGCAGGCACAGGTGAATTGTTAGTTGCCTGTGGACGAAACTGGATAGAGTTTTATGCTGGACCCGAAACTGATAAGAAACGACCTCGATCAGGTCGCGGCGCAATTGCAGCGGCGCGGCTTCGTACTGGACACGGACCGGATCGAGCGACTGGAGAGCGAACGCAAGGCCATCCAGGTGCGTACCGAGGAACTGCAGGCCGAACGCAACCGCAGTTCAAAGGCGGTAGGCAAGGCCAAGGCCGCGGGCGAGGATATCCAGCCGCTGCTGGACCAGGTGGCCGGCCTGGGTGAGCAACTGCAGGCGGCCAAGGACGAACTGGACAATGTCCAGCAGCAGTTGAGTGAGCTGTTGCTGGGTATTCCGAATATCCCGCATGACTCGGTCCCTCAAGGGGATGACGAGTCGCACAACCTCGAGGTGCGCCGCTGGGGCGAGCCGCGGGTGTTCGACTTCGAGGTGAGGGATCACGTCGATCTGGGTGCGGCGCTTTGTGGCATGGACTTTGACGCCGCGGCGAAACTGGCCGGGTCACGATTTGCCGTGCTGAGGGGTCCGCTGGCGCGCCTGCACCGCGCCCTGATCCAGTTCATGCTGGACACCCACACCGAAGAGCACGGCTACCAGGAGTGCTACGTGCCGTACCTGGTGAACGCCGACAGCCTGCTCGGCACCGGTCAGCTGCCGAAGTTTGAAGAGGACCTGTTCGCCACCTGTGGCGAAGACCGTTACTACCTGATACCGACCGCTGAAGTGCCCGTCACCAACCTGGTGCGCGATGTGATTCTCGATGCCGGGCAGTTGCCGTTGCGAATGACGGCGCACACGCCCTGTTTTCGCTCCGAGGCCGGTTCCTATGGCAAGGATACGCGCGGACTTATCCGTCAGCACCAGTTCGAGAAAGTGGAAATGGTGCAGATTGTCAGGCCGGACGACTCCTACCGGGCGCTGGAAGCGTTGACCGGACATGCCGAGATCATTCTGCAGCGGCTGGGTTTACCCTATCGTGTGGTCAGCCTGTGCACAGGCGATCTCGGCTTCTCCGCGGCCAAGACCTATGACCTGGAGGTGTGGCTGCCCGGTCAGCAGGCCTATCGGGAAATATCGTCGTGCAGCAATTTTGTCGATTTCCAGGCGCGGCGCATGCAGGCGCGGTTCCGAAATCCGGACAGCGGCAAACCGGAACTGGTGCATACCATCAACGGTTCGGGTCTTGCGGTCGGGCGTACGCTGGTCGCGGTTATGGAAAACTGCCAGCAGGCCGACGGCTCGATCAGCGTACCGAAGGTCTTGCAGGTCTATATGGGCGGACAGACGAGCGTCGGTTCGTAGATCAGGCGGGCGTTGCCGGCAACTGCCGGCCGAGGTTCAGTTCAGGCGCCCAGTTCGATCAGCGTTTCGTTTGGGTTGACGCTGTCGCCCTTGGCTACGTGGATGGCCTGGACGGTGCCGGTGACGGGTGCCTGGATCTCGGTTTCCATTTTCATCGCCTCGGTGACCAGCACGGGGTCGCCGGCCTTCACCTGGCTACCGACCTCGACCAGCACCTCGACAACAGTGCACGGCATCGAGGTGGTTACATCACCAGGCTTTGCGGCCTTGGATCGCCTGCTGCCGCTGACGGATGCCGCGGGTTTCTCTATGGCCTCGGTATTGTCCTCAAGCTCGGCGAGTGTTTCGATGAGTATTTCCTCGGGAACGCCGTCAACCGTCATATAGAAGGGGCGGTCACGCTGGGTGTGATGACCGGTGCCGGTGATCTGGATGTGGTAGGTCTCGCCGTGCAGGGTGACATTGAACTCGGTCGGTTTGGTGGAGTGGGCCATGCTCGTGGTGATCGGTTCCATAGGCTCGGGTACCAGCGTGCCACTGGCACGGTGCTCGAGGAAATCGCGCCCGAGGTCCGGGAACATGGCGTAGGTCAGCACATCTTCGTCGGTGTGTGCCAAGTGCGCGATCGCGTCACGCAGATCATCCATCTCGTTTTTCAGCAGGTCCGCGGGACGGATGTCGATGGCGTCTTCATTGCCGATCGCCTGTTGCCGGACAATGCTGTTGACCCGGCCCGGCGCGCGCCCATAGCGGCCCTGCAGGTAGAGTTTTACCTCGTTGCTGATGGTTTTGTAGCGTTCGCCGGTGAGAACGTTGAGCACCGCCTGGGCACCGACGATCTGTGAGGTCGGGGTTACCAGCGGCGGGTAGCCGAGGTCTTCGCGAACCCGGGGGATTTCCAGCAGCACGTCCTCGATGCGGTTCAGCGCCCCCTGTTCGCGCAACTGGTTATACAGGTTGGATATCATGCCGCCCGGGACCTGGTATACCTGTACCCGGGTGTCGAGCCCGGTCATCTCGCTTTCGAACTGGTGGTATTTTTTGCGCACTTCCCTGAAGTGGAAGCCGATCGCCTGGAGTTTCTTCAGGTCCAGGCCGGTATCGTAGGCGGTGCCTGCGAGCGCGGCGACCATACTCTCGGTGGGGGGGTGCGAGGCGCCGCCGGAAAACGCCGAGATTGCCGTGTCGATATGCAGGCAGCCGTTTTCGATGGCTTTCAGCTGGCACATTTCTGCTGTGCCCGCGGTGGCGTGACAGTGCAGGTGTATGGGGACATCGACGGCCTTGACCAGTTCGCTGATCAGGTCCGCTGTGACCGTGGGGATCAACAGACCGGCCATGTCCTTGAGCGCGATACTGTCGCAGCCCATGTCCACCATCTTTTTCGCCATGGTCACGAACTGTTCGATGCCGTGCACCGGGCTGGTGGTGTAACAGATGGTTCCCTGGGCATGCTTGCCGGCCTTCTTTACCGCGCCGATGGCGGTTTCGAGATTGCGCAAATCATTCAGAGCGTCGAAGATGCGAAACACGTCGATGCCGTTGTCGGCGGACTTGCGCACGAAAGCGCGCACCACGTCATCCGAGTAATGGCGATAGCCCAGCAGGTTCTGGCCGCGCAGCAGCATCTGCAGGCGCGTGTTGGGCAGAGCGGCGCGCAGCTTGCGCAGGCGTTCCCAGGGATCTTCCTTAAGGTAACGCAGACAGGCATCGAAGGTGGCGCCGCCCCAGACTTCCAGCGACCAGTAGCCGATGTCGTCGAGCTGTTTGCAGGCGGGCAACATGTCATCGGTGCGCATGCGGGTGGCGATCAGCGACTGGTGCGCATCGCGCAGAATGACGTCTGTGATCTCAACCTTGGGCATACCGAATCCGCCTTTTTTGTTAATCAGTAACCGGCATGCGCCGCCACCGCGGCGGCGATGACAGCAGCCAGCTCGCGCGTCGGCCGGCTGGTCCTATAATTGACCAGTTGCGGGTGGTCTTCAACAAAACCTGTATCGAACTGGTGGGATCTGAATTCCTCTACCTTGAGCACCTCAAGGTAGTAGGGGATCGTGGTTTTGACGCCATATACGCCGGTGTCCTGCAGCGCCCGGCTGGCACGCTTCAACAGGTCCTCCCAGTGCAGCGCCCAGACGGTGATTTTCGCGCACATGGAATCGTAATAGGGGGGGATGGTGTAGCCGGTGTAAATGGCCGCGTCGGTGCGCACGCCCGGACCGCCCGGGGCAAAATAGCGGGTGATCCGCCCGAAGCTCGGCAGGAAACCGTTTTTCGGGTCTTCGGCGTTGATGCGAAACTGCATGGCAAAACCGCGCCGCTGAATCTCCGCCTGGGTGAACGACAGCGGCAGGCCTTCGGCGATGCGGATCTGTTCCAGGACAATATCGATGCCGGTGATGCTTTCGGTGACGGTGTGCTCCACCTGCAGGCGGGTATTCATTTCCATAAAGTAGAAACTGCCGTCCGTGTCCATCAGGAACTCCACTGTGCCGGCATTCTGGTAACCGACCGCCTGCGCCGCGCGTATGGCATAGTCGCCGATCATTTCACGCTGGCTGTCGTCGAGTTGTGGCGAAGGCGCGATTTCGATCAGCTTCTGGTGGCGCCGTTGGATCGAACAGTCGCGCTCGAACAGGTGTACCACGTTGCCCAATTCGTCGGCGAGAATCTGGACCTCGATATGCCGTGGCCGGTCGATACACTTTTCGACAAAGATTTCCGCGCTGCCGAAGGCTTTCCTGGCTTCCGACAATACGCGTTCGTAGTTGCGGTTCAGCTCGGCTTCGCTGTCGCAGCGGCGGATGCCCCGGCCGCCGCCGCCGGAGGTGGCCTTGAGCATGACCGGATAGCCGATGTTGGCAGCCAGCGTGCGCGCTTCGGCGAGACTGCCGAGGTTGGAGTCGCTGCCCGGAACGACGGGGACCCCCGCGGCCTGCATGCTGCGGCGGGCCTCGATCTTGTTGCCCATGCTGCGGATGACGCCGGCATCGGGGCCGATGAACTTGACACCCCGACGGGCGCAGATATAAGCCAGTTCGGGGTTCTCGGACAGGAAGCCGTAGCCGGGGTGCAGCGCATCGCACCCGGTTGCCACGGCCAGGTTGACGATGCGGTGAGCGTTCAGATAACCGGCCATCGGATCGGGACCGATGTTGTAGGCCTCGCTGGCTTTCTTGACGTGCAGAGAATGGCGGTCGGCGTCGCTGTAGATGGCGACCGATTCGATGCCTGCTTCCTGGCAGGCGCGGACGATGCGAACCGCGATTTCTCCGCGGTTGGCGATAAGAATCTTCTTGAACACGTGTCGCCCGTCCCCATGCGCCGGAGAATATCCGGGGTCCTATCCGGATTCGATCACAAAAGAGCTTGTTTTTCTACGCAAATCCTCAGATTGTGTCAACTGTTCCGGAATTTGGACGATGGCCCTAAGATCCCCATTTTTCAGCATGTTAGCTTTGACACTCCGGCCGGTTTGGGAGTATTATCCCGCGCTTATGTTGGATCGTCTGCCGGAAAGCATCGAGCCCGTCGGTCTTGCCGACGCCGGGCGTTCCTTTCGCGGCGAAATCGCAGTCAGTGCTTTCGAGCGCTTGCGGTCCCAGTTGTCGGATAGCGATGGCACCCTGCAGGTACGCCTGGAGTTCAGGCGGGACGAACGACACCTGCGGGTGTTGAAGGGAACCATCGACGGCGAGATCAGGCTGGTGTGCCAGCGCTGTTTGCAGGCGCTGGTCTGTCCGCTGCAGCTGGCGTTCAGCCTGGGCATCGTGGCGAACGAAGCGGACATGGACCGGCTTCCGCAAGGTTATGAACCCTTGCTGGCGACCGGGCAGCCGCTGAAAACGGCTGAAGTGCTCGAAGACGAGGTGTTGCTGGTAATTCCGGCAGTGCCCATGCACAACGGCGAACAGCGTTGTGACTCGGGTTACCGAAACCAGCCGGTAGCGGAAAAAGACAATCCGTTTTCCATTTTGGAAAAACTGAAAACCTAGGCATATAGTTGTAGGAGATATTGTAATGGCGGTCCAGAAAAGTCGGAAAACTCCTTCGAGGCGGGGAATGCGGCGTTCGCACGACGCGTTGAAAACCTCGACCCTGTCTGTGGAGCAGACCACCGGTGAGACCCACCTTCGTCATCATATCAGTGCCGACGGCTACTACCGCGGCCGCAAGGTCATCAGCAAGGACCTTGACTGACCCGCTTTGCAGTCGTTCGATTCTGGTTGCCCGGTACTCAGCACGCTGCTTCACAGAATACGTGAAGCAGCGTGTGTTTTTATTGCGTGACTGAAGTGCTGACCATAGCTTTGGATGTGATGGGCGGTGACCATGGCGCGGATGTGGTGCTGCCGGCGGCGTTGCGTTTTCTGAAAAGGCGCAACGACTTTAACCTGCTTCTGGTCGGTGACCGGCAAGTCATTGAGACGGGGCTGGCGTCGCTCGGCGCGAGCGGCAATCCGCACCTCGAGATCCAGCACGCATCCCAGACAGTGGAAATGGATGAGTTGCCGTCGCACGCGCTGCGCTTCAAAAAGGACTCGTCCATGCGTATCGCCATCGACATGGTCAAGGCGGGCAAGGCCCAGGCCTGCGTCAGCGCCGGTAACACCGGTGCGCTGATGGCGACCGCCAGATTCGTGCTGAAAACGCTGCCGGGCATCGACAGGCCGGCCATTTGTACCTCGTTGCCGACGATAACGGGGCACACCTGGGTGCTCGACCTGGGGGCCAATATCGACAGCTCGCCGAAACATCTTTTTCAGTTCGGTCTGATGGGCTCGGTGCTGGCCAGTGCCGTCGATGGCAATGCGAATCCCCGCGTCGGTTTGCTGAACATCGGCGAAGAGGAAATCAAGGGCAGCGAAACAATCAGGGAAGCGGCCAGCCTGCTTTCCGCGAGCCAGATGAATTACGTCGGTTTCGTCGAGGGCGATGATATCTACAGCGGCAAGGCCGACGTGGTGGCATGCGACGGCTTCATAGGCAACATCGCACTAAAGAGCAGCGAAGGTGTGGCCAAAATGATTGCCCACTTCATCAAACGCGAATTCACCCGTAACATTCTTACCCGAATGGTGGCGTTGCTGGCTATGCCGGTGCTCAAGGCGTTCAGAAAGCAGATTGATCCGCGCCGCTATAATGGCGCCAGTCTTCTGGGTTTGCGTGGCTCGGTTATCAAGAGCCACGGCGGTGCGGATGTCCTGGCCTTCAGCCACGCCATTGAGGTGGCGGCGGTGGTGGTCGAACAGAATGTCCCCGAGCTGATCAGCTCGCAAATGCAGTCGGCGATGGTCGAGAGGAAGGTGGTTTGATTTACTCGCGCATAACAGGCACCGGTGGCTACCTTCCGGATAAGGTGCTCACCAATCACGACCTGGAGAAAATGGTCGATACCAGCGACGAGTGGATTCGCGAACGTACCGGTATCAGCAAGCGGCATATCGCGGCAGACGGGCAGAACACCGTCGACCTGGCCGAGCAGGCATCGCGCCGCGCGCTTGAGGCCGCGGGGCGCGATGCCCAGGACATCGACCTGATCATAGTCGCCACGACCACGCCGGATCGCGTCTTTCCGAGCACCGCCTGCCTGCTGCAAAAGCGCCTGGATCGGCACGGCTGCGCGGCGTTCGACATCCAGGCCGTGTGCACCGGCTTCGTCTATGCGCTGGGCGTTGCTGACAAGTTTGTCCGCACCGGCAGCGCCACGTGCGCGCTGGTGGTGGGTGCGGAAACCCTGTCCAGGGTGTTGAACTGGAAGGACCGCAGCACCTGCGTCCTGTTCGGGGACGGCGCGGGTGCGGTAGTGCTGGAGGCCAGCGACGAACCTGGCATACTTTCGACCCACCTGCACGCCGACGGCGCCTACGAGCACCTGTTGTCGGTGCCGGGTGGTGTCAGTCAGGGCTACGACAGTTTCAAAGACGGTAACGGCTACGTGACCATGAAGGGCAATGAGGTCTTCAAGGTCGCGGTAAACACCCTGGGGCGCATCGTCGACGAGACCCTCGAAGCCAACACGCTCGACAAGAGCGATATCGACTGGCTTATTCCGCATCAGGCCAATATTCGCATCATCCAGGCGACGGCGAAGAAATTGAAAATGTCGATGGACCAGGTGGTCGTCACCGTTGACGACCACGGCAACACCTCGAGTGCCTCGGTACCGCTGGCGCTGGATGTCGCGGTGCGTGACGGACGCATCAAGCGTGGTGAAATGCTTCTGATGGAGGCCTTCGGTGGCGGTTTCACCTGGGGCTCTGTTCTGCTCAAATTCTGAACCGATCGTTTTTCTGAACCTTTAAATCGGGTGAACATGCAAATGCAATGTGCCGACCTCGCCATGGTTTTTCCTGGTCAGGGATCGCAGTCAGTGGGAATGCTTGCGCCACTGGCCGAGGCGTTCCCGGTAGTGACAGAGACATTCGCGCAGGCCTCCGGGGTGCTCGGCTATGATCTATGGGCGCGCGTCCAGGATGGCCCCGCGGAGTTGCTGAACCAGACAGCCTGTACGCAGCCGGCGATGCTTGCCGCCGGTGTCGCAACCTGGCGCTGCTGGCAAATGAAATCCGCCGGCCTGCCCGCCGTGATGGCCGGCCACAGCCTGGGCGAATACACGGCGCTGGTGTGTGCCGGCGCCATCGATTTCGAGGACGCGGTGGCGCTGGTCGAAAAGCGCGGCAACTTCATGCAGCGCGCGGTGCCCGAGGGCAGTGGCGCCATGGCGGCGTTACTCGGTCTGGATGCCGAGCAGGTAGAGTCCATCTGCAGCGAGGCGGCCCACGGCCAGGTTGTCAGCGCGGTGAATTTCAACTCGCCGGG
Organism: Thiogranum sp.; assembly: GCA_022340245.1. GTDB lineage: Bacteria > Pseudomonadota > Gammaproteobacteria > DSM-19610 > DSM-19610 > Thiogranum. Next base: position 9,085 of record JAJDOI010000079.1, read on the forward strand.
ACAGGTTGTTATCGCCGGGCAGGTCGATGCCGTCGAGCGGGCCATGGTACTGGCGAAAGCCGCCGGCGCCAAGCGCGCCCTGCGCCTGCCCGTATCAGTACCCTCGCATTGTGCGTTGATGAAACCGGCGGCCGACGCGCTTGCCGCCGAGCTTGCGGCTACGACGGTCCGTGTCCCGGAGGTTGCGGTAATGCACAACGTCGACGCCGGCATCAAGGACAATGCCGACGCCATCCGCGAGGCCCTGGCCGCGCAGCTCTATCAACCGGTGCGCTGGGTGGAGACGGTGCGTGCCATGCACGCGGTCGGCATCAACAGGATTATCGAAATGGGGCCGGGAAAAGTGCTTGCCGGCCTGAATAAACGTATCGAAAAATCGTTGTCGGCGATCGCCATACAAACGCCTGCCGACCTGGAGCAGGCGCTGGCTGAAACGGCATGAGCGAGGAGAACGTTGCAATGACGCTGAGAGAGGAGATCGCGCTGGTGACAGGCGCCAGCCGGGGCATCGGTCAGGCAATCGCACGCAGGGTCGGCGCGCTGGGTGCGTGTACTGTCGGCACTGCGACCACGGAGCAGGGAGCCGCGGCCATACAGGCCGATTTCGATAGCAACAATGTCGATGGCCTGGGGCTGTGTCTGAACGTGACCGATCCGGAATCCGTCGACGCCGCGATGAAGCGTATCCAGGAGCGCTTTGGCGCGCCCAGCGTGCTCGTCAACAACGCCGGCATTACCCGCGACAACCTGCTCATGCGCATGAAAGACGACGAGTGGCAGAGCGTTATCGACACCAACCTGACATCGGTATTCCGGTTGAGCAAGGCCTGTTTGCGGGGCATGATGAAAGCCAGGCGCGGACGTATTGTCAATATCGCCTCGGTGGTCGGTTCCACCGGCAACCCCGGACAGACCAATTATTCGGCGGCCAAGGCCGGGATACTGGGGTTCACCAGGTCACTGGCGCGTGAAGTCGGATCGCGCGGCATCACCGTGAATGCGGTTGCTCCGGGGTTTATCGATACCGACATGACCCGCGAACTGCCGCAAGCGCAACGTGAGGCGTTAATCGCGCAAGTGCCGCTCGGCTGTCTGGGCGCAGTGGACGATATTGCCAATGCAGTGGCATTCCTGGCTTCCAGCCAGGCTGCGTACATTACCGGCGAAACCCTGCATGTGAATGGCGGTATGCACATGGCATAGTAAGATTGTTGATAAACAACGTCTTATAGGACTATGTTTACAATAGAATTATTATCTTTTAGATTGCGCGCTTCCGAGGAGGCTGGCGGGATTGCCAGTGGAGAATGCCATTTGCCATGTTTACTGGCATGGTTATCGGCTTTTCACTAAAATACGCGCGCAGCTTGGACTGATTACACACAACTGAGGACTTATCAGCGATGAGCAATGTTGAAGAACGCGTCAAGAAGATTGTTGTAGAGCAGTTGGATGTCGGCGAGGATTCTGTCACCAACGAAGCATCTTTTGTTGACGATCTCGGCGCGGACTCTCTGGATACCGTGGAGCTGGTTATGGCGCTCGAAGAGGAATTCGAGTGCGAAATCCCGGACGAAGAAGCTGAAAAAATCACCACAGTTCAGCAAGCGATTGACTACGTCCAAGCACACCTCGGGTAAGTACCGTTACCGTATCTATCGGGTCGTCACGTGAGGGCGGCCCGATTGCGTTTTCCACCCTTTTAGTTTCAAGGATCGGAAGTGTCTCCTGCAGCACAGCGTCGAGTAGTGGTTACCGGGCTTGGCATCGTCTGCCCGGTCGGGCTGTCAGTCGATGACGCCTGGGGGGCGATTGTCGCGGGCAAAAGCGGCATCCGGCCCATCACCTGTTTCGATGTTGCGGAGTTTCCGGTGCGTTTCGGCGGAACCATCGAAGGGTTCGACATCACCGAGTATGTGTCGAAGAAAGACGCGCGCAAGATGGACACTTTTATCCATTACGGCGTCGCCGCGGGGACCCAGGCCCTGCGTGATGCCGGTATTGAAGTCACCGCAGATAACGCCGAGCGTATCGGCGTGTCCGTAGGCTCGGGCATCGGTGGCCTGCCGGGTATCGAAAAGAACTACGATGCCTACCTGCAGGGCGGACCGCGCAAGATATCGCCGTTTTTCGTGCCATCCAACATCATCAACATGATCTCGGGAAACCTGTCGATCATGTATGGCCTGAAGGGTCCCAACATCGCCATGGTCACCGCCTGCACGACCGGCACCCACAGTATCGGTGAGGCCGCGCGCATCATCGCCTACGGCGACGCCGATGTCATGCTGGCCGGTGGTGCCGAAATGGCTACCACCCACACGGGGCTTGGCGGGTTTGCCGCCGCCAAGGCGCTGTCCACGCGCAACGATGACCCTCAGACCGCGAGCCGCCCCTGGGACCGGGACCGCGACGGTTTCGTGCTGGGCGACGGTGCCGGCGTCATGGTGCTCGAAGAGTACGAGCACGCCAGGGCGCGCGGTGCAAAGATCTATGCGGAAGTGGCCGGCTACGGCATGAGCGGTGATGCCTACCACATGACCCAGCCATCACTGAACGGCGAGGGTGCCGCACGCTGCATGCGCAACGCTTTGCGCGATGCGGGACTCGGTCCCGACCAGGTCGACTACGTCAACGCCCACGGCACCTCGACCCCGGCCGGCGACATTGCCGAAGTCAAAGCCATCAAGACGGCACTGGGTGACCACGCGTACAAGGCTGCCGTCAGTTCCACCAAATCCATGACCGGACACCTGCTGGGCGCGGCAGGTGGCGTCGAGGCGATCTTCACGGTGCTGGCTATCCGCGACCAGATTGCGCCGCCGACGATCAACCAGTTCACGGCGGACCCCGAATGTGATCTCGACTTTGTGCCCAACGAGGCCCGCAATACGAAGATCGATGTCGCCATGTCGAATTCCTTCGGCTTTGGCGGGACCAACGGCTGCCTGGTTTTCACCCGGCCCGCATAGGCGAAGCGGTTCAGAACCCGAACCCGTGCGGCCACCGGTCCGAAGGACCGTTATGCGAGTCTGGTTGCCTGTCCCGGGGGATCGCCGGTGCTGATGCATGCCGCCGACCTGGATTTCTCCGGTACGCGCGAACTGGTGGGCCCGGTTTCGCCACCACCGAAAAGCCGTGACAGGGCCGCTCGGCTGCTGCGCGCTGACGACCGGACTTCGCGATGACTGCAACCCGCTATTGGATCGACACACAGGCGGCTACCGGGCTGGATCCGGCAGTGCGCGCATTGCACTACGGCGACGGGCTGTTCGAAACCCTCTGCGTGCGCGACGCGGCCTGTGAGCACCTCGATCGGCACCTGCAGCGTTTGCTGGCGGGCTGCAAGGCGCTGCGGCTGGAATTTTCCGACCGCTCGGGCCTGGCAGCGGAGCTGCAGCAGCGGGCAAGTGAATTGGGAAACGGTGTTATCAAGATTATTCTCAGCCGCGGCCCGGGCGGGCGGGGTTACCGTTTCAGCGAAGGGCAGGGCGTTACACGCATTGTCAGCGCCCAGGAAATGCCTGATTATCCCCGGGCGTGGCCGACGCAGGGCGTCCGCGCGCGCATTTGCGATCTGCGCTTTGGCCTGCAACCCCGCCTGGCCGGCCTGAAGCACCTGAACCGTCTCGAGCAGGTCATGGCGAGGGCCGAGTGGGGCGACGATTTTGAAGAGGGTCTGATGCTTGATCACCATGGGCGCCTGATAGAAGGGACCATGAGCAACCTGTTCGTCATACGCGACGGCGAGCTGTGTACGCCACGGCTGGATGCCTGCGGTGTGGCCGGCGTCATGCGCTCGGTACTGCTGGATCTTGCCGCCGCGCTGGGCCTGTCGGGGCGCCGGGAGAGCCTGCTGCCCGCGGATCTGCTATCGGCCGAGGAAGTGTTCCTGTGCAACAGCCTTATCGGCATCTGGCCGGTGATCTCGGTGAGCGGGCAAAACAACTTCAGCGTCGGGCCGGTAACGCGGCGCCTGCAGCAAGCGTTGTCGGTTCACTCGACCGGCGTGACCGGCAACTGGTACAGCTGGTGAAACAGCCGCGTCACCGGCCGTCGGGAAAAGATCTCGCCTTTCGTCTGGCCGGCGTGCTGCTGCTTGCCGCCAGTTTCGTCGGTGCCTGGCTGGTCATGGATTTCCAGGCGTTTCGCGCCGAGCCTTTGCCGATCCCCGAGGAAGGCGCCACGCTGATCGTGCCACCGGGCGCCAATCTCAAGCGCGTGGCGCGGCAACTGCGGCAACGGGGCCTGCTGGAAAAGCCGGCCTATCTCGTCTGGCTGGGCCGCTATCTCGGGCTGGACGCGCGCATCAAGGCCGGCGAATTCAGGCTGACTGCGGGGATCAATCCCGAACAGCTGCTCGAACAACTGAACCGCGGACAGGTGGTGCAGCACGATCTGACGCTGATCGAAGGCGAAACCTTCAAGGAAATGATGCAGCGTATCGCCACCGACGCGGTGCTGCAGCACACCCTCGTGGCCACCGATGCAGACACCGTCATGACCGCTCTGGGCCATCCGGACATGAATCCCGAAGGCCGCTTTCTGCCGGAAACCTATTATTTCCCACGCGGCACCACCGATGTCGATTTCCTGCGCCGTGCCTACGCGGACATGCAGGCGTTTCTCCAGCAGGTCTGGGCGCAGCGCGATGACGGCCTGCCGTTGAAGTCGCCCTACGAGGCGCTCACCCTGGCTTCGATCGTGGAAAAGGAAACCGGCGTCGCGGCAGAGCGCCCGCAGATCGCCGGTGTATTCATCCGCCGCCTGGAAAAGGGCATGAAGCTGCAGACCGATCCGACCGTGATCTACGGCATGGGCGACCGTTATGACGGCGATATCCGTTTTCGCGATTTGCGCGCGGACACTGCCTACAATACCTATACGCGTTTCGGTTTGCCGCCGACCCCTATTGCAATGCCGGGCAAAGATGCAATACTCGCGGTGCTGCATCCGGCTGACGGCAAGGCGTTGTATTTTGTCTCGCGCGGTGACGGTAGCCACCATTTTTCCAGCACACTTGAAGAACACAACCGGGCGGTCGACCGCTACCAGAGAAAACGTTGAATAACAGCTACAGTGGTCACGGCCGGTTTATCACGCTCGAAGGCGGCGAAGGCGCGGGCAAGTCCACCAACCTGGAGTATCTTCGTGGCCGGCTGGCGGCGGCGGGTATCGCGGTGACGGTGACCCGTGAGCCGGGCGGCACGCCCCTGGGTGAGCAAATACGCGGCCTGCTGCTCGATCCTGCCGACACCAGCATGCACCCGGACACCGAACTGTTGTTGATGTTTGCGGCGCGGGCCCAGCACCTTCAGGAGCGGGTATTGCCGGCCCTGCGACGCGGCGAGTGGGTCTTGTGTGATCGCTTTACCGACGCGACCTATGCCTACCAGGGCGGCGGGCGCGGGCTGGACGTGCAACGCATCGCCGAGCTGGAGACCTGGGTGCAGGCCGGGTTTCAGCCGTATCGGACACTGTTGTTCGACCTGCCGGTCGCTGTCGGTTTGCAACGCGCCGGCGATCGCGGCGCGCTGGACAGATTCGAGCAGGAGCGGACGGCCTTTTTCGAGCGCGTGCGCAAGAGTTACCTCGAGCGGGCCGGGGCCTTCCCGGATCGCTTCCGCGTCATCGACGCGGGCCGGGAGCTCGCCGCTGTCCAGGCGCAGCTGGATGCGGTGGTCGACGAGCTGGTCAGCGCATGACAGAGCATTTCCCGGACTGGCTGCATGCGCCGTGGCAGCAGCTTGCGCGAACCTGGGGCCAGGGGCGTCTGCCGCACGCGCTGTTGCTTGCGGGGCCGGCCGGTATCGGCAAACACCTGCTTGCCCGGAAGCTCACGAGCCTGCTGCTGTGCCAGCAGCCTGACGCCGACAGCGGTGCCTGCGGCCGCTGTCCGGCCTGCACCTGGCTGCGCGCGGGCAGTCACCCCGATCTGTCGGAGCTGGTGCCGGAAGAGCCGGGAAAGGCCATCAGGATCGATCAGGTGCGTGCGCTGGGCGTTGAACTCGGCATGACCAGCCATGCGGGACGTTACAAGGTTGCGGTTATTGCGCCGGCCGACGCCATGAATGTGAATGCCGCCAACAGTCTGCTGAAAACGCTCGAAGAGCCGACCGCCAGCACCCTGTTGATCCTGCTGACAGCTTCCCCGGGGCGCCTGCCGGCGACCGTGCGCAGCCGTTGTCAGCAGCTGCGCATCCCCGGGCCGGCAACCGGGCAGGCGCTGGACTGGCTGCAGGGCCAGGGTATCGAACGGGCATTGGCGGAGCGCTGCCTGCAGATTGCCGGCGGCGCACCGCTGGCGGCGGCCCAACTGGCGGCCTCCGACAGCCTGGATCTGCGCGATCGGTGGCTGGATGAACTCGTGGCGGTTTTCGACGGGCGCCTGGATCCGGTGCGCGTGGCCGACGACTGGGCCGGGGCGCACGAGGCAGGCGCGCTGCAGTGGTGGCAGTCCGCGTTACAGGCGCTGATCCGCTGGCAGCAGGCCGGCGAGGCGCCCGGCGAGGCGCGACTGGTGCAGATGTTGCGGCAAATCACAGAAAAGGTAGACTGTCGGCAGTTATTCGAGCTTTCGGACCGCATAACCATGGCAGTGATCAGCCTCGGTTCCGGTCTGAATCGGCAACTGCTTCTGGAAGACCTGCTGATCGATTGGGCGCGGCTGGCCGGGAAGCCACCGGCACGGTCGACGGCAGCTGGCAGGTAAGTGGACGTTATGACAATGAAACCCGCTGGCGGGGCCCGACAGGGCATACTTTCGCTGACAATCAAAGACAAAAGCGCGCTGTACGCCGCCTACATGCCTTTCATCAAGAACGGCGGGCTGTTTATACCGACCAACAAGACTTACCAGTTGGGGGACGAAGTATTCATGTTGCTGACACTGATGGACGAGCCGGAAAAAATCCCTGTTGCGGGCAAGATCATCTGGATTACACCGAAGGGTGCGCAGGGCGCTCGCGCTGCCGGCATTGGCGTGCAGTTCAGCGACAAGGACGGCGGAACCGCACAAAAGAAAATCGAAACCTATCTCGCCGGTGCGCTGACGGCCGACCGACCGACGCACACCATGTAAACAGAAGCACCGTCACGCCGGCATCCGCTGGCCAGGGCGTTGACGGTGTCGCTGAATCACGGATTTTCCGCCGCTATGCTCGTCGATTCACATTGCCATCTCGATATGCTGTGCCAGGATCGGGCAGCCCTGTCGGCCGTTCTGGACGATGCCGGGGCGCAGGGTATTCAACATATGCTGTGCGTGTCGGTCAGCCTGGAACGTTTCGCTCCCATGATGGCGCTGATCGAGCCGTATGCGCAGGTATCGGCTTCGGTCGGTGTTCACCCTGACGGCACCGGTGTCGAAGAGCCGGGGGTGGATCAACTCGTGGAACTCGCCGGGCGGGAGCGGGTTGTGGCGGTTGGTGAAACCGGGCTGGACTACTTCCGCACAGAAGGCGATGTCGAATGGCAGCGGGAACGTTTCCGGCGGCACATACGCGCGGCGCGGGAGGTCAACAAACCGCTGATTGTGCATACCCGCGCCGCGCGTGACGACACGCTCAAGATCATGGCGGAGGAAGGTGCGGCAGAGGCGGGTGGTGTGCTGCACTGCTTCACGGAGGACTGGGAAATGGCCAGGGCGGCCATGGATATGAATTTTTACATTTCTTTTTCCGGTATCGTGACCTTCAAGAATGCGCGTGAGCTGCAGGACGTCGCGCGCCGGCTACCCATGGAGCGCATGCTGGTCGAGACCGATTCGCCCTATCTCGCGCCTGTGCCCAAACGCGGCAAGACCAACCAGCCGGCCTATGTGCGTTATGTCGCCGAATTCATTGCCGAGCTGCGGGGCGATAGCTTCGAATCGCTAGCCGCCGAAACCACGCGGAACTTCTATACGCTTTTCAGCGGGGCCGGTCACGGCTGAGACAGGGTCCTCGTGCGGTCGAGCCCGCGGGGATCTTCGCCAAACCGGCAGGCAAAACGTTTTCCGCTGGCGCGGGTGGTTCTGAAAGCCTTATTGTGTCGGTGCACACCCTCAGACCGGTCATGCGGGAGCTGCATCCCGGGTGTTCGATGCGAGGGATCGGGAAAATATGAAACTACGCGGTAACAAACCAGGGTTCGATGGCTGCCGGTCACGGGCGAACCTGATGCTGTTCGTGTGTCTGACGGCGTCAGTGGTGTCGGTTGTGCCGCCTGAGGCGTCCGGTCACACCATGGCCACGCCCATCAACTGCAGTCACGCTACCGGTATCCAGGTGCTGGGTTCGGGTGGTCCCCAGGTTAATCCCGCGCGGGCCAGTGCCGGTTACCTGATCTGGATCGACGGCAAGGCGCGGGCGCTGGTCGATGCCGGCGGGGGTGTCTTCCTGCGTTTCGGTCAGGCAGGCGCGCGCATCGAGGATCTCGAAGTTGTGGCGCTGACGCATCTGCACGTGGACCACTCCACCGACGTTCCGGCGCTGCTCAAGGCCGGGTATTTCTCCGAGCGGCGCCGTGCACTGCCGCTGCTCGGACCCACGGGGGGCGGCGCGTTTCCGGGCCTGAAAGACTGGCTCGATGCATTGCTGGTGAAGCCCGACGGCGCGTACCATTACCTTGCAGGCTATCTCGACGGCAGCGACGGCCTGTTCGGCCTGGACGTGAGAGAGATCGACGCGTCGGGGCGCCAGCCACAAACCGTGTTTGAGTCACCGGAGCTGGTGGTGCAGGCCGTGGGAGTCGCCCATGGTAGCGTACCCGCGCTGGGGCTGCTGGCCAGCGTCAAAGGCCACCGGGTCGCATTCAGCGGCGATCAGAACGGTCACAACCCGGCGTTTGCGCGTATGATCGGCGGCGCTGAACTCCTGATCATGGATTACGCCATACCCGAGGACGCCGGGCGTATCGCCGCGGCTTTGCATGCACGGCCCAGTGAGATCGCGCAACTGGCCGCCGCCGCCGACGTGGACAGACTGGTCCTGAGCCACCTGATGCCTCGCAGCGAGCGTGTGCTGGCGGCGTCGCTCGCCATTATTCGCAAAACGTACACGGGACCGCTGACAGTCGCCGACGATATGCTGTGTCTGCCGCTGGCCGGATCGTCGGAACAGACCACCGAGACAATGGACAGGCTGAAAAGATGAATCAACGTTTTCTGTCCGCGCCGCACGCCAGTATCGGCGCCAAAGGCGGGTTGCTTACCCGGTTTCCGGCGCTATTGCTTGTCTTGCTCTGTCTGCCCGGGGCCGCGGTGGGTGCGAAGGAGCAGTCGCCCCAAGCACTCGTTGAAGCGGTTACCGGCGACGTGCTCGGCGCCTTGCGTCACCAGGATGGCGACATCACCGGTGACCGCGAGAAGCTGGTTGCATTGATCGAGGAGCGCGTGGCTCCGTACTTTGACTTCAGGCTGATGGCGACCCAGGTGCTCGGCCATCATTGGCGCGACGCTACTGTGCAGCAGCGCGCACGTTTTACCGCGGTTTTCAAACAGCTGCTGACGAACACCTATGCAGCGGTGTTCGGACGCTACGAGAGTCAGACCGTGCAGGTCCATGCGGCGGAGAAAACTTCAAGTCCCGACAGGGTAATGGTGCCCACCTCGGTCATGACACCGTCACAAGAGGACATAGGTGTCAACTACCGACTGTATCGCCGCGACGGCAAATGGCGGGTCTACGACGTTGTGGTCGACGGTATCAGCCTGTTGATCAACTATCGTTCGGAGTATTCCCGCCTCCTGCAGGGGGAGAGTCTGGATAGCCTGATCGCGCAGATCGAAGCAAAAAATGCCGCATTCCTGAAGGACGCCCGGTGATCCGCCGGTAGCCGTGAAATATCCTGCTTATATTCTGCTCGCAGTCTGTTGTTGCCTTCCCGGGCTGGCGTGCGCGGCTGAAGCCGACAACGACTGGCTGCCGAAAGCACGCGAAACCATCGCCGCCATAGAGCACCAGCTTGGTCGGGAAGGCGACACACAGGAAGCTTCGCGGAGCACGCTCAGTGGGTGGAGTGACGCTTTGGCGGCTATCAGCAACCGCACCGGGAAATGCGTCCATGATGCCACCGATACACTGGACAGGCTCAAGCGGAATCTCGCTGATCTGAACACCGCGAGTGAGCAGAACAACGTCACTGTCAGCGAGACGAGAAAAGAGCTGGCGCGGCGCATCGACGACGTCGGCACGCGCCTGGGTTCATGTCAGGCGCTACTGCTGAAAACGGGTTCGTTGACCGATCGGATCGACGCCGCGCAGACCGAGCAGCTGACGAGTTACCTGTTCGCGCACAGCAAACCGGTCTGGAGCGCACTGGCGCAGGCGCTGGGTACGCCCCTGGACTGGCATCGCAACCTGATGGGTTTTCTCGACGAGCATGTTCGCATACACACGCTGGGTATCAGTAGCTGGCTGGCAGCCGTGGTGGCAGCCGCCATAGGCTGGCTGCTGGGCTGGCGGCTGAGCCGTTTTCTGCGGCGCTGTGCGCGTTCCCTGCGCGGCGAGACGACGACCTACGGGTTCGCGACAGCCCTCTGCGCCTGCCTGGCGCAGCGGCTACAACCCATTCTGACGCTGCTCGGCGGGGGTGTCGCTCTGGCGGTTGTGATGCGGGTGCACCTGGATTCGGTGCCACTGGCTGTCGCATTGATCGGCTGTGTCGCGCTCTACCTGACGGCTTCCATGGCGACCCGCATATTACTCGACCCCTGCCCGCCAGCCGGGCCCTACCTGAAACTGGATAAGGCGTTCTCCGCCAGCCTGAGTCGGCACTTGCGCGGTTTGTGGCTGGTGGGCTTCGTGGTCGTGTTCCTGTTCGTCAGCGACGTGTATGCGGCCTTCAACGCCGACCAGCGGATCGTCATACGCGCGAGCGTGGTCGCGGTAGTGGTTGTCAATCTCATCTGGCTCGGCATGGTCATGAGCCGTGTATCCGGCGTGCGCGTCAAGGCGGTGATCCGTGGGCTTGCCATGCTCATCCTCGCCGCCGCGCTGGTGGCCGAGTTTCTGGGCTATGCCAATCTCTCCACCTATCTCATAAAGGCGCTGGTCGGAAGCCTGTTCCTCGGTGTCGGCTTGTGGTTCGGCCATATCCTGATCCAGGAGTTTTTCGACGGCATGGAGAAGGGGCAGCACCTGTGGCAGAAGCGGCTACGGGTGTCGCTGGGGCTCAAGGGCGCCGAGTCGATCCCCGGCATGATATGGCTGCGCATTCTCGCCGTGCTGGTGCTGTGGGTGTTTTTCGCAGCCGGGATCCTGAAGCTATGGGGATATTCCGACAGCAGCTGGCTGTGGGCCCAGGGCATCCTGAGCAATGGCTTCGAGGTCGGGGCGGTGGATATTGTGCCGCTGCAGCTTGCCACCGGTTTGATGATTTTTGCCTTGTTCCTGACTGGTATGCGCTGGTTCAATCGCGAGGTGCTGCCGAGCTGGGTCAGCCGGACGCGCCTTGATCGCGGTGGGCGCGAAGCCGTCGTCACGCTGACCGGCTACGTCGGTATCATCGTTGCGGCGCTGGTGGGCCTGACGCTGGCGGGCTTCAGCCTGAAAAACCTGGCTATTGTCGCCGGTGCGCTGTCGGTCGGCATCGGCTTCGGTCTGCAGAATATCGTCAACAACTTCGTTTCCGGCATCATTCTGTTGTTCGAGCGGCCGATTCGCACCGGCGACTGGATTGTTGCCGGTGAGGTTCAGGGCTTTGTGCGCAAAATCAGCATCCGGTCAACCCTGATCGAGACCTTCGACAGGGCCGATGTGATCGTGCCGAATTCCGCGCTGATCAGTAATAACGTCACCAACTGGATGCTCAGGGATCCCTGGGGGCGTGTGACGGTACCGGTGGGCGTGGCCTACGGCTCGAACGTGGACAAGGTGACCGAGGTGTTGATGAGCGCCGCGCAGGAGCACCCGCTGGTGATGGTGGACGGCAAGAATGTAAGTCCGCCGCAGGTGCTGTTCACCGGCTTTGGCGACAGCGCGCTGAATTTCGAGTTGCGCTGCTTTATCCGGGAAATCGACAAACGCCTGGTCACGCTGAGTGATCTCAATTATGCGATCGAACGAAAACTGCGGGAGGCGGGCATCGAAATACCGTTCCCGCAGCGCGACCTGCATGTGCGCAGTGTCGATCCCGCCGTTGGCTGGCCGGGTGGCGCAGACCGCCGCCAGTCGCATGGAAATAATAATAACAACATTTAAATACAGTTAGATATTAAATATTATTACAGTAATTACCGATGCTCAGTCAGCGCCTGTCGCGGCGTCAAGTAATTCCTGCCGCTGCCGTTAATCCGTCTGACCAGGACACAGAATTCCGGGCGCATAGCCACATTCTGCCGGGGGCGGACCACTCCATCTTACTGCTCGAGAGACTTGAGCCGGCCACAGCTGCGTCAGCACGATGCACCCAAAGGGACGGAGCAAGGCTCCCCAGCGCGCTTCGTACAGACACGAAGCCACCGCTTAACCATGTGCCAGAAAGGTAGCGCAGTGGAACGCAGACAATTAAAACGCAAGCAGATCGAAGTGGACATCGAAATCGCCCAGCCGGGTTTCCAACGTTGTTACGGTTTTGCCGGGAATATAACCCGCAAAGGGGTTTCCGTTCACTTGTGGAAGGGTGAGTTGCCGAACCGGCAACGCGCCGTGATCCTGAATTTCAAGGTTTGGACAGGCAAGGAAATACTGTACCGCAAGATCTACGCCCGGGTGGCGCATGCCGATCGACAGGTGGTCGGCCTCGAATTCACCGAGCATGATTTTGTCGCCGAGGCGATTATCCAGGACCTGATGTTTTACCAGCAGCGTGAACGCCGCCAGCGGGCCAGGGTATCGGCCTCCGGCGCGGTTGACACCGTTGCCGAGGGTGCGGCGACTGCCGAGCAGCCCCTGTGATCAGTGCTTCTCGTACATGCGCTCGATGTCGGCCTGGAATCGACGGCAGACCGCATCGCGTTTGAGCTTCAGGGTCGGCGTTATAAGGCCGTCCTCGATAGACCAGGGCTCAAGCAGGCATGAGATGTCGCGAATCCGGGCGTAGCCGGGAAACGCGTTGATCCGTTTCGCGACGCGTTCCCGGACGACTTCCCGGACTTGCTGATGGTCGCAGGCCTGCGGATCATCGGGGTCCAGCCGGAGTTGTTTGGCCAGCCTGGTCCATTGCTCACGGTCAAGCACCAGCAGTGCCGCGAGGAAAGGCCGGTTGTCACCGATGACCATGGCCTGCTCAAACAGGTTGTCCATGCAGATGGCCATCTCCATGTCGGTCGGGGGTATTTTCTCACCATTGGCGAGGACAATGATCTCTTTCAAGCGGCCGGTAATGTACAGGTGGCCGTTGTCGATACGCGCCTTGTCGCCGGTATGCAGCCGGCCTTCGCCATCGATGATCTCCCGGGTGGCTTTCTCGTTCGCCCAGTAGCCAAGCATTACCCCCGGGCTGCGCACCAGCAGCTCGTCCGCGTCGCTGATGGTTGCCTCAACGTCTTCCAGCAGCAGGCCGACACTCGCCGGGTCGTTTTTTTCCACCTGGTTGACGCTGATGACCGGGCTGGTTTCGGTCAGACCATAGCCCTGAATCATGGGCAGACCGAGGCCGATGAACAGGCGTGCGACGCCCTCAGGCAGCGCCGCACCGCCGATCACGGCGAGCCGCATGCGGCCGCCCAGTTTCGCCATGATCTTATCGGCGACGAGTTTTTTCAGCAGCGGCCAGAGAAGCAGCTTCATATGCCAGGCGCCGCGGCCCTGCCGGTACTCAAAACGACTCCAGCCGACATCCACCGCGAACCCGAACAAGGCCCGGGCGAATGATGATTTCTCGTCCAGTGACGCGTGGATTTTGTTGTACACCCGCTCGAAGATGCGCGGCACGGCGATCATAATCGTCGGCCGAATCGCGAGCAGATCATCACCCAGCTGCGGAATCGAGCGGTTATAGGCCACGGCCGCGCCCAGCATCATCGGTAGATAATAGCCGGCGGTACGCTCCAGTGTATGCGACAGGGGAAGAAAGGACAGGAACAGCTCGTCGGGGTGGCAGTTGACCATCTGCAGGCTGCGGTGGGCGTTCCAGAGGATGTTTCGGTGGCTGAGCATCACCCCCTTGGGTCGCCCGGTCGTACCGGAGGTGTAGACGATGGTGGCGAGTGCGTCACTGTCCCCGTCGACGCGCATCAGCTTGGCCTCGTCCGGCAGCCATTCACCGGCTGTCTTCAGGCGGATGTCCGGATGACCCGCGGTATCGATATGTTCAAGACTGACAATGCGGCTGACGAAGCCCAGCTGGTCGCGTACCGGCTGCAGGCTGTCCCAGTGAGCCTGACCGCCCAGCACCAGCAGCTTGACCCCGGCATTTTGCAGCACATAGGCGACGTTCTCGGCGCGATCCTGGGTGTACAGGGGCACCACAACCAGTCCGTTCGCAAGCGTGGCCTGGTCGGCCATCACCCAGTCGGGACAGTTCTGCATCATGATCGCTACTCGGTCACCGGGTTGCAGATTTTCGCCTGCCAGCGCCGCCTGCCAGCGGGCAACGGTGGTGCCCGCATCGGCCCAGCTCAGATCCTTCCAGGTCTCTTCCGATACGTCGTAGTAACGGTAGGCGGTTTCATGCGGCGAACGTTGCACGCGTTCGTAAAACAGGCCGAACAAGGTGCCGGCTTCCTCGGGAGTGATATGTGACGGCTTCTTGTCATGGTGCATGGACTGTTATCCGTGGCGGTTCGCGGACGGCATGAAGCCGGAAACAAGTTCCCATCCGGCATCCGGGGTGAAGCGTGGGCCGAAGCGTTCTTCCAGATTCTGCAGGCGTTGAAACAGTGTGTCCGCGCCGATGGTCTGGATATAGTGCAATGGACCACCGCGGAAGGGTGCGAAACCGGTACCGTAGACCATGCCCGCGTCGAGATGTTCGGGATTCGTGACCACGCCTTCACGCAGACACGCGACCACCTCGTTGAGCAGGCGCAGCATCATTCGGTCGATGACGTCCGTGCCGCGCCGACTGCCGTGCGGGAGCTTTTCCTTGACCGCTTTGCCTTTCTCATAGCGGTAAAAACCTGCGCCGCTCTTGCGTCCCAGGCGTCCCTGACTGACCAGGTCGCGCAGACGCTCCGGCACTGTGATGTCGAGGCGTTCGGAGAGCACCTCAGCGACGTGCAGGCAGATGTCCAGGCCGACGCTGTCGGCGAGTTCCACCGGGCCCATGGGCATGCCGAATGCCAGCGCCTGGCGGTCGATCTCCGCCGGCGGTATGCCTTCGTTTTCCAGCTCCACGGCTTCGAGGAGGTAGGGCATGAGGATGCGGTTGACCAGGAATCCCGGGGTGCTGGCGACCGGCAACGGCAGCCGGTCGATCTTGCGGGTGAAACCGATGGCTTTACTTACGGCCTCGCTGTCAGCCTCGTCATCGCGGACAATTTCCACCAGCTGCATCTTCGCAACCGGGTTGAAAAAGTGCAGTCCGACCAGGCGTGAGGGCTGCTTCAGTACGGTACGCAGTTCCTGCAGCGGAATGCTGGAGGTGTTGGTCGCCAGCACGGCGCCCGGTTTCATGCGCGGCTCCAGCAGCTGGTAGAGTGTGCGTTTGGCTTCGGCGTCTTCGAAGATGGCCTCGATCACCACATCGGCATGCTCGACGCCCAGCCCGCGATGGTCGGGCATCAGCCGGTCCATCGCCTCGCGGATGGGGCGGGGGCGTTTCAGGCGTTTTTTGAACAATGCATGGGCGCGTTTCACCGCCGGCGCGATACGCTCCGGTGACTGGTCGGCGAGGGTGACCTGCAGGCCACGTAAAGCGCACCAGGCGGCAATGTCTCCGCCCATGATGCCGGCGCCGACCACGTGCACCTGGCGGGGTTTGAAATCGTTGCCACGGCCCAGTCCCTTGAGTTTCTCCTGCAGGAGGAACACCCGGATGAGGTTCTGCGCCGTCGGACCGACAATCAGTTCGGCGACCGACTCTGCCTCGGCGTGCATCATGGCGCGCGCATTGTCGGCATGTTCCTGCCACAGCTCGATGAGGGCATAGGGCGCGGGGTAATGATCGGGTCGGGCCTTGCCCGCCACCTGGCGGCGCAACAGTGCTGCCAGTGCCGGTCTGACCCAGGCGTGGTTGCTCAGGGCCTGCAGCTTGGTGGCACGATGCGGGAAGGGCGGATCGAGGATCAGGCTGCTTGCCGCCGACTTCATATGCCGCTCGGGGACGGCGTGATCGACGATGCCCATGCGCCTGGCAGTACGCCCGTCGACGCTGCGCCCGCTGAGCATCAGGTCCATGGCGTGTCTGGCGCCGACCAGTGGTGGCAGCCGTACTGTGCCGCCGAAACCCGGGTGAATCCCCAGGCGCACTTCAGGCAGTCCGAGACGGGTACCCGGGTCGTCGCGGGCGACGCGGTAGCGACATGCAAGTGCCATTTCCAGTCCGCCGCCCAGACAGAACCCGTGTATCAATGCGACGGTCGGGAACGGCAGTGCGGCGAGACGATCGAAGACTTCCTGGCCGCGCTGAATGGCGCGCAGCGCCTGATCATGGTTCTCAAGCGTGGCGAATTCGCGCACGTCGGCGCCGGCGATAAAACCGTTGGGCTTGTCCGACACCAGCACCAGGCCGCGCGGCGCCCGCCCGACCAAGTCCAGCAGTTCCTCGTAGAACGCTTCCAGCAGTGGCGCGGACAGCACGTTGGTGCTGGTGTGCTGTTTGTCGAAATGCAGCCACGCGACGTTATCTTCGTCGATGACGGTATACAGGTCGCGGCCCTGGGTCTCGGTATCCATCAGTGCGCGCCCTCCACCAGCATGGCTCCGCCCTGGCCGCCCCCGATGCACAGGCTGGCGATACCCCGCTTGCCGCCGGTGCGTTGCAGAACGTTCAACAGGTGCAGCACGATGCGTGCGCCGCTGGCTCCCACCGGGTGACCGATCGATACGCCGCCGCCATCGACATTCAGGCGGTCTTCATCGATCGGTGAGAAGGCCTGATCGAGATCGAGTTCTGTGCGGAAATAGTCCGCGTCCTGCCAGGCATACAGGCAGGCCTGTACCTGGGCGGCAAACGCTTCGTTGATCTCCCAGTAATCGACGTCTGTGCTGTCCAGCCGGTTGCGGATCATCAGCGGTGCCATGGCGTGGACCGGTCCCAGGCCCATCTGCCCGGGATCCAGGCCCGCCCACTGGGTATCGATCACGCGCCCAAGCACCGGCAGCTCATACTGCCTGACGGCGGCTTCGCTCGCCAGAATGAGCCACGCGGCGCCGTCAGTGATCTGGGCGCTGTTGCCCGCGGTGATCTTGCCGAAGGGCCGGTCGAACACCGGCTTGAGGCGCGCGAGTTTTTCCATGCTGCTGTCTGCGCGCAGGCCGGTGTCGGCCTGATAGTGATGTCCGCGCTGATCATAGACAACCTCTATTTCATCGAGGTGGCCGTTTTGCTGGGCTGCGGCGAGACGCTGATGACTGCGCAGTGCAAAGGCGTCCATGTGCTCACGACTGATACCGAACCGGTGTGCCAGCACCTCGGCGGTCTGCCCCATGTTCAGGCCGACAATGGGATCCGTCAGTCCGCGCAGCAGGCCGACGACCGGTTTCAGCAGCGCCGGACGGAACGCCGCAACCGCCTTGAGTTTCGCCCCGGCGGTACGGGCGCCGCTGAAGCTGCCCAGCCAGGCGGCCATGGCTTCGCTGAACAGTATGGGCGCGTGGCTCATGGCTTCCACGCCGCCCGCCAGTACCAGGTCGGAACGACCGCTGGCGATGTCCTGGGCAGCGCTGTCGAGCGCTTGCAGCCCGGAGGCGCAGTTGCGCTGCACCGTCCACGCAGGCACCCGTTCACCGCAGCCCAGGCGCAGCGCCACAACGCGGGCGATATTGGCTTCGTCCACGCCGGGCATGACACAGCCGAGGATTACCTGGTCGATGGCACCTGCAGGAAAGGGCTGCTGGTAGAGCAGCGCGCGGCCTGTCTGGAACGCCAGGTCGGAGGCGCTAAACGGTCCGGGCCGACCGCTCGCCCGCAGGAAGGGCGTGCGCCGTCCGTCGACTACGAAGACTGGCCGGCCTGTTGCGAGCGGGTTGGGATCTGCTGCCATGAGTCCTTATTCTCCTTCCAGTAGTCCGCGGTGAATTCGTCGACACCGATAACGCGTTGCCTTGCAGCCACGGCGGCGCGTACCTGTGCCGCTTCGCGTTCATCAATTACGCCGGCCGAAACCGCTTCAACCAGGCAGCGTTCGGGATCTCCTGCCGCCAGTTGACCACTGCGCATCGCGTTTCGCAAGTTTGAAAGCACCGGTTGCGCCGCGGTGGCTTTCTCCAGTGCGGTTTCCAGCTGCGCGAGCGGTTCATTGTCGTCACTCGGCATGAACAACCCGTCCGTCAGTCGTTCGCGTGCGCTGCCCAAACGCAGGATGACGTTGGCGGCGCGCTGCAGCAGCCGGTCGTCGACGGCCCGGTAGCTCGCACCGAAGGGGAACAGCGACCATTTCAGCAGTCGCCCCGGCAGCCGGTTGGGGAGGTTGTCATACACTTCGAACAGTGTCGTCTGTATGTGGTACAGGCTGTCACGCACGGCCCACTCCAGGAGGGGGCGGTCGGCCTGCTGGTGACCCTGGTCGGCGAAACGTTTCAGCGCGGCCGAGGCCAGATACAGGTGACTGAGCACGTCGCCAAGACGGGCCGACAGCGATTCGCGGCGTTTCAGCGCGCCGCCGAGTGTCAGCAGCGCCGCTTCGGACGTCACGGCGAATACCGCGGCCATACGGCTCAGTTGGCGATAGAAGTGCGCCTCCCGGGCTTCCTCCCCCGGGACGCCGGCGAAGCGGGCCGCGGTGAGACCGTGGAACCAGGCGCGGGCAAGGTTGCCGAGCAGCGCGCGCGCATGACCGAACAGGGCGCGATCAAAGGCCTGCACGTCGCCCTGCTGCGCCGCGTGCATTTCCTGTAACAGGAAAGGGTGGCAGCGCAGCGCACCCTGGCCGTAGATGATCAGGCTGCGGGTCAGTATGTTGGCACCCTCAACGGTGATGCTGATGGGGATGGCCTGGTAGACTCGCGCCAGGTAATTGCGCGGACCCATGCAGATACCCCGGCCGCCATGCACGTCCATGGCGTCATCGATCACATCGCGCATGCGCTCGGTGAGGTGATACTTGACGATTGCCGATGCAACAGCGGGCTTCTCGCCGCGGTCCACGGCCAGCGTCGTGAGTCCGCGCGCGGCGTCCATCACATAGGCATTGCCGGCAATGCGCCCGAGGACTTCGGCGATGCCTTCGAATTTCCCGATCGGCGTCTTGAACTGTTTGCGAACCGCCGCATACGCCCCCGTGGCGCGCGACGCGAGCTTGCCGGCGCCGGTGCTGAGCGCGGGCAGGGAAATCGATCGCCCGTCGGCCAGGCACTCCATCAGCATGCGCCAGCCCTGACCGATACGCGCCCGCCCGCCGATAATCCACTCCAGCGGTATAAACACATCCCGGCCGCGGTTGGGGCCGTTCATGAACGCCTGGTTGAGCGGGAAATGCCGGTTGCCGATGTCGATGCCAGGCGTATTCGTCGGTATCAGCGCCAGCGTTATACCCAGTTCCTCCTGTTCTCCCAACAGGTGATCGGGGTCATAGAGTTTGAATGCCAGGCCCAGCACGGTGGCGACCGGCCCCAGGGTGATGTAGCGTTTGTCCCAGTTGAGGCGAATCCCCAGTTGTTCCTTACCGGCGTACGCCTGGCGGCAGACAACGCCCTGGTCCGGCATGGCGGCCGCATCGCTGCCGGCGTCGGGCCCGGTGAGAGCGAAGCAGGGGATTTCTTCGCCGCTGGCCAGGCGTGGCAGGTAGTATTGCTTCTGCTCCTCGGTACCGTAGTTGAGCAGCAGTTGTGCGGGCCCCAGGGAGTTCGGCACCATTGCTGTCACGGCTGCGGTAATGCTGCGGCTGGCGATTTTCATCACCACGCTCGAATGCCCGTAGGCGCTGAATTCCAGTCCGCCATAGGCCTTCGGAATAATCATGCCGAAAAAGCGCTGTTCCTTGAGAAACTGCCAGACGGGCGGTGGCAGATCGTGCAGTTGCTCGGTGATCTTCCAGTCGTCGATCATGCCGCACAGTTCGTTGACCGGACCGTCTATGAACGCCTGTTCCTCGCTGCTCAGCGCGGGCCGGGGGTAGTCGAGCAGCTTTTGCCAATCGGGTCTGCCGCTGAACAGGTCGGCCTCCCACCATATTGTTCCGGCTTCCAGCGCCTCGCGCTCGGTGCTCGACATGGCCGGCATCATGCGTCGGAACTGGCTCATTGCCGTAGTACTGATCAAACGGCGGCGCACGCCAGGTACGCAAAGCATGACGGCCACGGGGATGAAAATCAGCCAGACGGGTGTCAATGCCCAGGCACTGACGTGATGGATCGCCGGCCAGGCGAGCAGGTAAGCGCTGACAGCTGCGCTCCAGGCCCAGCCGGGCACCTGTTTGCCGGCCAGGAGCCACATCACGCCCACTACTGCCAGCAGTTCTAGAATCGTTGACATGACTATCTCCTGTGGTCAGCTGGTCTTGATTTCTTCCAGCCCGTTGGTGTCGATGTCGATAGATCGATCGTCAGACACCTGCTGCGTTTTGATCAGATTCACTGCCAGCTCGACCGCCGGTTCCGGAGCCAGATAGCAATCACCGTCGGCATTGCAGATGCGCCCATCGTCGTCCCAGGGCAGCTCACGGTAAGAAGGCTGCCTGGAGAAATCCAGGTGCGGACACTTGATGATGTCGAAATAGGGGGAGTAGTCGAAGTCGCGTGGTGTAAACAGACGGGTATTGCGCGGGATCATGCGCAGCGTACCGTCGTTGCGTTTTTCGAGGACCGGCAGGACCGGAAATTTGACCACCGAGAAGGCGGCGGCAATCATGGAGGAACAGACTGATCGCGTCGGCGAACCGGCATTGTGCTGGAACAGGCTGGAGCGCCAGCGGCGCGGGATAACGCTGTAGGGAAACAGGAAGCGCGCCAGATCGATCAGTTGTCTGAGATCATAGTCGAAACCCAGATGATGCAGCGCGAACTTGAGCACATGCTGCGCGTCACTGCGCGACAGTCCGGTAGGGCGGCAGACACGCAGCGAGTCGCCGCGGTACTTTTCCAGGGGGTTTACCACCGTGCCTTCACCCAGCCAGGCTTCGATAATCAGCTGTTCGTTGGGATCCCCGTCATAAAAAGACAGTACTTTCTCGCGCAATTCTTCGTCGTCGATATCATGAATCCGCCCGATATACAGGGCCGAATGCGACCAGGGGCTCTGTGTGACGGTACGGATAATTTCGGATACACGGCTGCGGCCTTCCACCAGCAGCACATCGCAGGGACGTATTTCGTAGCGGATACGGTCAAAATCACACAGCGACTGAGCGGTGCTGACACGTTCTGCTGTCAGCCAGGCGACGATTTTTTTTCCTACCCAGGCTGCAGGATTGAGAGCCATACAACCTCCGCGCAAGTCAGCTTTCAGAATGCAGGCACCGTTGTAGACGGGTTTGAAGCCGTTTTCCCGACCTGACACCCTACGCTTTGTTTAGACCCCGTATGCCAGGTCAAGTTTGTGTCGTTGGACCTCGATCCCGGTACCTTTCTATTGAGGATAGCGGCATTTTTCAGGGCAGACTGAGATCGCTTGCTATGTGCTTGAATCCCATGCGGCTATTCGAACGCCACGGCCAGCGCGACAGCCCGATCCAGGACCGCGGAAGGGGTATAGAAATGGGGGGAAAAGCGTATGCCGCCGCCGCGCAGTGCGCAGAGCACGCCGTTTTTCTGCAGGTGATCGTACAGGGCCCTGGTGTCCACGCCGGGTCGCTCAAAGGTGACGATCCCGGCGCGCCGTTCGGGTTGTGTCTGCGACAGGAGGATGAAACCATTAGAAATCAGTATATCAATAAGATAGGATATCTTTCTCGAAAGATTATCATAAACGGCGTCGATGCCGGTCTCGAGTAGCAGACTGAGACTGGCGTGCAGCGCGTGGATGCCCAGCATGTTGGGACTGCCGCATTCGAAACGCCGCGCCGTCGCGGCCGGTTCCCAGTCGCTGCGGTCGTAGTCGCCGAGCGCTTCGACCATGTGCCAGCCAAACTGTCTGAGCGACAGCCGCTCAAGCCATTCCCGGCGGCAATAGAACAACGCCAGGCCCTCGGGACCCAGCATCCACTTATGGCCGTCGGCCACCACGAAGTCCGCCTGGCAGGCCCGGGCGTCAAACGGTTTCGCACCGAGGCTCTGAATGGCATCGACGCAGAAAGCGATATCGCGCTGGCGGCAGGCGGCGCCAATGGGCACCAGGTCCAGGGCCAGACCCGAGCTGTACTGCACCGAGCTTAACGACACCAGGCGGGTGTGCGCGTTCATGTGCTCAACGATCGCGGCTTCCGGTGTCCGCGTGGCGTCGATATCGACCGCGATGACCTCGACGCCGAGCGTCTGCAGCGATTCCCAGACAATGCGGTTGGAGGGGAACTCCTGGTTGCTGATAATAACCTGCTGACCGGCCTTCCAGTCCATGCCCCAGGCGACGATCGATAGCGCCTCGGAGGTGTTTTTGAGCAGGGCGATCTCGTCGCTGCTGCGGGCGTTGATCAGCGTCTGTAACTGCCGGCGCAGCGCCTGCTCGACGACCAGCCAGCGTTCGTAGTGCCGGGAACCGTATTCCGCGTTCTCCTGCGCAAAGCGCGCGACGGCCGCCACCGTGCGTTGCGGCCAGGGGGCCACCGCGGCATGATTGAGATGACAGATATCCGCCGACAGCCTGAACTGGTCTTCCATCATGGTCTCTATCCGCGTTGCTCGATGGGGACATAGTCGCGCTGGCGGTGGCCCACGTACAACTGGCGGGGCCGGCCGATACGCTGGTCATGCTCGCCAATCATTTCCATCCACTGGGCGACCCAGCCGACCGTACGCGCAATGGCGAACATGACGGTGAACATATTGGTGGGTATGCCCAGCGCCTTGTAAATCAGGCCCGAATAGAAATCCACGTTGGGATAGAGTTTACGCTGGATGAAATAGTCGTCGTTCAGGGCAATCTCCTCCAGACGCAGGGCGAGTTCGAACATGGGGTCACTGGCATCGCCCAGCCTTGCCAGCACGTCGTGACACATCTGACGGATGATGCGCGCGCGCGGGTCGTAGTTCTTGTACACGCGATGGCCGAACCCCATCAGCCGGAAAGGGTCGTGCCTGTCCTTTGCCCGGTCGAGGAAGGCCGGGATGTTTTTCACGTCTCCGATCTGGTCGAGCATATTCAGCACGGCTTCGTTGGCGCCGCCATGCGCCGGACCCCACAGCGCGGCGATGCCCGAGGCGATGCAGGCAAAAGGGTTGGCGCCGGAACTGCCCGCCAGGCGCACGGTGGAGGTGCTGGCATTCTGCTCGTGGTCGATATGCAGGATGAAAATCAGGTCCAGCGCCTTTTCGGCGACCGGGTCGATCTCATAGGTTTCGCAGGGAACCGCAAACATCATGTTCAGCAGGTTCCCGGTGTAGCTCAGGGAATTGTCGGGATAGACCTGGGGTTCGCCGACGGAGTGTTTGTAACTCGCCGCGGCAATGCTCGGCATTTTCGCGATCATGCGGTGGGCCGCGATCTCACGGTGTCGCGGGTTACTGATATCCGTCGAGTCATGGTAGAACGCCGACAGGGAACCGACGACGCCGACCATGATGGCCATGGGGTGTGCGTCGTGGTAGAAGCCGCGGAAAAAACCCTTCAGGGCCTCGTTGAGCATGCTGTGGTGGGTGATGATGCCGCTGAACTTGTCCAGTTCCTCACGCGAGGGCAATTCGCCGTAGAGCATCAGGTGCGCGACTTCCAGAAAGTTGCTGTGTTCGGCGAGTTGTTCGATAGGGTAGCCGCGGTACTGCAGCATTCCCTGGGTTCCGTCGAGGTAGGTCAGGGCGCTGTGACAACTCGCCGTGGACAGAAAGCCGGGATCGTAGGTGAAGTAACCGAGTTCGTGAAAAAACCGGCCGATGTCGACGGCGTCGGGTCCCTGCGCGGCCTTGCGGATGGGCAGTTCTATCTGCCGCCCGTTGCGGTTGTCGATGACAGTTATGCTGTCCTTGTCGTTGCCCATACGAAGCGTGTCCTCTTGTGCCTTGTCCAATGGTTTATGTCAGGTTGTCGATGTCGCGGCGCACCATGTTTGCGGATTGCTCAAACATATCGCGTTCCCCCGCATCGAGTTTGAGTTCGACGATTTCGACCAGCCCGTTTTCATCCAGCACCGCGGGTACGCCCATGGCAATGTCACGTTGGTCGTATTCGCCATCGAGGATCGCGACGCAGGGCAGAATGCGTCGGCGGTCGTGACCGATGGCATCGACCATGGCCGCAATTGCGGCCGCCGGCGAATCGTAGGCACTGCTGTGCTGTTTCAGCGCGAGGATTTCGCCGCCGCCCTGGCGGGTGCGTGCTGCAATCTCTTCAATTTTCTTCCTGCCGAGAAAATGCTCGATGTTGATGCCCGAGATATCGGTAAAGCGCGGCAACGGGACCATGGCGTCGCCGTGCCCGCCCAGCACCAGCGAGGAAATATCCTTCACCGAGTAGCCCGTCTCCATGGCGATGAAAGCGGTCATGCGCGCGGTGTCCAGGGCACCGGACTGGCCGAACACCCGGCGTCGTGGCCAGCCGGTCCGCCGGTAGACACGCCAGGTAAGCACGTCCACGGGGTTGGTGACCATCATGATCATGGCGTCCTCGGCGTAGCGCAGCACGTTGTCGACGATGCCGTCGATGATCTCCAGGTTGACGTTCAGGACGTCCGAACGGGACATTCCCGGCTTGCGCGGGAATCCGGCGGTGATGATCACCAGGTCGGATCCACGCATGCTGGCCGGGTCGGTATCACCGCGGACCCGGGTGTCGAAGCGTAACAGTGAGGCGGACTGTTGAATATCCAGCGCCACGCCCTGGGGTACACCGGGCTCGACATCCAGTAACAGGAGTTCGCGACAGAGCTCTTCCTTGGCAACGATTTGCGCCGTCGACTCGCCTACGCGCCCGGCGCCGACAATGGTGATCTTGTGCATGATGTTCCCCGTCTGCTTAAGGGTCTGTTCAATAATTTATAGCCAACGCCTGGCCATCCAGCCAATCAGTTCGAGCAATTTGTGCGTCCATGGGCGACGCGACCAGCGTTCGCCGAGAATTTCTTCGCTGTGGGCGAGGTCTTCGCGGAAAACCCTGTCCAATTCATGACAGAGATAAGGGTTTCGGCTAAACAGGTTGAGTTCATAGTTGAGGAAAAAACTGCGGTAGTCAAAGTTTGCGGTGCCCACGGTTGCGTGACCGGCGTCGACGACGATGGCCTTTGCGTGCAACAGGCGCGGCTGGTACTCGAAGATTCTGACGCCACAGGCCAGCATGGGGGCGTAGGCGGCCCGAGCGGCCCATTGCGCGAGGCGCACGTCACTTTTCAGCGGCACCAGCAGGCGCACATCGACTCCCCGGGTCGCGGCATCGGCGATCTGGCGTTGAATGCGCCGCTGGGGAACGAAGTAGGGCGTTGTGATGAATATCGTGTGCCTGGCATGCGAAAGCATGCTGGTGAAGCTGCCGTTCAGCAAGCGCCGCGCGCCGCGCGAATAGTTGGATAACAGCATGTCGCCGCTGCCCACGGAATGTGCGCCCGCCCGCCGCTTGCGGCCCATCCAGAAGTAACCGAACAGCCGCATGGCTTCGCGCGCCAAGGGCCCCCGCACCCGGATATGGATGTCCCGCCAGCGCTGCTGCCCGTAGAATCTGAACGAGCTTTCACGATGGATGTTGAAGCCACCGACATAGGCGCAATTGCCGTCGATGACCAGCAGCTTGCGATGGTTGCGGCGGTTGTAACGCCATGGATGGCGCCAGTCCCAACGGTGGAACCAGCGTAGCTTTACGCCGCTGCCGCGCAGCTGTTTCGAAAGCCGGTTGGCGTGCCAGAACAGCGAACCCGCGGCGTCCAGGTGCAGGCGGACAATGACGCCGCGTGCGGCTGTTTCTATCAGGCAATCGGCAAACCGCCTGCCGACTTCGTCGGCCGCAAAAATGTAGCTTTCCAGCAGCACGTGCTCCCTGGCTTCGGCAATCGAAGCCAGCATGGCATCGTAGAGAGTATCCCCCTCGGTGAACAGCTCAAAGCTGTCAGTTTCCAAAGTCACAGGCCCTTGCACGCCGCTCGCCGGCGCATTCTTGTCAGGTGCCTGTCACTGTAGCTTGCCGGTGCGCCGGTGTCAGCCTGTTGCGCCGCGACAGCGGCGCAACAGGCTGGTCCCGCAGTCGTGGTCCCGCCGGCAAGCGCGTCCCTCCGGCCGCGCACCGGCCCATTCACAAAGCGCGACTGCGCTAGAGGTAGTTGCGCAGCACTTCCGGTGATTTCTGCACCAGATTCTTGTCCACCTGGCGCGACACCATCGACAGGACTTCTTTACTCAGGTTGCCGCGCAAGTGACCCAGGAACTCCGGTGGGGCGACCAGAATCAGTTTGTCGAAATCGCCGTTGTTGCGGCCACTGTCCAGGCGGCTGGCCAGCGTTCTGGCGAATTCGAGACTTTCATGGTCCCGCGCGGTGTTCTTGCTATCGATGACATGGCGGCCCTGGCCGACACTGCCGCCGTCACTGCCTGCGCTGTCGGATACCAGGTCGCCCTCATGCATCCGGCTTTCCGGGTGCACCATGGCTTCGATTTCGGTGATGGGGGCGAGGCGCCCATTGACCGTGTACAGCTTTGCACGGCTGCTTTCAGCGACAAGAACCCAGGTATTTTGCATAGGTTGTACCTCCTCCGTCAGATGTCAGTAATATTTTGGCGCCGCGTGCTGAACGGGGATTTGATACAGATCAGCAAACCCCTTCCGGACATGCCTGCACCCCGCAGTTGCGCGGGTTCCCGGTGCGGGCGGATTGCGGCCCGGTCATGACCGGGTGTCCCGACCCCGCCAGACGAGGAAAGCCGCCGGAATCACCAGCAGCGTCAGGAAGGTTGCGCTCAGCATGCCACCCACCACGGGAGCCGCGATGCGTCGCATGACCTCCGAACCCGTGCCGCTGCCCAACATGATCGGCAGCAGGCCGGCGATGATGGCGGCCACGGTCATAATGATCGGACGCACCCGCAACAGCGCGCCGTCGATCACCGCCTGGTGCAGCGCCGCTGCCGTGACCGGACGGCTTTCAAGCAGCGCCGCCTCCTTTTGCCGGCGGAAGGCCTGGTTGAGGTACACCAGCATGACCACACCGATTTCCACGGAAACGCCCGCGAGCGCAATGAATCCGACGCCCACGGCCACTGACAGATCATAGTCCAACCAGTATAGCAGCCAGATGCCGCCGACCAGCGCCAGTGGCAGGGTCGCCAGGATGATAAATACTTCCGTGGCGCGGCGGAAGTTGAGGTACAGCAGCAGCACGATGATCGCCAGTGTGACCGGGATGACCGTCGACAGGCGCTGTTTCGCGCGTTCCATATACTCGTATTGTCCGGACCAGTTGAGCGAGTAACCCGCGGGCAGATCGACCTGCTCGGCGACCACCTGCCTGGCCTCCCTGACATAGGAACCGATGTCGCGACCCTGGATGTCGATGTAGATCCAGCCGTTGAGCCGGGCATTCTCGCTCTTGATCATACCCGGCCCACCGACGATCTTGACCGCAGCCACGTCTCCGAGCGCAATCTGGGCTCCAACAGGGGTCTGTATGGGCAGTTCAGCGAGCTTCACTTCCGAGTCGCGCAGGTCACGGGGGTAACGCATATTCACGGGATAGCGTTCCAGGTTCTCGACACTCTCGGTCACGTTCATACCGCCGACGGCCATGGCGACGATTTCCTGAATATCGGCAATATTCAGTCCGTAGCGCGAGGCGGCCGCACGGTCGATATCGATCACCACATAGCGACCGCCGACCACGCGTTCGGAAAATACCGACAGGGTGCCCGGTACCGGCGTCAATGCCCGCTCGATGTCCTTGCCGATTTTCTCGATCACGGCCAGATCAGGCCCTGCCACTTTGATGCCCACCGGCGTCTTGATGCCGGTGGCCAGCATGTCGATGCGGTTCTTGATCGGCATCACCCAGGCGTTGCTCATGCCCGGGATCCGCACCAGGGCATCGAGTTCGCGGCGCAACTTGTCCAGCGTCATGCCCTCGCGCCACTGGTCTCTGGGCTTGAGCTGAATGGTGGTTTCGATCATGGTCAAGGGTGCCGGATCAGTGGCTGATTCGGCGCGCCCCAGTTTGCCGAACACCCGTTTGACCTCGGGTACAGTTTTAATCAATCTGTCGGTTTGCTGCAGTATCTGTTCTCCCTTGCCGATCGATACCGCGGGAAAGGTGCTGGGCATGTACAGCAGATCGCCTTCATCGAGGTCGGGCATGAACTCCGAGCCGAGGCTGCCCGTCAACGGCCACCAGCCGACCAGGGGCCAGACCATCGAAGTCGCGGCCAGCGCCGAGAGCAGCAGCACGGTTTTCGGTGCTCGCAGGACCCAGTTTATCACCGGTTTGTAGGTCGCGATCAGCAGTCGGTTTACCGGGTTCTTGCCCTCGGGCAGGATTTTGCCGCGGATAAAGTAGCCCATCAGTACCGGTACCAGCGTAATCGACAGTCCGGCCGCGCCGGCCATGGCATAGGTCTTGGTGAATGCCAGTGGCGAGAACAGCCGTCCCTCCTGCGCCTGCAGGGTAAACACCGGCAAAAAGCTCAGGGTTATAATCAGCAGCGAGAAAAACAGTGCCGGCCCCACCTCGGAGGCGGAGTGGGCGATCAGCCCCCAGCGGCTGGTGTTGCTGAACTGCTCGTCTTCCATGTGCTTGTGCACGTTTTCTATCATGACGATGGCGGCATCGACCATCGCACCAATGGCGATTGCGATACCGCCCAGCGACATGATGTTCGCGTTGATGCCCTGGACGTGCATGATAATAAACGCCACCAGGATGCCCACCGGCAAACTGAGGATGACGACCAGTGCCGAGCGCAAGTGAAACAGGAACACGGCGCAGACCAGTGTCACCACAATGAACTCCTCGACCAGCTTCTCCTTGAGTGTGCCGATGGCGCGCTCGATCAGGCCCGAGCGATCGTAGGTGGGCACGATCTCCACACCCTCGGGCAGGCTGCGTTCCAGCGCCTTGAGTTTTTCCTTGACACCATGGATGGTGGCCAGCGCATTTTCGCCCCAGCGCATGATGACCACGCCACCGACAACTTCGCCCTCGCCGTCGAGCTCGGCAAGCCCGCGGCGCATCTGCGGACCCAGGCGCACGTCGGCGATATCCTCCAGCAGGATGGGGGTGCCGTGGGCGTTGATGCCCAGCGGTATCTCCCGCAGTTGCTCGACCCCTTTGATATAGCCGGTCGCGCGCACCATATACTCGGCCTCGGCCATCTCGATGACCGAGCCACCGACTTCCTGGTTGCCGCGCTGAATGGCCTGGCGCACGCGGGCGAGGGGAATGCCGTAGGAGCGCAGCCGGTCGGGGTTGACCACCACCTGGTACTGCTTGACCATACCGCCCACGGTGGCGACTTCGGAGACACCCGGTACGGTTTGCAATTCGAACTTCAGAAACCAGTCCTGGATGCTGCGCAGCTGCGACAGGTCGTGTTTGCCGCTGCGGTCGACCAGTGCGTATTCATACACCCAGCCGACACCGGTCGCGTCCGGGCCCAGCGCCGGCATGGCGCTCGCCGGCAGGCGGTTGCGTACCTGGCTCAGGTATTCGAGCACCCGCGAGCGCGCCCAATAGAGATCAGTGCCGTCCTCAAACAGCACGTACACGTACGAGTCACCGAAAAAGGAGTAGCCGCGTACCGTGGTGGCCTTGGGTACCGAGAGCATGGTGGTGGTCAGCGGGTAGGTCACCTGGTCTTCGACCACCTGCGGCGCCTGTCCGGGATAGCTGGTCTTTATGATGACCTGGACATCTGACAGGTCGGGAATCGCATCCAGTGGCGTGTTTTGCACCGCGTACATACCCCAGGCGACCAGGATGCCCGTCAGCAGCAGCACCAGGAAACGGTTGCGGATCGACCAGTGAATGATATTGACGATCATCGCTTGTCGGCCCCCGGTTGGTTTGCGTGGGATGCCTCGCCGGCGTCGTCCATGCGGGTGAAGCTGGCTTTCAGACTGGCCTCGGAGTCAATGAGAAACTGCGCGGATGTCACCACCCGGTCGCCTTCGCTGAGACCGCCGGTGACCTCGACAAAGTCGCCGCTTTCCATGCCGCTGGTGACCTTGCGGGGTTTGAACTTACCGCCGTCCAGCGCGACGATGACGCGCTGGGCGCTGCCAGTCTTGATCAATGCCTCGCGCGGGATGCTGAGGACATCGCGTTTCGGCCCCGCGTAGATGTTCACCGTCGCGTACATATTCGGCTTCAGCGCCTCGTCGGGGTTGTCAAAGCGCAGCCGGGCCTGCAGCGTGCGCGTCTTAGGGTCGATAGTCGGGTAAACGAATTCCACTTCTCCTTCCCAGACACGCCCCGGCAGGTAACCCAGGCGCACTTCCGCGGGCTGGCCGGGCGCGACCCAGTCCGACTGGCGTTCGAAGATGTCGACCAGCAGCCAGACACTCGACAGATCGGCGAGCGCCATGACTTCGGTGGCAGGTTTGACATACATGCCTTCGCGGACGTTGAGGCTGTCGACGATGCCGTCCTGCGAGGCATAGACCTTCACGCGCTGCGAGGCGCGCCGGGTTTTCTTGATCTGCCGGATCTGTCCCGCGCTGACGCCGAGGGCTTCAAGGCGTTCGCGCGATGCCTGCTGCAGGTAATCGTTGTTGCCACGCAATGCCTGCACATACTCCTCCTGCGCGTTCACCAGGTCGGGGGAGTAGAGTTCGAACAGCAGGTCGCCCTGTTTCACGCGTTCGCCGTTGGATTTGACCGAAAGCTTTTCTATCCAGCCGTCGGTGCGCAGATGAATGTGGCTGATCCGGCGTTCGTCGAAAGCCACGTAGCCGACGGTATCGATGCGCCGCCACAGGGGACCGCGCTCGACGGTCGCTGTGCGCACGCCGAGATTTTCCACCACCGCGGGGTCGATGCTGACGGTACCGCTGTCTTCGCCGGCGGCGTCGGCATAGACCGGCACCAGGTCCATACCCATGGGCGATTTACCGGGCTGGTCGCGGCGGTAATTGGGATCCATGGGTGCGACCCAGTAGAGGATTTCGCCCTTGTCTTCGGCGGCGCCGGCGGGACTGTGCGGGGCCAACGCGGCGGCGCCGAGCACCAGCGCGAGCAGGGTTGCGGTACGGTTGTTCATTGCGGCGCTCCTTCGCGTCTCGCCCCGGCATTGTCGGTTTCAGGTATCAGGTACAGCAGGCGGGCCTGCGTCCTGGCACGGTCTACGCGGATGCGGATGTCCTGGAGCCGCACGTCCAGTTCGGTGATGCGCGCCCGCATCAGCGTGGTGAATTCGTTTAGACCGCTTTGATAGGCGTTCACCGCCGCCTCGGCGTTATCGCCGGCTTCACGCAACAGGCGGTCGTGATACAGCTTTTCCTGTTCGCCGAAACGCAGCCAGCGCGCATAGTCGGCGGCCAGGGTACGCTGCATCTCGCGCAGCTTCTGTTCGCGTGTCTGTATGGCGGCTTCGGCCTGTTGCTGGCTCGCGGCGAGGTGTTTGTCCTGGCGTTTTTCGGTAAACAGCGGCAGGTCCAGTGTGACCATGGCGGCCATCTGGTCGGGCCGGTCACTGCCATCGGCG
This sequence comes from Thiogranum sp., assembly GCA_022340245.1. GTDB lineage: Bacteria > Pseudomonadota > Gammaproteobacteria > DSM-19610 > DSM-19610 > Thiogranum. The sequence goes on from JAJDOI010000079.1 coordinate 40,806, forward strand.
TTGTTGCCGAAACGCTTGCGATATTCAACGCCGACATCGAAGCCCGGTTTGTACTGTTCACGCGCTTCCTTGACGCGCTGCTGGTTGGCCTCCACTGTGGCGCTGGCAGCCCGGATGGCGGGATGTTCGGGGAGCGCAGCCTCCAGTTGGGCCCGCGCCGGCAGCGCGTGGAGCGGTGGGAACTGCGGATCGAGAGGTCGCCAGGCGGCTTCGCCGACCCAGCGCGACAAGGCCGCACGCTGCACATCACTCGCCTGGCTGATGCGGGTGGCCCGATCATCCAGGCGCGACAGTTCCAGCTGCGCCTGGAGCACGTCCTGCTGACTCACGCGGCCGGACGCATAGTGCGCGCGGGTGATTTCCACGAGTTGTTCAAACAGGTTGCGACTGCGCTCGATGATGCGGGCCGCCTGTTCCTGGTAGTACAGCTCAAGGAAGGTTTCGCGCACATCGCGGCGTATCTCGGCGCGCACGTTGCGCGTCGCCGCGGTTTCAGCTTTGCTCAGCCACTCTGTGCGCCCGCGCCGGTAGCGCAGACTGTTGCCGCGGGGAAACGCCTGACGGATGCCGGTACGCAACTGCGAGGACGGCTCCTTTTTCATACTGAAGTCGTCAAGCGGGACGTTCCAGACGCCGACCAGCAACTTCGGGTCGGGCAACTGTCCGTCGGCCACCGCCTGGTCCTGCAGGGCCAGCGCGCGCGCCTCGCGCGCGGTTACCGCCGGATCAGCAGACAAGGCAAGTTGCTCGGATGTTGCAAGTGTCAATTCGGCTTGCATATCGGTGGCATGCGACACCGGTACCGGCAGCACCAGTGTTGCCAGACAGGCACCGCGCAATCCGCGGGTAAAGAAAAGATTCATGACCAGTCTCCAGGTAGGTCAAATCGCAACCGGGCAGGACAGTGTCTGCCGGTCGAGTACAGGTATACGGACACAGGGTGCCCGTCGGAGAGGGTCAGACCGGTGGTCGGTACAAGGGGGACGGCGGCAGGGACTCGCACTTGCGGGCGAAATCGGGATAGGTTGCCATATCCGGCTGGAGTCCGAAGGCCGGTATTGCGCTGACCATGCTGAGCTGCGGATGCACGGGGCAGCAGTCCATGCTGAGGCATTTGCCGTCGTCACAGTTGTGCCCGCCACATTGTGGACAGTGAGGCGCGCCCTGATCGCCGGCATTCTGGTGGTGCCGGTGCTGCATTTGCATACCGGCGGAATCCTGCTGATCGCCATGCATCGCGCAAAAGGCATGGTCGCCGGACACGGGTGGCGAGGCGAACGCCTGCAATGGCGCGACCGCCAGGGCCAGCACCAGCCAGATTTTTGCCAATTTGTTGATTAAGCCGCGCATAATGACAAACGGATCATAAAAGGCTAGCGGCGCGAACTCAAGCGAACTTAGCCGCTGTGTGGCCCGCTTCGGAGCGGGGCTCATGCCCGTCGGTGGCGATCGCCTGTTTGGAAGAGCCTTTGACGGTAAAGGATTCCGGGTCGGCAGGCGGCGCGTTGACCTCGCCCGGCTCGCGCCGGGGAACGTATTGCGCCGGCGCGCATCTATTGATTAACGCGGTCTTGCCGGGCAAGCTAGCTCAAACTCGTGGTCTGGCACACAAAATTGCCGTAGCGGCACGGAAATACATGAATCTGGACAGCCTGCTCACCGCCCACGAATTAAGCGTTCGCCTGGGCTTCTTTTTCGGCACTTTCGCCATCATGGCGGCCTGGGAGCTTGTCGCGCCGCGCCGGGCGTTGACGATGTCAAAAGCCGTGCGCTGGGGCAACAACCTTGGCCTGGTGGTACTCAACAGTGTCGTGCTGCGCCTGCTGTTTCCCGCGGCGGCGGTTGGTATGGCGGTGTTTGCGCGCGAATATGGCTGGGGGCTGTTGCATTACTTCGACGTGCCGTTTGTCGTGGCGCTGGTTGTTTCCGTGGTCGCCATGGATTTCATTATTTACCTGCAGCACGTGATGGTTCACGCCTTGCCCGCGCTGTGGCGGCTGCACCGGGTGCATCACGCCGACCTGGACTACGACGTCACCACCGGGTCGCGTTTCCACCCGCTGGAAATCATCCTGTCGATGCTGATCAAGTTCGCGACCATCATGGTGCTGGGGCCTCCGGTTGCCGCGGTGGTGATCTTCGAAGTGTTACTTAACGCCACGGCCATGTTCAATCACGCCAATGTCCGCCTGCCAGAGAACCTGGATCGCATCCTGCGTCTGTTTGTGGTCACGCCGGATATGCACCGCGTACACCATTCGGTCGAGGACGACGAGACCAACAGTAACTTCGGTTTCAACCTGCCCTGGTGGGACCGCCTGTTCGGCACCTACCGAGACCAGCCGCGCGCCGGTCACGAGGGCATGACCATCGGTATCAACACCTTCCGTGAGCCGCGCCAGGTCGCCTGGCTGCCCGGTATGCTGGCAATGCCGTTTATCGGCAAGGTGACGGGCTATGCCATCAATCGCCGTCAGTGGGAAAGCGATGACAACAAAAACTAAACTGGTTCGTCGTGGTTTGGTTCTGGTGCTCGGGATAGCCATCGCCCTGGCGGTGTACCACCGTGCGGACATCGACGTTGCCGCCCTGGAAGCCTGGATACACGGCGTGGGGGTACTTGCGCCGCTGTTGTTCATGCTCGGCTACGCGCTGAGCGCGGTGCTGTTTCTGCCGGGAACCGTGTTTACCCTCGCCGGCGGTGCCTTGTTCGGCCCGGTAATGGGTTCGTTCTACAACCTCACCGGCGCCACGCTGGGCGCGGCACTGGCGTTCCTGGTGTCGCGTTACCTGGCTTCGGACTGGGTCGCCAGGCGCAGTGGCGGGCGTCTCGGGCAATTGATCAGCGGGGTGGAGGGGGAAGGCTGGCGCTTCGTCGCCTTTGTGCGCCTGGTGCCGCTGTTTCCGTTCAACCTGGTCAACTATGCGCTTGGCCTGACCCGTATTCCCTTCACGCATTATACGCTGACGACCTATGTGGCGATGCTGCCGGCCTGTGTTGCCTATACCTACCTGGGCTACGTCGGCCGGGAAGCGGTTGCCGGCGGAGATGGCCTCATACAGAAGGTCCTGCTGGCGCTGGCGCTGCTGGCCGTGGTGGCGTTTCTGCCAGGCCTGATCGGGCGTCTGCGCCGCGGCCCCATGATGGCTGTCGAGCAACTCAAGCAGCATCTCGATCGCGGCGAGCAACTGCTGGTGCTGGATGTGAGTTCGGCGGCAGATTTTTACGGCGAGCGCGGTCATATTCCGCAGGCGCTCAACATCCCCCTGGAAGCGCTGGTATCCCGTATCGCAGACATTTCCGGCTACCAGGAGAAAATGGTTGTCACGGTGTGCAATACCGACCGGCGTTCAACCAGGGCGGCGCAGCTGCTCGCCAGAAAAGGGTTCGCCGATGTCCACGTTGCCCGCCTGGGTATGACGGCCTGGCGGGAACACGGGTATCCAGTCGAGTTTGGCCGTGGCGGAGAAACCCCGCCGTTAGAACTGCGGGGAGCGCGGGAGTAGGGAATTACCCTGCGACGTCCCGTGGCGCAGCATTACGATACGTGGCCTCGATTAAAGGAGCGAGGACGGTTTCGCATCAAGCCATAGCTAGCTGGCATCGCCCTTATTAGAACTCAAGACCGAGACCCAGGTCGACGCGGTTCTGGTTAACGTCTCCAGGATAATCGCCGGAAAAGTGCTGATAGTCGGCCTTGAGCACCACATTGGGATTCAGGTAGAAATTGACACCCGTGGTCCAGACCGTCTCTGTCGGCAGCGAATCGACGTTCAGACCCGCCGGCAGGCTCGCGTATTTGGATCCGGTATTGAAACGGGCGTAACGCGCGAAAGGTGCCAGGGAGCGGGAACCGCCGAGTGGAAAGGTGTAAGCCGCTTGCAGGTAGCCGCCCCAGAACTCCTTGGGGATCAGGGTCGGATTACCCACAAACGTGGCATTGAGGTCGGCGGTATCGGAAATCGTGCCCATGGCATACAGCGCGGACAGGTCGAAATTACCCGGCGTCCAGCGGGTATGGGCTTCCCAAAGGGTTACCCGGGAACCCGAGGCGAGGCTGACGGACGGGTCACCCTGCGAATCCTTACCGGTAAAGACACTGGCGCCCGCGACCCAGCCGGGTATGCCGCGGTAGTTAAGCGCCAGATATGCGCTCAAATCTTTGGCTTTTGCATTCTGCAATTCCTGGTGAATGCTTCCCAGCGGGGACTGCTGACCGTCCGTGGACGTCGGATCCCAATTGCCGAGATAAAAGCCGGTAGTCACGCCAACGTCCCACGAGATCCCCTGACGGGTGTCGCCGTACAGCCCGACACCGCCTTCGCGCCAGGTCGTCGGAATGATCGCCGTCTCGACGAAATTGCGTTCGACACCGTAGTAGCGGGTGGGTTCGTGCGACTCGTTCAGGAATCCCATCGGTATCAGGAACAGCCCCAGCTTCGCTCTGGTGTTTGGCGTGAGATTGTGGTCGATATAGAACTGTTCGGCTTCGAACTCACCGTCATCATCGGCGGAGACGACGGCGTGCTCGAGTTCGAATTCCGAGGTGAAACGCGTGTCCTCGTCGAAGCGGTAACCAAAGCCGAATACGGCGCGCCTCAGGTCCATCTTGCTATCCCTGCTCTGATCGGTTGGCCGGTTGTAATTGATTTCACCGTAGCCCCAGATCGACACCTGTGAACTCGCGTTTTCCTGCGCACCGGGCGCGGTGGCGTGGTTCACCGCCTGTTGCTGATCGGCAATCGCTTCGGTGCGCGAATTCATATCTTCCATTTCGTGTTTGAGTTTTTCCAGTTCCTTACTCAGCATGTCTATACGCTCGCGCAACGCGGCTTCGTCTGCCTGCGCAGGCAATGCAGGGAAAAGGCAAATCAGTAACAGCAGGATGATACGTTGCATCTTTATAGTCCTTGGATTGAATTGTTTCTGAATTAAGGCTGGTAACCGTCGGTCAGGGTTTTGAGAAACGCCACCACGTCGTCGATCTCATCAGACGTGAGCGCGGGCAAACCACCGAGTTGGCGGTTGTAAGGGGCCTCGGTCGTGTTCACATTGGCGCGATATTGCGGCGGAAGATCGTCAAATCTGTCCGCCCCGGCATTGGGATACCACTCTTCCGGGTTGGTGTCGCGACGCACATAGAACGACACCACTTCGCGCAGCGTGGCGAACTTGCCGTTGTGGAAATAGGGCGCCGTTACAGCCACGTTGCGTAGTGTGGGTACCTTGAAGCCTCCACACAGGTCGCTGCGGCTGCCGAGGTCGGTGCGATCAGGCCCGCACAAGCCGAGGTCGTAATAGTCGGGGTTTGCGTTCGCGGGTATGTCGGGATTTCGCGGAACGCCGAGGTTGTCGTAAGTGAAATCCGTGAACAGGGGCGGCGTGCCATCCGGCAGGCGAGCGCTCGAATGGCAGGCCGCGCAGTTGCCCTTGGTCGGATTGTTGAACAGCGCCAGGCCGCGCATCTCCTGTGCGCTCAGTTGAACCTTGCCCGCCAGGAAATAGTCGAACTTGCTGTCAAACGGTCTAAACTCCGCGGATTCCTTTTCGTACTGCTGCAGAGCAAACGTGGCCCGCTCGAAGGCGGCATCTCCGGTATCGAAGATATCGCTACCGAACACCTGCATGAATTCGGACACGTAGCTGGCGCTGCGTAGTTTGTCCATGACCGCCACGGGTGTTGCGTTGGCCATTTCATGCGGAGCCAGAAAAGGACGATGCGCCTGGTCCATGAGTGAGGCTGCCCGGCCGTCGAGATTGAATCCGCCGGTCGGTGTGCCCTCGTCGTCGAAAAAGAAAACGCTGTTGAAACTCAGATAACGCAGGGTCGGTGTGTTGCGGAACCCGGTGACATCCATCCCCGGGCCACCGAGTGGTACCGCGCGACCGTCACTGCCGGTATGCGCGTGTGCCGGATCATGACAGGTCGCACAGGATTGGAGGCCCGAGGCGGACAAACTGGGGTCGAAAAATATCTTTTTTCCGAGTGCAGCTGCAGGTGAGAGCGGCGGCGCAGTTGACGCCGCCTGTCCCGGTTGAGTGTCAGGGTTATCGCCGCCGCTTCCGCCGCCACAGGCAGAGAGAAGAGCGACTAATACAATCAGAATGGATAAGATGAACGACCGAACACGCATCGATTACAGCACCTCATGGACGGAGAAACTAATGATAATGATTCGTATTACGGATCGCAACACATAATCAACAGGACGCATAATCGACCCACCTCGAGCGCGGCAAGGCGAAGCGCAATTCCTTGTGGTAATTGGCAAATGCGGGTGGGACAGAGGACTGGGTTGAATTCGTGTTAACTTGCAACGACAGTCACCCGCAAGTGGTTGATAAGTCGACTCCGGTGCCAGTGGCTCCGGAGCTGCAACTATGCAATTAGCTGGAGAGTGCCAGCCTTCACATAAGGGCGGACAAATCCCTGGCCGGGCGCAACTAGCGAACGGGACAAGCGAAATACCGGCACAATGCGCTTCAGGGAACAAAATCGGAGTGGTGTGCTCGAACAGCCGTGCGGCCCGGGAACAGATAATGAAAACAAACAAGGATCTCGTCGTGATCGGCGGCGGTGCGGGCGGGCTGGTGGTGGCCAGTGTAGCCGCCCAGCTGGGTCTGGACGTCACCCTGATCGAAAAATCCGCGAAGCTTGGCGGAGACTGCCTGCACACCGGATGCGTGCCGAGCAAGACCCTGATCCACGTCGCCAGGGTCGCCTCGCTAATGCGCCGGGGCCGTGAATTCGGACTCTCGTCCGTCGCACCCCGGGTCGATCTGGCACAGGTCAGCGAGCACGTCCACGGCGTTATCGACCAGATTCAGCAGCACGACGACCCGCAGCGCTTCCGCGACTATGGCTGCGAGGTTCTTTTCGGGCAGGCGACATTCACAGACCCGCACACGGTGCAGGTCGATGGTCACACGGTGCATGGCAGACGCTTTGTTATCGCCACCGGTTCGCGGCCTGCAATACCCCCGGTCGCCGGACTGGACCGCGTCGAGTATCTGACCAACGAAACGCTGTTCGACCTGCGCGAGCTGCCGCAGCGGCTGGCGGTGCTCGGCGGCGGCGCCGTCGGCGTGGAAATGGCCCAGGCGTTTGCCCGACTGGGCAGCCGTGTCTCGCTCATCGAACGCCTGCCGGGGCTGTTGCCCAACGAGGACCCCGAGCTGGCGGAGCTGCTGCGCGAGCGCCTGGTGAGCGAAGGCCTCGACATCAGTACAGCGACTGAAGTGCAACGGGTGGACGCCGCGAACGGAGCCTGCAGCCTGACCTGCAGCGGCGGTCACAGCCTGCAGGCCGACCGGGTGCTGGTTGCCACCGGACGCAGGCCCAATGTGGAAGGCCTGGGGCTGGAGGCCGCGGGCGTGGACTACGACAAGGGCGGCATCAAGGTCGACCGCCGCCTGCGCAGTTCGCAGAAACACATCTTCGCCTGCGGCGACGTGTGCGGGCCGTACCCGTTTACGCACATGGCCGAGTACCAGGCGGGGATCGTGATCAGCAACGCGGTTTTCCGTTTTCCCAAAAAGACCGACTACCGGGTGGTGCCCTGGGTCACCTACACCGATCCGGAACTGGCGCGCGTGGGGCTGACGATCGCGCAGGCGCAGGCGCAGGGGATAAAGGCCGCTGTGCTGACATTTCCCTTCAGCGGCATCGACCGGGCGCTGGCCGAGGTCGAACCCCACGGTCTGGCCAAATTCGTCACCCACCGCGGCAGGATCCTCGGCGCGAGTATACTTGGACCGCACGCGGGCGAACTGATCCACGAAATCGTACTGGCAATGAAAACCCGCGCGACCGTGAGCGATCTGTCGGCGACCATTCATGCCTACCCGACCCTGGCGCAGATTCACCGTCGCACGGCCAACAGCGGCCTGAGCAAGGTGCTGTTCAGCCCCCGTACGCGGCGGTTGGTAAGCTGGATAAACCGGGTGGTTCCATGAGGCGCTGCAGCGGTAGTGACCATGCAGGATGCGGGGGATATCGGCGACCGCTTGCGCGCCGGTCGTGTGGATATGACAGGCATATGTCACTAGAATTTAACTACTTGCAGAAATATCACTGATTTATCGGGAACAGCCAGCTTATGCACGCAACACTTCCGCTTCTGGAAGACACGGATTTCCCGGCGCTCAGGCGGGCGCCACTGACGACACTGCAGGTCAATCTCGGCTACCGTTGTAACCAGGCTTGTCTTCACTGTCATGTGAACGCCGGACCGACGCGCAAGGAGCAAATGCAGCTCGAGACCGTCGAGGCGGTTATCGAGGTTTTGCGCGCCCCGCAGCTGTCGACCCTCGATATCACCGGCGGGGCTCCCGAGCTCAACCGGCATTTCCGTTACCTGGTGGAAGCCGCCCGCGGCATGGGTATACAGGTCATCGATCGCTGCAACCTGACCATACTCAACGAACCGGGCGAAGAGACACTGGCCGCGTTTCTCGCCGCCAATGGTGTGGAGATTGTCGCGTCGATGCCCTGTTACCTGGAAAGCAATGTCGACAGCCAACGGGGCGACGGCGTATACCGTTCCAGCATACGCGCGCTGCGCGAGTTGAATTCACTCGGATACGGACAACCGGGCAGTGGCCTGGTGCTGAACCTGATGTACAACCCGCTCGGTGCGGTGCTGCCGCCAGCCCAGGAGCAACTCGAAGCGGACTACCGGCGGGAGCTGGCCGAGCGTGAGGGCGTGGTGTTCAACCGGCTGCTGGTGCTCGCCAATATGCCCATACAGCGCTTCGGCAGCACGCTGGTGTCCAAAGGACAGTTTGCCGGCTATATGCAGCTGCTCAAGGAGGCTTTCCAGCCGCAGAATCTCGACACGGTCATGTGCCGCAGCCTGCTCAGCGTGGACTGGCAGGGTTACCTGTATGATTGCGACTTCAACCAGATGCTGGATCTGCCGCTCGCGCTCGGTGACCGGCCGCGCCCGCACCTTCGCGACCTGCACGCCGATGCCCTGCGCGGCAACCCCATCGTGGTCTGCGACCACTGTTACGGTTGCACCGCGGGGCAGGGCAGCAGTTGCGGGGGAGCGCTGGACTAGACATGCAGCGCCTGTCCATCATCATTCCCGCTCTGAACGAGTGCGCCGCCATCGGCCCGACCCTGGCGTGCCTGCAGGCGGCCCGCGGGCGCGGACACGAAGTGATCCTGGTCGACGGTGGCAGCAGTGACGGCACGCCCGCGCGCTGTACAGGGCAGGTGGATCGACTGCTGTTTTCCGCCCGCGGCCGGGCCAGGCAGATGAACACCGGGGCGGCGCTGGCGCAAGGCGACGTCCTGCTGTTCCTGCACGCCGACACCCTCGCGCCGGATGACGTCGACCGCCTGATCGCCGCAGCCCTGGCGCAGGAGCCTGGCTGGGGACACTTCGATGTGCGCCTTTCGGGGCGCCAGCCGCTGCTGCGCCTGGTGGAACGGCTGATGAATCTGCGTGCGCGACTTTCGGGCATTGCCACGGGCGACCAGGGTCTGTTCGTGCCACGCGACTGGTTCATGAGCCTGGGCGGGTTTCCCGACCAGCCGTTGATGGAAGACATCGTCTTCAGCAAGCGGCTGAAGCGCCTGGGACGCCCGCACTGCCTGAAACACCGGTTGTTGACTTCCAGTCGTCGCTGGGAAAGCCACGGTGTGGTGCGCACCGTGATAAAAATGTGGTGGCTGCGGGCGGCGTTCTTCGTCGGCGTGCCCGCCAGCCGGCTCGCGAGGCTGTATGACTGACGCGCCCAACTGGCTGTACCCGGCGTCACGGATCCTGGTGTTTGCGAAGGTGCCGCGGGCCGGACAGGTAAAAACACGCCTGGCAAAGGCCATCGGCGCCGAGGAAGCGGCGCGCGTCTATGGCGAGTGGCTGCAGGATGCGGTTGTGCGGCTGCACCGGGCACGCCTGGCGCCGATCGAGCTGTGGGTCACGCCGGACACCCGGCACCCGCTGTTCCAGCAGCTGGTCGACACGACCGGTATCGAACTGCAAACCCAGCCGAACGGCGATCTCGGTCAGCGTATGCACCAGGTGATGCTGCACGCGCTGGCGCGCGGCGAGAGCGCCGTGCTCATCGGCAGCGACTGTCCGGTGATGCAACCCGACTATGTACAGCGCGCGCTGGCGGTCATGGAGGCCGGGGTTGATACCGTGCTCGGGCCGGCCGAAGACGGCGGCTATGTGCTGCTCGGTCTGCGCAAGGTAGTCGCGGAATTGTTTGCCGGTATACCCTGGAGCACCGGGTACGTGTTGAAGGCCACCCGCGGGCAACTGCGGGCTGTGCGGCGCAACAGCTGGGCGGAACTGGAGACGCTGTGGGATATCGACAGAGTCGAGGACTATGAGCGCTGGCGGGCGCTGCAGAGGGCCTTGTCCGCTGCACAACGCAAACAACAAAACGAAACCGGCAAAGAGGTCAAGATATCATGAGTCAAGAGCAAGCCGACAAGGTGCGCCAGCAGGTGCGCGAGTCCTACAGTGCAGTGGCCGAAGCCGGTGACAGCGGCGGGTGTTGCGGGGAGGTCTCGAGCTGTTGCGGCGTTTCCGACGACGTGCGGATCAATCAGCTGGTGTCCAGCCGCGTGGGTTACAGTCAGGCTGATGTCGACAACGTGCCGCAGGGCGCCGACATGGGCCTGGGTTGCGGCAACCCGCGGGCTATCGCCAGCCTGCAGCCGGGCGACGTGGTGCTCGATCTGGGTAGCGGCGGTGGTTTCGATGCCTTTCTCGCGGCGCGGGAAGTGGGCGCCGGCGGGCTGGTTATCGGTGTCGACATGACCCCTGCCATGATCAGCAAGGCACGTCGCAATGCCAGCGAGGCGAGTTTTGACAATGTGGAGTTCCGCCTGGGTGAGATCGAATATCTGCCGGTGCCCGACGCCAGCGTGGACGTCATTATTTCCAACTGCGTAATCAATCTGTCCCCCGAAAAGGACCGGGTGTTCCGTGAAAGCTTCCGGGTGCTGAAGCAGGGCGGCCGGTTGGCGATTTCCGACGTGGTCGCCAGCGCGGAGTTGCCCGATGAGATAAGAAACGATCCCTATCTGCATTCGGCCTGCGTGGCCGGCGCCTCCCGGGTCGAAGAGCTCGAGTCGGTGTTGGCCGGCTGCGGCTTCACCGACATCCGCATCCGCCCCAAGGACGAGTCTCGCGAGTTTATCCGCGACTGGGCGCCGGGCCGCGGCGTCGAGGAGTATGTGGTTTCGGCGACCATCGAAGCGGTGAAACCCTGAGCGGGCCTGACGCCTGATGTCTGCCACGATCCTGAGGCGTCTCCTTGCTGTTGTGCTGTTGTCGCTGCTGGTCGCCGCCGGGGCTTACTGGTTTTACCAGCGTGACACCGGGACCTCGGCGGACACCTTGCAGGTGTATGGCAATGTCGACGTGCGCGAAGTCGACCTGGCATTCAACAACAGCGAGCACATCGCAACGCTGCTGGTCGAGGAGGGCGACGCGGTAAAGAAAGGTCAGCTGCTCGCGACCCTGCACCGCGAACGCCTGGAGGCCTCACTGGCCGCTGCCAGGGCCGGCGCGGCATCGCAGCAGGCGGTGCTGGCGCGGCTTGAAGCGGGCAGTCGACCCGAGGAGATCCGGCAGGCCCGCGCCGATCTCAAGGCCGCGCAGGCCAAGGAAGTCGACGCCAGTCTCACCTACCGGCGCACGCTCAAGCTGGTGGCTGAAAAGGCCGCTTCGCAACAGGCGGTCGACGACGCCAGGTCAGGGTTGGATTCCGCGCGGGCAAACGTCAAAGTCGCCGAAGAAGCGCTGGCGCTGGCGCTCGCGGGGCCACGGATCGAGGACATCGCCGAAGCCCGCGCCCGACTCGAAGCCGAGCAGGCAAACCTGGCGCTGGCCGGCGAGGTGCTCAAGGATACCAGTCTCTATGCGCCCTCGGACGGTGTGATTCGCAACCGCCTGCTGGAAGTCGGCGACATGGCGTCGCCGCAGAAAGCGGTGTTCACCATGGCGTTGACCGAGCCGGTCTGGGTACGCGCCTACGTACCGGAAACCATGCTGGGCAGAATCGCACCCGGCATGGCTGCGACCGTGACCACCGACAGCTTCCCGGACAAGCGCTACCGGGGCTGGATAGGATTCATTTCACCCACGGCCGAATTCACGCCCAAGAACGTCGAAACGCCGGATCTGCGCACCCGCCTGGTGTACCAGGTGCGGGTATACGTGTGTAACCCCGACAACGAGCTGCGTCTGGGCATGCCGGCAACCGTCAGCATGGATATCAGTGGGTCTCCCGCCCAACACACACTTCAGAGCCTGGACTGCGCGGACTGAGGCCGATGACTGAGCGGGACGAGCAGCCCGTACTGCGCCTGCAAGGGGTCAGCAAACGTTTCCGCACCG